>NZ_JADPJJ010000053.1:0-96597 GCF_023073375.1 Bradyrhizobium sp. 197 | reverse complement strand
CATTGTCCCGATGCCCCACACAACTCATCCACAAACTCAGCGTCGCCTAACCGAGCAAACGGACCTGGGCAGTTACGCGCAGCGAAGCAATCCAGACTGCCACCGCGGAAAGATTCTGGATTGCTTCGTCGCTTCGCTCCTCGCAATGACGGGGAGAGAGTGGAGTTTAAGCCTCGCGCTGCTTCAGCAGCTCTTCCAGGTCCAGCCGCTTCGTGACCATCGCAAGCTTTCCGTCCGGCCCGAACGGCCATTGCTCCCTGGGCCGGTCCCGATACAGCTCCACGCCATTCTGGTCGGGATCGCGCAAATACAGTGCCTCGCTGATGCCATGGTCGCTGGCGCCGTCCAGCGCAATGCCGGCCGAGAGCACGCGATGCAGCGCATCCGCCAGCGCAGGCCGTGTCGGATAGAGGATCGCGGTGTGATAGAGACCGGTCGCATCAGGCGGCGGCGGCGAGCCGCCCTTGCTCTCCCAGGTATTGAGCCCGATGTGGTGGTGATAGCCGCCGGCCGAGATGAAGGCCGCGCCGGAGCCCATCCGCTGCATCAGCTCGAAGCCGAGCACGCCGCAATAGAAGCCGAGCGCGCGATCGAGATCGGCGACCTTGAGGTGAACGTGGCCGATCCTGGTGTCGGCATGGACGGCTGGGCTTTGCGACATGTGGCTGCTCCGTTGGTGAATTCCACATAAGGCGAGCCTCGGCACAGCGCTACGGGGCTATCCCGAAACCCAGCGTTTCCGAATCGGCAATCAAGCCAGCTCCTGGTCCTCGCCCTCCGGCAACTCGAACTCGAACGTGTTCAGCGTCATCGACACCATTGTGTAATAGCCGCACAGTCCGATTACCTCGACGACGCCGCGCTCGCCGAGCACCTTCACCGCCTCGTCATAGAGGCCCTTCTCGACGCCGTGGCCCTCGTGCAATGACTTCGCGACGTCGTAGATCATCTTGCCCTTGGGATCGTCGAAGACGGGCGTGCGGCGGTCGCGGATGGCGTCGATGATCTCGGGCTTCATGCCGCCTGCAAGCGCCAGGCGCTTGTGCGCATACCATTCGTAATGCGCGGTCCAGTGCCGCGCCGTCACCAGGATCGCGATCTCCGAAAGTTTTGCGGGGAAGATCGTGTCGTAGCGCAGGACCTCGCCGAGTCGCGTGGCGTGACGGGCCATGTCGGGGCTGTTGAGCCAGGCCATCATCGGCGCCGGCGGCTTGCCGCGTTTGCCGGCAATCGACTCGTCATAGGTCTGCCGCTGGCTCTCGTTCATTTCGCCAGGCGAAAGAAGCTTCAGGCGCATTGTTGTTTCCTCTTTGTTTTCAAGCTTCGCCGTCGCGGCGACTATAGCCGATGCGGGACGCGGAAGTGGTTGAATTCCACGAGGCGATGGCCCAGAGTCGCCGATAACAAGTCGTTTTTGATTGATGGAAACGCCCATGAGCGATGCTGAAAACGCCGATCACGAAACATTCCGCAAGCAAACGCGCGCCTGGCTGGAAGCCAACTGCCCGCCGGAAATGTGCAAGCCCGCGACCTCCGACGCCGACGTCTTCTGGGGCGGGCGTAACGCAAAGTTTGCATCCGAGCCGCAGCGCATCTGGTTCGAGCGCATGCGCGACAAGGGCTGGACCGTGCCGGACTGGCCGAAGGAATATGGCGGCGGTGGCCTCAGCGCTGCCGAACACAAGGTGCTGCGCGCGGAAATGGCCAAGCTGGGTGCGCGGCCGCCGCTGTCGAGTTTTGGCATCTGGATGCTCGGGCCGGCGCTTCTGAAATACGGCAACGACGCCCAGAAGAAGGAGCATCTGCCCAACATCGCCGCGGGCCTGATCCGCTGGTGCCAGGGCTATTCCGAGCCGAACGCCGGCTCCGATCTCGCTTCGCTCCAGACCCGCGCCGAGAGCGACGGCGATGATTTCGTCATCACCGGCCAGAAGATCTGGACGTCCTATGCCAATTATGCCGACTGGATCTTCTGCCTGGTGCGCACCGATTCCGCGGCGAAGAAACACGACGGCATCAGCTTCATCCTGTTCGACATGACCTCGAAGGGTGTCTCGACCAAGCCCATCCTTCTGATCTCCGGCTACTCGCCGTTCTGCGAGACCTTCTTCGACAATGTCCGCGTGCCGAAATCGCATGTGGTCGGCACCGTCAACCGCGGCTGGGACGTCGCAAAATATCTGCTTCAGCATGAGCGCGCGATGATATCAGGCATGGGCGAGCGCGGCGTCGGTCGTCCGCTCGGCCAGATCGCGGCGGATTCCGTCGGCACCGATGCGCTGGGGCGGCTCGACGATCCCATGCTGCGTGGCCGGATCGCCAGCTTCGACGTCGACGAGGCCGCGCTTGCAGCCTGCGCCGAGCGCGCGGTCGACCTCGCCAAGGCGGGTCAGGCGCATCCGGCGTTCTCTTCGGCGATGAAATATTACGGCACCGAGCTCAACAAGCGCCGTTACGAAATTCTGATGTCGGCCGGCGGTGTCGATGCGCTGGAATGGGAGAGCGAGCGTTCGAAGCAAGGCGCCCGGCCACGCGCCTGGCTGCGTACCAAGGCCAACTCGATCGAGGGCGGCACGACGGAGGTCATGCTCGGCATCGTCGCCAAGCGCATCCTCGATCTGCCGGGGGCGTAAGCGAAGTCCTCATCCGGAGGAGCGGCCGTCAGGCCGCGTCTCGAAGATGGCCTCGTGGTTCGAGACGGCGCTGACGCGTCGCCTCACCATGAGGGTCACCACCGAATTCCGCCGAACCGCACTTTGTTGGAGCCCGCCATGGCCCTCGTCCTTACCGAAGAACAATCGATGCTCCGCGACAGCGCGCGCGGGCTGATCAGCGACAAGGCGCCGGTGTCGCATCTGCGCAGCTTGCGCGATAGCAAAGACCCCACCGGCTTCTCCAAGGAGTTTTGGCATTCGTTCGCCGAGATGGGTTTTGCCGGCTTGCTGGTGCCGGAAGAGTTCGGCGGCAGCGGCCTCGGCTATGTCGAGGCCGGCGTGGTGATGGAGGAGATCGGCCGCACGCTGATGCCGTCGCCCTTCCTCGCCACCAGCGTGGTCGCGGCCTCGGCGCTGAACCGTGGCGGCAATGCCGCGCAGAAGTCGGAATATTTGCCGAAGATTTCCAACGGCTCGCTGCTCGCGACGCTCGCGGTCGACGAGGGCGCAAAGCACCGCCCGCTTCAAACCAGCTTGCAGGCGGTGCGCGCCGGCAACGGTTTCAGGCTCTCCGGCGCCAAGGCGCTGGTCGTCGACGGCCATGTCGCCGACCTCCTCATCGTCGCCGCGCGCACCGCGGGCGCTGCCGGCGAGCGCGAGGGGCTGACGCTGTTCCTGGTCAACCCCAAGGCCAAGGGCGTTGCGATCGAGCGCACCATCATGGTCGACGCGCACAATGCGGCGCGCATCGAGCTTGCCAATGTCGAAGTCGATGCCGACAGCGTGCTCGGCGAAATCGACCAGGGTGGCGCGCTGCTCGACGGCGTGCTCGATATCGGCCGCGGCGCGGTTGCCTCCGAAATGGTGGGCTTGAGCGAAGAGGTGTTCAACCGCACCGTCGAGTACCTGAAGAGCCGCAAGCAGTTCGGCAAGCTGATCGGCGAATTCCAGGCGCTGCAGCACCGCGCCGCCGAACTCTATGTCGACATCGAGATCACTCGCGCCGCGACGATGAAGGCGCTTCAGGCGCTGGATACAGACGTTGCCAAGGCCGCCTCAGCCGTCGCAGTGGCAAAGGCCCGCGCCGGCACCACCGCCGCGCGCGCGGTGCAGGAAGGCGTGCAGATGCATGGCGGCATGGGCATGACCGACCAGTTCGACATCGGCTTCTTCATGAAGCGCGCGCGCGTGTGCGAGGAATTGTTCGGGGACGCCAATTACCAAACCGAGCAGTTGGCAAGGGCAAGAGGGTATTGAACTCCATCTCCTCATGGTGAGGAGCCGCGCTCTTGCGCGGCGTCTCGAACCATGAAGGCCCGGCTAGGGCCTGCATCCCTTCGAGACGCGCGTTCCGCGCTCCTCAGGATGAGAGGGAGAGAGCGTCACCCGTTACGTAGGTCGTCATGGCCGAGCGCGTCCCGGCCATCTACGTTCTTAATGTGCCTCAAACGTAGATGCCCGGGACAAGCCCGGGCATGACGAATGAGGATGTGGCGCGAGCCCCGCTCCGCTCGCAATGACGGCGGATAGAGCTCCTTATCTCACCGGCGGCGCGTACTGGACGCCACCGGCGTTCCACAGCTGGTTCATCCCGCGCGGGATCTTCAGCTTGGACTTCTCGCCGATATTGCGCTCGTACATCTCGCCGTAATTGCCGACGTTCCGGATGATGCGGACGACCCAGTCCTTGGTGAGGCCGAGCTGCTCGCCGTAATTGCCCTCGGTGCCGACCAGCCGCATCACTTCCGGCTTCTTCGACTTCAGGGCCTCGTCGATGTTCTCCGAGGAGACGCCAAGCTCTTCGGCGTTGATCATCGCGTACAGCGTCCACTTCACGATCATCATCCAGTCGTCGTCGCGCTGGCGCACGACGGGGGCGAGCGGCTCCTTGGAGATCATGTCCGGCAGGATCATGTGGTCGCCGGGCTTCGACAGGTTGATCCGCAGCGCGTAGAGCTGGGAGACGTCGGCGCTCAGCGTGTCGCATTTGCCGGTGTCGTAGGCTTTCACGACGTCGTCCAGCTTGTCGAACTTCATCTCTTCGTACTTCATATTGTTCGCACGGAAGTAATCCGCGACGTTGAGCGCCGTGGTGGTCCCCGTCTGGACGCACACCTTGCTGCCGGTCAGGTCCAGTGCGGTCTCCTTGTTGCGCGCGCGCGGCAGCATGAAGCCTGCGCCGTCATAATAAGCGACCGCCGGGAAATAGAGGTCATATTCGAGTTCGCGCGCCATGCTCCAGGTCGAGTTGCGCGAGAGGATGTCCACTTTCCGGCTCTGCAATTCCTTGAAGCGCTCGCTGGCATCGAGCGCGACGAATTTCGCCTTGTTCGGATCGTTGAAGATCGCGGAGGCCACCGCGCGGCAGAAATCGACGTCGAAGCCGGTCCAGTTGCCCTTGTCGTCGGGGATCGAAAACCCCGGCAGGCCCTTGTTGACGCCGCACAGCACTTCGCCGCGGCGCACGGTGCGCTTCAGCGTGCGGGTGTCATAGAATTCATAGATGATGGCCAGAACGGCGACCAGCACGGCGACCGCGAGCCCGATCAGCAGGCCGCCTCGAAAAGTGCGCATCATGTTGCTCTCTCGAAAATATCGGGAAAAGGAATTTTGACGAAGCGGGAAGATCAGAGTTCGGGCTTCTGCCGGATGACCACCTTGGTGCCGACAGGGACGCGATCATAGAGATCGGCGACGTCGTGGTTGACGAGCCGGAAGCAGCCCGAGGACACTTTGGTGCCGATCGTGTCGGGCCGATTGGTGCCGTGGATGCGGTAGACCGTGGTGCCGAGATACATGGCGCGCGCACCGAGCGGATTGCCGGGGCCGCCGGCCATGAAGCGCGGCAGATAGGGCTGGCGCTGGATCATCTCCGGCGGTGGCGTCCAGTCCGGCCACTCCTTCTTGTTGGTGATATTCACTAGCCCCTGCCACTGAAAACCATCGCGGCCGACGCCGATGCCGTAGCGGATCGCGCGACCGCCGGGCTGCACCAGATAGAGATGCCGTTCGGCGGTCGAGATGATGAGGGTGCCGGGCGCTTCGGTGGTGCGGAAGTAGACGACCTGCTTCTGCCATTCCGGATCGAGCTCGTAGGCATCGTCGGCGACCAGGCCCGGTTCGTCGCCGCGGTCGGGCTGCTGGGCGGAGGCGTGCGGGATGGCCAGGACCAGGCCGATCGCAGCTACAAATATTCCGGTCAGGCGACGAATATCCGTCATTTCAAGCTCTCCCCGCTGCCACAGCGCAAATCATCAGAAACCATCTGAACCCAGGGGCAGCTTCATGGCAAGTTGATGGCGCGCCCGGCTGGTATGTCACGAGAATGCTTTGGTTTTTTGACGGACCGCGAGCAATGCCACAAACAGGGGATGGCGCGAAAAGCAGTGAGCTGGGCGCGATGTGCTCCCTCCCCCCCGCTTGCGGGGGAGGGTCGGGGAGAGGGTAGCTCCGCAGGAAGACCCAGAGGAGAGAACCCTCACCCGGCGCTCTGCGCCGACCTCTCCCGCAAGGGGGTGAGGTTAGAGCGAGCACGCGGCCAGATCACGTGAGCCGAAGGGCAACCTTGTCACTGGATCTGATTGCTCTCAGCCGCGATCCCGAGGCGCCGGACGAT
This sequence comes from Bradyrhizobium sp. 197, assembly GCF_023073375.1. Lineage (NCBI taxonomy): Bacteria > Pseudomonadati > Pseudomonadota > Alphaproteobacteria > Hyphomicrobiales > Nitrobacteraceae > Bradyrhizobium > Bradyrhizobium sp. 197. Next base: position 90,327 of record NZ_JADPJJ010000053.1, on the reverse strand, counting down.
CTCGGCGCCTACGGCCCGGGCCTCAGGCCGCGAACCGATGCGCGGGCTGCGAAACCGTTGTCCTGAGAGCAACCGGATCACAACGATGCAGTGCTCGTCTTCCGACCGGCCGCGGCGCTCGACCGTGATCGTCTTCACCTGGCGCCCTTCAATATGGTCGGCGCGCAACGTGCCGTCGCCCCACAGGCGTTCGACGCGGATATCGCCTTGGCGGATGATCCAGAAAGCGCCGGTCACGAGATTGGCGTATCTGTGCACGGCGAAAGCGGCAATCGCGCCAACCGGCAGCAGCATCATGTCGACCGGCCCGGGCGACAGGCCACGCCAGAGCCTGTAGGCGTAGGGAACGGTACATAGCGCGACGACGATCAGTGCGACGATCCTTATGTCCCTCGTGGAAAACGGCTCGAGGGGGTCGCCGAGACGCATCTCGGGATTGCTGGCATCGAGCGGATTGACGGGGGACTCGACATCGGGAACGTCGAATTGTGCGGCGATCCGCGCCACCGTGTCGTGCACGTGGGTGACATCGGCGATCGGCGGGGATGTCAGGCGCTCCCCGGAGGCCAGCGTGAAGGCGAGCCGAAAGCGGGCTTTCGCCCTCTTGCTGCCGGGAACCTGCAATCCCCTGATGTCGTCTTTGGCCACGACCCGCGTCCGGAGTTTTCCGAACGGGCGCTGCTCTCCGATCAAGATCTCGTCCGCCGTGATGATCCACACCACCGCCGGCGCCAGCATGATGACGCCGACGAACGCTGCTCCCACGAGGAGCGCGACCACGGAGATGATCACTTCCAGGGTGTCGTGCGTGAACAGGCCCGGCGTGAAGCACAGCGCAACGGCGGCCGCAAAGCCGGCCATGACCAGCCGCTGCGCGATCGAGGCGCCTTCACGAAGGCGAATGTCGGTGCTGGTGCTGGGGTCGTCCATCGCGGGCGGCTGATTGCGTTGCCGCGAAACTCCACGGACGGGTCCGTGGAGTCAAGCAACAAGGGCGGGACCGCCGTAGCCCGGGCATCAGCTCTTGGCGTTCAGCAGCTTTGCCACGGTGCGATCAATCTCGTCGTAGCGGCCTTCGCCCTCGTGCTGGAACACGATCTTGCCGTTCTGGTCGATGATGTACTGCGCCGGCCAATATCGGTTGCGGTAGGCGTTCCAGGTCTTGGAATCATTGTCCTGCGCCACCGGATAGGTGATGCCGTGGCGCTTCAGTGCGGACTGGACGTTCGAGGCCGAGCGCTCGAACGGGAATTCCGGCGTATGAACACCGACCACGACGAGGCCCTTGTCCTTGTACTTGGCATAGAGCTCGGTGACGTGCGGCAGCGTGTTGACGCAGTTGACGCAGCCATAGGTCCAGAAGTCCACCAGCACGACCTTGCCGCGGAGATCGGCAATGTTCAGCGGTTTGGAGTTGAACCAGTTGTTGATGCCGGCGAAGTCGGGCGCGGCCTCCTGGCTGGCGGCAGCGGTGACGACAGGCGCGGCGCGCGCGGCCTCGTCGCAGATGCCGGGGATGACGGCGCCGGTCACAGCGATGGCGATCAGTGCGGCGGAGACGGCGAGCAGTTTGAAAGTCATGGATGAGTCCTTCGGTTGCGATGCGCGATGATCACAGGCCGATCTGGCCGGTGGGATAAAAGCCGGTGAGCCACGCCACGATCAGCGTGTCGTATTGGAAATAGGCGGCGAGGGCGAAGCCGATCACCACGACGCCAAAGCCCTGCTGAAGCCGTGGCGAGATGCGGGCGAGGCTGCGCACCCGCGTGGTCGCGGCCTGCCCGCCATAGGCGATCGCCAGCATCGGAATCGCCGCGCCGATCGCGTAGGCCACCAGCAACGTGCCGGCCCAGCCAAAATTCTTCGCGGTCGCGACCAGCGTCAGGATCGAGCCGAGCACCGGGCCCGCGCAGGGCGTCCAGACCAGGCCAAGCGTGGTGCCGAGCAAGAGCCCGCCGAGCGCGCCCTCGCGCTGCGTAGCGTTGGAATTGCCGAGATCGAGCCAGCCATTGAGCCGGATCGACAGCCATTCGAACGGCGCCGGCCACAGCATCAACAGACCGAAGCCGAGCAGCAGGATCGATGCCGCCTCGCGCAGCACGTTCGGATCGAAATCGAACAGCCGCGTGATTGTGCCGAGCAGCAACGCGGTCGCCGAGAACGAGATGACGAAGCCGAGCGCGATCATCGCCGGCCGCAAGTGTCCCGCGCGCCCGATCGAGGCGCCGAGCAGGATCGGCAGCATCGGCAGCGTGCAGGGCGCGGCGATGGTGAGGACGCCGGCAAGGAGGGCGAAGGTGAGTTCGAGCATGGGGCACTCGTGATGGGGGTCACGAGAGGAGTTCGGGCGGGATGGGGCGGACGTTACGCGGCGTCACACGTTCGTGACGGGGAAGCCGTGGCCGCATCGGCGGTGTGCCCCCTCTCCCGCAAGCGATTCCGGCAAGCGGGAGAGGCGGGAGCCCGTGGTTGGCCCCACAGACCCCCAAAATACAAAACGACCCGGAGGGGGCATCCCGGCCGGGTCGTTGGAGGTCTTGGGAGGTTTAACGAAACCGTATGTGATCTTTATAGGAGGGAAGTTTTTCCGCCTGATGTTGTGCTTTGTTTCAATTGTTTCGTCCGCGGTAACACTTCCGTGTCCGGGATAGGACCATCGTAAAACCCTATCTCTTTGAAATAATTCATCTTTAGGCAGCGAAGCGCTCGACGCCGGCGCCCTTAAGCAACTCGGCCAGTTGCTTGCGGGCGTAGAACATGCGGGTCTTCACCGTGCTCTGCGGGATGCCGATGATCTGACCGACCTCCTCCACCGACTTCTCATGGTAGTAGACGAGGTTGATGATTTCGCGATGCGCGGGTGACAGTTTCTGAACGCAGGCGCGCAGGATGGCGCTGGTATCGCTGCGGTCGAGCGAGGTCTCGGGCGTGTCGCAACCATCGGCGATCTGGCGCACGTCTTCCTGGTCGATGTCCTCGAAGCGCCGCTGGCGCATCGCGGTGAGCGCCTTGAAGCGGGCGATCGAGAGCAGCCAGGTCGAGACCTGCGAGCGGCCCTGGAATTGGCCGGCGGTCCGCCACACATCCAGAAACACCTGGCTGACGAGGTCTTCCGCCGTGGTGGCGTCCCGCACGATCCGCAGGATGAAGCGGTAGACGCGCACACTGTGACGGCAATAAAGGATGTGCATGGACGTACGGTTGCCGTCGGCAATGCTTTCGAGAAGCATGTCGTCCGAGGTCGCCTGAGCGGCGATGATGCTCTGGCTGGCTTGGGCGTTGATGGCGATGACGTTCGGCATTGACTTGGCTCCCCGTAGCGCCGCAACCGAGCGGCGTTTCCTTCGAGCAAAGTGTTAATGAGCCAACGTTTCGGGACGTCTGCACGAAAAGAGGAAAATGGTTTCGTGCGCAGCCAAATTGTTTCGTCGGATAGGGTGCGACGAAACATTCGAGGCAAAAAGGCGTGGAATTTCAATATACGGAAAATACGGGGCGGGGGGTCGGCGGCGCCGGGAACGTATTTCGGGCTTTTGCGTTCGCTGTCGCCTCAACCCCGATGTCGTCCTGGCTTTCGCGAGGACGACACTCAAGCCTTCTCCCCGACCGGCGAGAACAAATAGCCGCCGCCGCGGATGGTGCGGATCACGGCGGGTTTTGTCGGATCGGGCTCGATCTTGCGACGGATGCGCATGATGCGCAGATCGACGGCGCGGTCGAAGGCTTCGGCGTCACGCGCGTTGGCCAATTCCAGCAGGCGCTCGCGCGACAGCACGCGCTTCGGGTTGGCCGCGAACACCTTCAACAGCCCGAACTCGGATGCGGTCAGCGGATGCTCGTTGCCCTCGTCGTCGCGCAAGGCCTGCGCTTCGAGATCGAGCCACTTTGTCCCGAACCGTACCAATTGCTCCTTGTCCGATTTCGCAGCCGCCGCTTCCGCCGCCACGGCTTTCACCGGCGTGCTCCGGCGCAGCACCGAGCGGATGCGCGCCATCAGCTCACGCAGCTCGCACGGCTTTGCCACGTAATCGTCGGCGCCGAGCTCGAGGCCGACGACGCGGTCGATCGGGCTCGCCGTCGCGGTGAGCATGATCACCGGCACGTTGATGCGGCTCTTGAGGTCGCGGATGATAGAGAGCCCGTCTTCCTCGGGCATGTTGAGGTCGAGCACGACGAGGTCGGGCATGCTGCCGTCGATCGCGGTGCGCAACGACTTGCCGCCGTCGCACAGCGTCACGGTGAAGCCGTGCATCTTGAGGTAATCGCCGACCATCTCCCGGGCCGGGGCCTCGTCATCGACGATCATGATGTGCTGGCTTTGGGTCATGGTCTTGAAATCACGGGATTTCTGTCGCGGGGAGGGTGATGGTGAAGGTCGAGCCCTTGCCGGGGCCCTCGCTCTCGGCGGTCACTTCGCCGCCATGCATGTCGATAATACGCTTGACGATGGACAACCCAAGCCCCGTCGAGCTCTCGCCGGCGGTCGGTTTTGCGGACAGTCGCTGGAACCGGCCGAACAGGCGGCCGAGATCCTCCGGCGACAGGCCGGCGCCCTCGTCGCTGACGCGGACGATGGTGTCGCCGCCCTCATGGCTGACGGCGACGTCGATCTTGCCGCCGATCGGTGAGTATTTGATCGCGTTGCTGATGAGATTGTCGATCGCCTCGCGGATGCGGTCGGTGTCGCACATGGTGACGATGTTGGCCGGCGCGATGACGCTGATCGCCTGCTGCTTGTTGACCGCGAGCGGCTGGTTGGCCTCGGCGACCTCCTTGACCAGGGCCGCGACGTCGACCGGCTCGCGACGGATGGTGATGTCGAAGGCATCGGCCATCGCGTCCGAGATCAGATGGTCGACCATCGTGGTCAGGCGCTTCGTCGCATCGCGGATGTGATCGACCTGGGCGACCACGCCGCTCGACGACGCGCCGGTCGAGATCAGCTCTTTCAGCATCTCGGTGCGGCCGAGGATGACGCCGAGCGGGTTCTTCAGATCATGCGCGACGGTGCCGAGAATCTCGTTCTTGAAGCCGTTGGCGCGCTGCAGCCGCAGCCATTGCGCCGAGAGGCGGCGGTTGGCCTGCATCAGCGCGCGGGTGCGCTGGGCGACGCGGTCTTCCAGCTGGGTGTTGGCGGCCTGGAGCTGCTGGTAGAGGATGACGTTGTCGAAGGCGATCGAGAGCCGGCTGGAGAAGATCTCGACCAGCGAGCGGTCGGTCTCCGACAGCTCGCGCTCGGCCTGGAGCAGCACAACGACCTCGCGGCCGCTTCCGGTGCGCAAATAGATCACGCTGCGGTGGTCGGCGAACTCGTTCTTGCGGCGCTGGAACGCGTCCTCCACCATCTGGCGCAGCTCGGGGTCGAGCGCCTTCGACGTGGTCATGCCGATGAAGCGGCTGTAGCAGCCGCTGCCGGCGAGCACCGAGAGCTCGGGGTCGATGCCGCCATTGTCGCGCAAAACCAGTATACCAGCGCAATCGACATTGAGCAGCGAGGCGAGCTGCGTCAGCACGCCCTCGGCGAGCCGCTGCATCGACTTGAAATCGTACAGCGTCGAGGCGGCGTCGATGATGATCTCGAGCCCGCGCCGGGTCTGCAGCATGCGCTCGAGCTGCTGGTAGGAGCGTAGCGCCGCGGTCAGCGAGGTGAACAGCTTGTCGGCGGTGAGCTCGGTCTTGGCCTTGTAGTCGTTGATGTCGTACTGCACGATCACGCGCCGCTCGGGCGCCTGGCCGGGCTGCCCGGTGCGCAGGATGATGCGCACGGTCTCGTTCTTGAGCTCGTTGCGGATGTACTCGACCAGGTCGAGGCCGGCGACGTCCGTTTCCATGATGACGTCGAGCAGCACGGCGGCGATGTCGCTGTGCGCGGCCATCAGCTTGCGACCTTCCGCCGCGGAATGGGCAGAGAGGATCTCCAGGCCCTGGCCGTTGAGACTGTAGTCGGACAGCGCGAAGCGGGTGCCGTCATGCACGGCCTGATCGTCGTCGATGACGGCGATCTTCCATTTCCGGGCGTCAACATCCTCCGACGCGGTACCGGTGTCGTCGATCAGGTGGAGGACATCGTCCTGTTCGGCCATTGAGAAGTCCCGTCAGTCTCTGTGCTTTGCGCGCCGCCCCTGGCGACCCGGGGCATGATAATGCGAAATGTAGTGCCTTGTCCCAGCTTGGATTCCAGCATCATGCGACCGCCGAGCTGCTGGGTGACGAGGTTATAGACGATATGGAGCCCGAGTCCCGTGCCACCTTCATTGCGCCTTGTGGTAAAAAATGGGTCAAAGGCCTGGCGCTGCACGTCGGAGGTCATGCCGGCCCCGTCATCGGTGAAGATGATCTCGACGTCGTCGGCCCCGCGGGGCCGCGCCGAGATCGTGATCGTGCCGGCACGGCCGTCGGCAAAGGCGTGGTTGGCGGCGTTGAGGAAGAGGTTGGTCAGGATCTGGCCGTAGGAGCCGGGATAACCGTCGAGCAGCAGCCCCTCGGGCATGTCGACATGGAGCGTGATCGGCGACCGCTTCAGCACCGGGCGCAGGCTCGCGATGATCTGGTCGGTGGCTTCGCTCAAGGAGAATTGCCGCCGCTCGGCATGGGAGCGGTCGACCGCGACCTGCTTGAACGACTGGATCAGTTCGCCGGCGCGCTGCAGGTTGGCGACCAGCTGCTGCGAGGCGTCGCGCGAGGACTGCACGAATTCTTCGAGCTGCGAGCGGCGCAGGCCGCCTTCGCCCTTGAGCTGGGCCTCGAAGATCTCGGTGCGCCGGGCAAAGCTGGAGGCGACGGTCAGGCTGATGCCGATCGGGTTGTTGACCTCGTGGGCGACGCCAGCGACGAGGCCGCCGAGGGCTGCGAGCCGCTCGGCATCGATCAGATTCTGCTGCGCGGTGTTGAGCTCGAGCAGCGCGCTCTCGGCCTTCTCCTTGGATGCGCGCAGCTCGTCCTCGGTCTCGCGCTTGGCAATCGCGTTTTCGCGGAATACTTCCACCGCGCGCGCCATGGCGCCGACTTCGTCGCGCGCGCGCGTGCCCTGCACCTCGCGGCCGAGGTCGCCGAGCGTAATCGCGCGCATCGCGGCCATGATCTGCTGCAGCGGCAGCCGGATCGACAGCGCGATCAGCACGCCGGCGGTGAGGATGATGCCGAGGAAGATTACGGCGATGGAAAGAACACGCCGCGAAATGTCCGCGAGCGTCCGGTCGAACGTCTCCTGCGCCTTCTGCTCGCGCTGGCGCATCTTGGTGGAGAGGTCGTCGATGGCGCCGATCGCCTCGGCCTGGTTGGCGTCGATGGTGTTGCGCAGCAGCTCGGTGCGGCTCGTGAGCTGTTCGGAGAGCTTTGCAAAGCCCTCGCGCAGCGCCATGGTGCGGGCCCCGAGCTTTTGCAGCGCCATGCGCTGGAGATCGTTGTCGGCGAGATCGATCATGACCGGGATGGTTGTCTCGATCGTCTCGGTGTTGCGCCGCGCCTCGTCGGCTGCGGCCGGTGACAGCGACAGATAGTAGGAATTGGCCGCGACCAGCATCGCGGTGAAGGCCTCGCGCGACTTGCCGAGCGAAGGCCAGATCAGCGCGTCGCGATGGCCGGTGGCGCCTTCGATGATGGAGTAGAGGCCGGCCATGTCCCTGGCGGGTCCCTGCACCTGGTCCTCGTAGGTCCTGGCGATGGTGACCTGCACGCTGCGCAGTTCGCCAAAGCCGTTGAGAAAGCGGTCGGTGGTACGCTCCAGCTCCTCGACCGAGCCCGACAGCATCGGGTCGTTGGCGGCGCGGTTGGTCAGCGTACCCAGCACCGCCTCGCGCAGCAGCAGGATCTCGGCGAACAGATCCGGGCTCGGCTGGTTGATGTAGCGGTGAATCAGATTGTGCAGCCGCCCTGTCTCGCTTTCGAGCAGCGCCAGAATCCGGTCGGACTCGCGCACCTGGCGCACGTCGTCCCAGGCCGAGCCGAGCACCTGCGAGCCGTTCCAGATCAGCGCGACCAGCACCACCACCACGGCGGAATTCAGCGCCGCGATCGACAGGATGCGCCAGCGGATCGGCACCGCCCGGAGCGCACCGAGGAGCCGCGCGCGCAGCCGCCCGATCGTGCCGGGCGGCCAGTCTGCGTGCTCGCTGTGTCCAAGCCCGGGCAAGAGGCCTTACTCCACCTTGCGAATGCGTTCGATCAGCGCGGTCGCGGCGGGATCGTCGACGGTCCTCGCGTAGACCACGCTCTTCACCGGGCGGCGCGCGCCGGAATCGCAGAGGGTGAGGCCGACCAAGCCGCAGGGCTCGAAACCGCCGAGGGTCTCGCTGCCGATGGGGCCGTCCAGCACCTTCCGCATGTGCTCGATGGACCGGAACAGGATCTTGTGCCGGCCGCCGCTGCGCTCGGCGATCAGGGCGCCCATGTAGCGCAGCGCCTGCACGGTCGGATAATCCTCGGTCTGGGTGTCGGCCGCGCGGAATTCACGCGCGACGGCGCTCGTCGCGCAGATGGCGATCACAAGCGCGACGAAAACCACCCCGGTCCGCGAGCGTTCGGCACGGTTCAACACTGGCACACTCAACCCCTCAGTGGTGGAGTCTATGGCGGGAGGAAAAGGTTCAATGCAATCTAGCAGATGGTCGGGGGAAGGCCATCCCGCCCGGCGCAGCCGCATGATTGTGCGGCGCGGCCGGCGCGCATTCCCGGTTGAAACCGCAAATGCCGCGCCTTAAGCAGGGACAGCCGCCTTTCGTCGTGCGGCACGGGAAGAGCCATCGTGACTTCAGCATCGCGCCTTTTGCAGATCGTCGCCGCCTTTGCGGCTCTCTCATTGGCTGCGCCGGTGCGTGCCGCCACCGACATCGCGTGGTGGCACGCCATGTCCGGCGAACTCGGCCGGCAGCTCGAGAAGCTCGCCTCCGACTTCAACGCCTCGCAGCCGGATTATCGCGTCGTGCCAACTTACAAGGGCAATTACACCGAGACGGTGACGGCAGCGATCTTCGCCTTCCGCTCGCGCAGCCAGCCCGCGATCGTTCAGGTCAACGAGGTCGCCACCGCCACCATGACCGCGGCCAAGGGTGCGATCTATCCCGTGTTCAGCCTGATGCGGGACATGAACGAGCCGTTCTCGCTGGGCGATTACCTTCCCGCCGTCTCCGGCTACTACACCGATGCGGCCGGCAATCTGTTGTCCTTCCCGTTCAATTCGTCGACGCCGATCCTCTATTATAACAAGACCATGTTCCGCGATGCAGGGCTCGATCCGGAGACGCCGCCGAAAACCTGGCCGGAGCTCGGCGCTGCTGCAAAACGCCTGCGCGATCGCGGCGCGGTGTGCGGCTTCACCACGTCCTGGCCGTCCTGGATCCATGTCGAGAACTTCTCGGCGTTTCACAATCTGCCGCTGGCGACGCGGGCCAACGGCTTTGCCGCGCTGGATGCCGAACTGACCATCAACAATCCGGTCGTCGTCAAACACGTTGCCCAACTTGCCGAATGGCAAAAGACAAAACTGTTCGATTATAGCGGCCGCGGCCAGTCGGCCGAGCCGCGCTTCCAGAACGGCGAATGCGGCATCTTCATCGGCTCCTCGGCGACGCGCGCCGACATCAAGGCGAATTCGAAATTCGAGATCGGTTATGGCATGATGCCGTATTGGCCCGACGTGAAGGGCGCGCCGCAGAACTCGATCATCGGCGGCGCTACGCTGTGGGTGCTGCGCGATCGCCCGCGCGAGGAATACAAGGGTGTGGCGCGGTTCTTCGCCTATCTGTCGCAGCCCGGCGTTCAGGCCGCCTGGCACCAGAACACCGGCTATCTGCCTGTTACCCGCGCCGCCTTCGAGCTGACGCGCGCGCAGGGCTTTTACGAGCGCAATCCGGGCTCGGCGATCTCGTTCGAGGAGATCACGCTGCATCCCCCGACGGAGAATTCGAAGGGCATCCGGCTCGGCTCCTTCGTGCTGATCCGCGGCGCGATCGAGGACGAGCTGGAGCAGGCCTTTGCCGGCCACAAGAGCGCGCAAGGTGCGCTCGATTCCGCGGTCGAACGCGGCAACAAGCTGCTGCGCCAGTTCGAGCGCGCCAGCCCGGATAGGTAGCGGCGATCCGAGCGCGCGCCTCATCCTTCGAGACGACCGCTTCTAGCGGTCTCCTCAGGATGAGGCTCAAGCGGCATCGGTGCCCGTTGAAATTGCTGCCGCGCACTCCGCCCTCATCCTGAGGAGCCCGCCAAAGCGGGCGTCTCGAAGGATGGGCCCCCGGGGATTGTTTGAAATGCTATTAAAGTTGCGATGTCGATGACGCTACCTCACTTCGCCGACGCAGAAAGCTTTCGCGCCTGGCGCTCCGCTTCCTCGCGATGGCTGCCGATCGCGCTCGACATCGTGCGCAGTCACGGTGTCGATGTCAGCGCGCCGCATGTGTTTGCGACCGGCACCAATCTCGTCGTCGGCCTCAGTGACCGGCTGATCCTGAAAATCTTCCCGCCGCTGCTTCGCGCGCAATTCGTCTCAGAGCGCGGCTCGCTGACGCAGCTTGCCGGCCGTCTACATTTGCCGATTCCCGAGATCGTCGCGGAAGGCGAGCGCGACGACTGGCCTTATCTGATCATCACGCGCCTTGCCGGCACGCTCGGCTCGGAGGTCTGGCCGCAATTAGCCGAAGCGCAGAAGGAGCGCGTGCTGCGTCAGATCGGCGAGACCATTGCGTCCGTGCAGCGCGCGCCGTTCGGCCCGCTCGCGCAAATCCAGCCGCGCTGGGACGACTTCATGCGCGCCCAGATGCTGGGCTGCAAGGCGCGGCACACGCGTCTCGGCCTTGCGCCGAAATTCCTCGCCGGCCTCGACGATCTCCTGCGCGACGCGCCAAAACTCATTCCGATGGACGCGCCGCCGGTGATCCTGATCGGCGAATACATTCCAGAGAACTTCTTGCTCGCCTGCCGCGACGATCAATGGTCGCTCGCCGGCCTGTTCGACTTCGGCGACGTGCTGACGGGATGGCGCGATTACGATCTGCTCGGCCCCAGCGCGTTCATGGCGGCGGGCCGGCCGGGGAGGGTGCGCAACCTGCTCGAAGGCTTTGGTTATGCAAAGCTCGATTTCGCGCTCAAGCGCCGGCTGATGGCCCTGATGCTGCTGCATCGCGCCAGCGACCTCAACAGCCACGTCTGCATCGAGGGCTGGCAGGAGAAGGCTGATAATCTTGTCGAGCTGCAGGACCTGATCTGGCCGGGATGACGCCCACGAGTTGAGCGCGGAGTACGGCAGTCTATTTTATGTGCAAATACGCCTCTTTGTATGCAATGCCTTGGCATCTTGATCGAGAGCGGCTGCTGGGCCGAAAAGCTATATTATCACGTACTAACAACATCTTATTGATTGACTAGCGTCTCGTTAAGCCTTGGCACGAACCTTGCGAATCCAGTTCCAACCAAAAACTTTTGAGTTGGAGCCGTTTCATGAAGCGCCGCGATTTCCTCAAGTCCGTTTCCGGATTGGCCGCTGGCGCGGCGCTTCCGGCCATGCCGTCCGTGATCTCGTCCGCCCAGGCCGATGCGCGGTCGGAGACGCTGCTGATCGTCTCGGAAGGTGGCCCCAACAATCTCGATATCCATGGCATCGGCACCAACGTGCCCGGCTACGAAGTGTCGTGGAATTGCTACGACCGCCTGATCAGCCACGAGATGAAGAGCGGCCCCGGCGGCGTGCCCTATTACGACCGCGACAAGTTTAGGGGTGAGCTCGCCGAGGACTTCAAGATCGACGAGATGTCGGTCACCTTCACGCTGAAGAAGAACGCCAAATTCCACGATGGCGCGCCTGTGACCGCCAAGGACGTCAAATGGTCGCTTGACCGCGCCGTCAGCGTCGGCGGCTTTCCCACCTTCCAGATGAGCGCGGGCTCGCTGACGAAACCCGAGCAGTTCGTCGTGATCGACGACTACACGGTGCGCGTCGACTTCCTGAAGAAGGACAAGCTGACGATCCCCGATCTCGCGGTGATCGTGCCGTGCATCATCAATTCCGAACTGGTGAAGAAGAATTCGAGCGAGAAGGATCCCTGGGGTCTCGAATTCACAAAACAGCAGACCGCGGGCTCCGGCGCCTACAAGGTGACGAAGTGGACCGCCGGCACCGAAGTGGTGATGGAGCGCAACGAGGATTGGGTCGGCGGCCCCTTGCCGAAGATCAAGCGCGTGATCTGGCGCATGGTGCCGCAGGCCGGCAACCGCCGGGCGCTCTTGGAGCGCGGTGACGCCGACATCTCCTACGAGCTGCCGTTCAAGGATTTCCAGGAGATGAAGGCGAGCGGCAAGCTCAACGTGGTGTCGCTGCCGTTCTCCAACGGCATCCAGTATATCGGCATGAACGTCACCAAGCCGCCGTTCGACAATCCCAAGGTACGTCAGGCGGTCGCCTATGCGATTCCCTATCAGAAGATCATGGACGCGGTGATGTTCGGGCTGGCGAACCCGATGTTCGGCGCGGCCAAGGACAAGCCGACCGAAGTCGCCTGGCCGCAGCCGCACAAATACAACACCGACATGGACAAGGCGAAGGCGCTGCTCGCTGAAGCCGGTTATGCCAACGGCTTCGAGACCACGATCTCGTTCGATTTGAATTTCGCCGGCGTCAACGAGCCGCTCTGCGTGCTGGTGCAGGAAAGCTTGGCCCAGATCGGCATCAAGACCACCATCAACAAGGTGCCCGGCGCCAACTGGCGCACCGAATTGAACAAGAAGGAGATGCCGCTCTTCACCAACGTGTTCTCGGGCTGGCTCGATTACCCCGAATACTTCTTCTACTGGTGCTATCACGGCAACAATTCCGTCTTCAACACCATGAGCTACAAGTCGGCGGAGATGGACAAGCTCATCGACAGCGCACGCAATGCGGCAGCTATCGGCGACACGGCGACCTACGACATCGACGTGAAGGGCTTTGTCGACCTCGCCTACAGCGACATCCCGCGCATTCCGCTGTACCAGCCCTTCGTCAACGTCGCGATGCAGAAGAACATCAGCGGCTACCAATACTGGTTTCACCGCCGTCTGGATTACCGCACGATGGCGAAGGGGTGAGGGGTCATGCTGACCATGATCGGCAAGCGCCTGATGTTCGCGATCCCGTCGCTGATCGGGGTCGTCATCGTCACCTTCCTGCTGACGCGCGCGCTGCCCGGTGACCCTGCCGCGTATTTCGCCGGTCCCGCCGCGACCAAGGAAGCCGTCGAGCAGATCCGCAAAAAGCTCGGCCTCGACAAGCCGCTGATCGAGCAGTTCTTCCGCTACACCAACGACCTCGCCCATGGCGATTTGGGCAATTCGCTCACGACGGGCCAGCCGGTCGCGGCGGAGATCCGCAACCGCCTGCAGGCCTCCGCCGAATTGACGCTGCTCGGCCTCGTCGTCTCGATCGTGATCGCCATTCCGCTCGGCGTGCTGGCGGCGACGCGGCCGGGATCATGGGTCGATCATCTCTGTCGTGTCACGACGACGGCTGGCGTCTCGCTGCCGGTGTTCTTCACCGGCCTCGTGCTGGTCTATGTCTTCTATTTCCGGCTCGGCTGGTCGCCCGCGCCGCTTGGCCGGCTCGATGTGTTCTATAGCGCACCGCCGACGGTAACCGGCTTCTACCTGATCGACACCCTGATCGCGCGCGACCTCGAGGCGTTCCGTTCGGCATGCAGCCAGCTCATCCTGCCGGCGACGACGCTTGCGATCTTCTCGCTGGCGCCGATCGCGCGCATGACGCGCGCCTCGATGCTGGCGGTGCTGTCGTCGGAGTTCGTGCGCACCGCGCGCGCCAGCGGCCTGTCGCCGGCGACCGTCATCGTCACCTACGCGTTTCGTAACGCGATGCTTCCCGTCATCACCACGCTCAGCATGGTGTTCTCGTTCCTGCTCGGCGCCAACGTGCTGGTCGAAAAAGTGTTCGCATGGCCCGGCATCGGCTCTTACGCGGTCGAGGCGCTGATCTCGTCGGACTTCGCGCCGGTGCAGGGTTTCGTGCTCACCATGGCGGTGATGTACGTGCTGCTCAATCTGGTGATCGATATTCTCTATGGCGTGATCGATCCGCGCGTGCGGCTGGAAGGGTAGGGAGCATTCATGAGTTCTGTTGCGCCTGCTGTTGAACCCGTCGGTCCCGCGCGGACGTCAGGGCTCGTCGCGCTGCTCGACCAGACCCGCTACGTGCTCGGCGAGAACAAGGTCACGGGCTTCGCCTTCGCGCTGCTGATCGTGATCCTCATTGCTGCGATCTTCGGTCCCTATGTGGTGCCGTATGATCCGCTGGCGTCCGACACCGCCGCGTCGCTGAAGCCGCCCTCGGCTGCGCACTGGTTCGGCACCGACCAGCTCGGCCGCGACATCTTCAGCCGGGTCGTCGTGGCGACGCGGCTCGATGCGTTCATCGCGGTGGCCTCCGTCGTGCTGGTGTTTTTGATGGGCGGGCTCGCCGGCATCGCCGCCGGCTATTTCGGCGGCTGGACCGACCGTATCGTCGGCCGCATCGCCGACACCATCATGGCCTTTCCGCTGTTCGTGCTCGCCATGGGCATCGTCGCGGCGCTCGGCAACACCGTGCAGAACATCATTTTGGCGACCGCGATCGTGAACTTCCCGCTCTACGCCCGGGTCGCGCGCGCCGAAGCCAATGTGCGCCGCAATGCCGGCTTCGTTCAGGCGGCGCGTCTCTCCGGCAACGGCGAATTCCGTATTCTTCTCGTGCATATTCTGCCCAACATCATGCCGATCATGATCGTGCAGATGTCGCTGACCATGGGCTACGCCATCCTCAATGCCGCCGGCCTGTCCTTCATCGGCCTCGGCGTCCGTCCGCCGACGGCGGAATGGGGCATCATGGTCGCCGAAGGCGCGGGCTTCATGGTTTCCGGCGAATGGTGGATCGCGCTGTTCCCCGGCCTCGCGCTGATGATCGCCGTGTTCTGCTTCAACCTCCTCGGCGACGGCCTGCGCGACATCGTCGACCCGCAGCGGAGGACGTGATGGCTGGAGTACGCGCAAATTCCCGCTCAAAATTCTCCAATGAAATCAATCCAATTCTACTGTGCATGGGGTTGTTTTCGACGTTTTTGTTTGGGAGGCACCCTTGACCGCCCGGCCCCTGCTCGACGTCCAGGACCTCACGGTCGAATTCAACACCCGCCGCGGCATCGTCAAGGCGGTGCAGCACGTCAACATCTCCGTCGCCAAGGGCGAGACGCTTGCCATCGTCGGCGAGTCCGGCTCCGGCAAATCGGTGACGTCGTATGCGGTGATGCGCATCCTCGACCGGGCGGGCCGAATCGCCGAGGGCTCGGTGATGTTCTCCGGGATCGACGTCAAGGCCGCGACCGAAGACCAGATGCGCGACCTGCGCGGCCGCGAAGTCTCGATGATCTTCCAGAACCCGCGCGCCGCGCTCAATCCGATCCGGAAAGTGGGCGATCAGATCGAGGACGTGCTGCGCACCCATGTGCAGCAGGCCATGGTCTCGGACCGCGGAGAAAAGGCGATCGAGGCGCTGGAGCAGGTCAAGATCGCCCGCCCGCGCGAGCGCTATCACGCCTATCCATTCGAGCTGTCCGGCGGCATGTGCCAGCGCGTCGTCATCGCGCTCGCGCTCGCCTGTAATCCGCAGCTGCTGATCGCGGACGAGCCGACAACTGGGTTGGACGTCACCACCCAGAAGGCGGTGATGGACCTGATCGTCGAGCTGACCAAGCGCAAGGCGATGTCCACCATCCTGATCACGCACGACCTCGGCCTCGCGGCAGCCTATTGCGACCGCGTCGTGGTGATGGAAAAGGGCCGGGTGGTCGAGACCGCGAAAGCCGCCGACATCTTCGCCAGCCCGCAGCACCCCTATACGAAAAAGCTGATGCGCGCGACGCCGCGGCTCGGCGTGAGCCTGCGGGATCTGTTGCCCGAGGAGGAGGCGGGTCCATCGACGGCATCAAGCAGCGCCCCAGCGGAGAGCCTTGCTGTCCCCGCCAGCGGGAAGCAGCCCCTTCTCCTCATCGAAAAGCTCGTCAAGGAATATCCCCGTCAAGGCGCCACTACCACGCTTGGCAAATTGTTCGGCCGCAAGCCGCCGGTCGAGCCGGATATGTTCCGCGCGGTCGACGGCATCAGCTTCTCGATTGGCCATGGCGAGAGCGTCGGCCTGGTCGGCGAGTCCGGCTGCGGCAAATCGACCACGTCGATGATGGTGATGCGGCTCTTGGACCAGACCTCGGGCCTGATCCAGTTCGACGGCGAGGACATCGGCGGCATTGCGCCGGCGGGATTTGCCCGGCTGCCGCAACGCAGCCGTATCCAGATGGTGTTCCAGGATCCGACCGACAGCCTCAACCCGCGCTTTACCGCCGCACGCGCCATCATCGACCCCATCATGCAGCTCGGCGACATCAGGGGGCGCGATGCGCTGCGCACCCGTTGCGAGGAACTGGCCACCATGGTGGGCCTGCCGCTCAATCTGCTCGATCGCTTCCCGCATCAATTGTCGGGCGGCCAGAAGGCCCGCGTCGGCATTGCCCGCGCCATCGCCCTGCACCCAAAGCTCGTCATTCTGGATGAGCCGACCGCGGCGCTCGACGTCTCGGTGCAAGCCGTGGTGCTCAATCTGCTTCAGGACCTCAAGGCACGGCTAGGTATGAGCTATCTGTTCGTCTCGCATGATTTGAATGTGGTGCGCTTGTTGTGCGATCGTGTCATTGTCATGCGGTCGGGTCGAATCGTCGAAGAAGGCTCTTCCGACAGAGTTTTGAGCGATCCGCAGGACGATTACACCAAGGAGCTGCTGACGGCGATCCCGCATCCGCCGTTGCCGTTGCATTGATTGTTTGGGAGCGTGATGGCCGAACCGCTGGACGATTACATCGACGCCGTATCGCAGGCGCTGGCATTGCCGGTCGAGGACGCTTGGCGACCGGCCATTCGCGCCAACCTCGAAGTCTCGTTGCGGCTCGGCCGCCTCGTCGACGAATTCGCGCTGCCGGACGAGACCGAGCCGGCGCCCGTGTTCACGGTCTGACGCCGCCATGACGACCAAGCCAGAGATGACAGCTTCCGATATCGCGAGCGCGGTTGCGGGCCGTAAAATGTCGGCGCTCGATGCGACCGAAGCAGCGCTTGCGCGCATCAAGCAGCACGACACCATCCTCAATGCGTTCACCGACATCACCGCCGATCGCGCCCGCGCCAAAGCGCGCGCGATCGACGCCGATATCGCCGCCGGCAAGACCGTCGGCCCGCTCGCCGGCGTGCCGTTCGCGGTGAAGAACCTGTTCGACGTCGCGGGCCTCGCCACACGCGCAGGCTCGAAGATCAACCGAGACCGCGTGCCCGCCACGCGCGATGCCACGCTGATCGAGCGCATGGAGGCCGCCGGCGCCGTGCTGGTCGGTGCACTCAACATGGGCGAATACGCCTATGACTTCACCGGCGAGAATGTCCATCACGGTCCCTCGCGCAATCCGCATGACACCACGCGAATGAGCGGCGGCTCCTCCGGCGGCTCGGGCAGCGCTGTCGGCGGCGCGCTGGTGCCGATCGCGCTCGGCTCTGATACCAACGGTTCGATCCGCGTGCCGTCCTCCTTCTGCGGCATCTTTGGCCTGAAGCCGACCTATGGCCGGCTCTCGCGCGCGCGCTCGTTTCCGTTCGTCGCGAGCCTCGATCATCTCGGCCCGTTCGCGCGCTCGGCCACCGATCTCGCGCTCGCCTACGACGCGATGCAGGGCCCGGATGCCGACGATGCCGCCTGCACGACGCGCGGGATAGAGCCGACGCTGCCGCTGCTCGCCAATCCGGTTTCGGATCTGCGCATTGCGATCGCCGGCGGGTACTTCCAGCAGAATCTGTTTCCGGAAGCCGTCGAGGCTATCGGCCGCGTCGCCAAGGCGCTGGGCGCAACGCGCGTGGTGGACGTGCCCGAAGCCGCGCGCGCCCGTGCCGCGGCCTATGTCATCAGCACCACCGAAGGCGCCTCGCTGCATCTCGATCGCCTGCGCAAGCGGCCGAACGATTTCGATCCAGCCGTGCGCGACCGGTTGATCGCGGGCGCCATGGTGCCGGCGCCGCTGGTCGACCGCGCCCAGAAATTCCGTCGCTGGTATCGCGCGCAACTCGCCGAGGTCTTCAAGTCCGTCGACGTGTTGCTCGCCCCCGCGACGCCTTGCACCGCGCCAAAGCTCGGCCAGGTCAATTTCAGCCTTGGCGGCGTTGAGCTGCCGGTGCGCGCCAACATCGGTATCCACACCCAGCCGATCTCCTTTATCGGCCTGCCCGTGGTCGCCGTGCCGGTGCCGCTCGAGCCGCTGCCGATCGGCGTACAGATCATCGCCGCGCCCTGGCGCGAGGACATCGCGTTGCGTGTCGCGTACGCGTTGGAGAAGATGGGCGTCGTCGCCGCGCCCAGCCCAAAAGGATTTTGAGATGGAGATCGATCTCCCCGACGTGATCGCGGAAGTCAAAGCCGCGTTCGACCGCTACGAGCAGGCGCTGATCACCAACGACGTCGCCGTGCTCGGCGAGCTCTTCCGCAACGATCCCCGCACGCTGCGCTATGGCATCGGCGAGAACCTCTACGGCTATGAGGCGATCTCCGGCTTTCGAGCCGGGCGCTCGCCGGTCGGCCTCAACCGCCGCACTGCGAAAACCGTGATCACCAGCTATGGCCGCGACACCGCGGTCGCCTCCACCCTGTTCTATCGCGACACGGTGCCGGGTAAGGTCGGCCGGCAGATGCAGACCTGGGTAAAATTCCCGGAGGGCTGGCGCGTCGTCGCCGCCCATGTCAGCATCATCGACGAGTCGAAAGAGACCTGATCGTATGACGCTTGACGACCTTCCGCAGGGAACACTGCCGGCCGAGCCGGTGGTGCCGCGCGTCGACCGGGCGTCGCCTTCGGTGCAGAAGGTCACGCGCGCCGAGGAGCTGCGCCTGCAGCTCGCCGACGAGATCGTGCGCGGAGCCCTTGCCCCCGGCGCGCCGCTTGACGAAACCGACATCGCGCGCCGCTTCGGCGTTTCGCGCACGCCGGTGCGGGAAGCACTGCGCCAGCTCGTGGCAAGCGGCCTCGTCGAAGCGCGTGCTCATCGCGGCGCGGTCGTGGCGCAGCCTTCATTCGAACGGCTGACAAGCATGTTCGAGGCGATGGCGGAGCTAGAGGCGCTCTGTGCAGGTCTTGCGGCCGAGCGCATGTCTGCCGTCGAGCGCCACGGCCTGGAGGCCATCCACGAAGAGCTGCGGGTCTTGAGCTACACCGGCAATCCCGATCGTTTCCACGAGGACAACGAGCGCTTCCACAACGCGATCTATGCAGGCTCGCAGAACGGCTACATCGCCGAGATCACGCTGGCGACCCGCGTGCGCGTGCAGCCGTTCCGCCGCGCCCAGTTCCGGAACCTCGGCCGTCTCGCCAAATCCCAAGCCGAGCACGACCGCGTCGTCGTCGCCATCATGCGCGGCGACAAGCAGGGCGCCGCCGCCGCGATGCGCGCGCATATCGAGCTGGTGCGCGGGGAGTACGAGATCTACGCGGTGTCGGTGTGATCTCATCCTGAGGAGCGGCCGAAGGCCGCGTCTCGAAGGATGAAAGGCCGAGATGCAGCCGCGTGGCCTTCATGGTTCGAGACGGCGCCTGCGCGCCTCCTCACCATGAGGAGATGCACCTATCTCGTCGCCTTCTCCGCCATATACGCCCGCCAACCGCCATAGTCCGTAATGTCGCGGGCGTCGCCCAGCACTTCCGGCTCGACGAGAAACCCCTTCACGGTGCGGCCGTCGGCCAGCCGCACCGTGCCGATCGCCATCGGCGCGGGGATCGCGTTGACGAACTTGCCGAAAGCGGACGACGACAGCGACCATATCTCCAGCTCGATCGACGCGCCCTTGTCGGCTTCGACGCGCAGCATGCCCGGCTTCGGCGGCGTGGTCTTCAATGCGTAGAGCTTGTAGTCAGCCGCGGTCCTGGTCGCCTCGATCAGGTGGCCGTTCAGCGCTTTCAGCTCGCCGTTCAGCGCCATGCCGGACAGATGCGCGCCGACGACGGCGATCGGAATTTCATCGACGCTGGTCGCGGCAAGCGGCGCGAGCGGAGACTGCGCCACGCCCCTTGCGCCAAGCGTCAGCTCCGTAGCCGCATGAAACACGCGCCCGATGCTCGCGAGCAACGCGTCGTGGCCGGCGGGCGCAAGCAGCGTGATGCCGAACGGAATGCCGTCGTCACGCATCGCTGCCGGCACCGCGAGGCCGCAGAGGTCGAGCAGATTGACGAAATTGGTGTAGGTACCGAGCCGGCTGTTGAGCTCGACCGGATTGGCCAGCACCTGAGCGGTCGTATAGACCGTCGGTGCCGTCGGCAGCACCAGCGCGTCGACGTCTGCAAACGTGCGCTCGGCGATCTTGCGCAGGCCCTGCAAGCGGTAGAGCGCGGAGAAGGTCTCCGCCGCCGTCAGCCGCGCGCCGGCCACGGTGATCTCGCGCGTCACCGGATGGATCGCATCCGGCCCGGACGCCAGCAGGTCGCGGATCACGAGATAGCGCTCGGCGACCCACGGTCCCTCGTAGAGCAGCCGCGCCGTCTCGTAGAACGGCTCGAGGTCGAACTCGACGAGCGCTGCGCCAAGCGCGGTCCAGCGCTTCAGCGCATCGCTAAAGGCCGCTTCCGCCTGCTTGTCGCCGAAAAAGATCAGCTGTCCGTTGCGCGGCACGCCGAGACGCAGGTTTGCCGGGAGCGGCGTGATCGCGCCCAGCGGCCGGTCGCGCGAGAACGGATCGGTCTGGTCGGGGCCAGTCATCACGGAGAGCGCCAACGCGGCGTCGTCCACGGTCAGAGCGAACACCGAGATGCAGTCGAGCGTCCGGCAGGCAGGCACCAGGCCCGCGGTCGAGATCATGCCGAGGCTCGGCTTGAGACCGACGATGTTGTTGAGCATCGCCGGCACGCGTCCAGAGCCGGCGGTGTCAGTTCCCAGCGACAGCGGCACCAGCCCGGCGCCGACGGCGGTGGCCGAGCCCGAGCTCGATCCGCCGGGAATGAGATCATCGCGGATCGAATTGCGAGGGATGCCATGAGGGGAGCGTACGCCGACGAGGCCGGTCGCGAACTGGTCGAGATTGGTCTTGCCGATGATGATGGCGCCGGCGGCGCGCAGCCGTTGCACCGCGGTCGAATCATGGGTCGGCGTATACGAGAAGGCCGGGCAGGCCGCGGTGGTCGGAAATCCCAGCGCGTCGATATTGTCCTTCACCACGACCGGCACGCCATAGAGCTGCAGGCTGGCGACATCCTTCGTGGCGAGCTTCTCGGCCTCCGTGGTCGCGTCCTTTTCGTCGCGCAGGCTGATGAACACGGCCGGATCGTTGTGGTCGCGGATGCGCTGATAGGTGCGCGCGATCGTCTGCGCCGGCGTGAGCATGCCCGCGCGATGCGCGGCCACAATCGCGGCGATCGTTTCAGGCTGCTCAGCCCCCATTTCAGCCCTCATGGCCACAAAACTCCGGCTATCTGTCTTCACCCGGATCGAAGCAAGCGATGTGCCATTGTGTACACAATCCGGGCAGGACGAGTGCTCCGGATACTATCGGGGGATCAGTGGCTTGGGGATATTTCGCGGGCTGTCGGGCTTTAAGGCCCGCGCCCTGTTACGGGCAATTGCGTAAATATTGGGCAGTCTGGGTCAGGTGAAGTCAGCGAGGATCCGCAGCAGCCGTTCCCGGTTCTCCTTGCCGATCCTGTCCTCGACATGCCGCTCGTGCTCCGCGGCGAGGCGCTTGAATTTCGCCAGCGCCGTCTCGCCTTGCGCGGTGAGGTGCAGGGCATGGGAGCGCCGGTCGGTCTTCGATCTGACCCGCTTCACGAGCCTGCGCTGTTCGAGGCTGTCGAGCAGATGCACAAGCCGCGCGCGCTCGATGCCGAGGCGCTTGGCCACCGCCATCTGCGAAAGGCCGGGATTGGCGCCGATCACCGTCAGCACCGAATATTGCGTCGGCCGGATGTCGACATTGCCGAGCGTTTTGATGAAGTCCTGGAAAATCCAGATCTGGAAGCGCCGCACCGCATAACCGGCGTGGCCGACCAGTGCATCGAGGCCGATTTCGTCCGCGTCGTTCCGCGGCGTTGCGCCGTTGGCCGCACGCTTGCGTGGGAAAGTCTGGGCTGCGGTGGTTGTCACGTCGGGTCTCCTGCCGGGCCATTGTTGTAGCGTCTTCGCCGTGCCAACGGAAGATTGTTGTTGACGACAACAATTGCCACGCCCAACATTATGGCCAACGCGGCCCGCGACGAGGCTGCGGCCGATCCCGGCATCCGGGCGAGGAGGAAACCATGACAGCCGCCCCACGCGGTGATGCTTCGAGCCTGTTCGCGACGCCCAGAACCGTTGCCGAGCATCGCGCCGACGGCAGCATCGTGCTGCGCTCGCCCGACCCCCTGCGCGATGGCGCACGCTGCATCGGCGACTGGCTGGAGCAATGGGCGCGGCAGAGGCCCGATGCGATTTTCCTCGCGGAGCGCAGCAGCACCGAGGCGCCATGGACCACCGTTACCTATGCGCAGGCGCTGCGCCAGGTGCGCGCGGCGGCGTCCTGGATTTTGGCGCGGGGGCTCAGCGCAGAGCATCCGCTAGCGATCCTCTCCGACAACAGCATCGATCATGCGCTGCTGGCACTTGCGGCCCAGCATGTCGGCGTGCCCTCGGCGGCGATCTCGCCAGCCTATTCGCTGATGTCAAAGGACTTTGACAAGCTCAAGAGCATGATCACTCTGCTTGAGCCCGCCGCGATCTATGTCTCAGCAGTGAAGCCGTTTGCGGCGGCGATGGCCGCGATCAAGCCCCTGCATCGTGCGCAGATCATCAGCGGCAATGCAGACGATATCGATGCGCTGGCCTTCGGCACCATCGCGGCAACGCCCGAGAGCCCCGAGGTCGCAACGGCCTTCGCCGCGGTGACGCCCGATACGATCGCAAAATTCCTGTTCACCTCGGGCTCGACCGGTGCGCCGAAAGCCGTGATCAACACCCAGCGCATGCTGACTTCCAGCCAGCAGGCCAAGGCGCAGACCTGGACCTTTCTCGAGCAAGCTGGCAGCGATCTCGTCATTCTCGACTGGCTGCCCTGGAGCCACACGTTCGGCGCCAACCACAATTTCAATCTCGTGCTGCGCAATGGCGGCTCGCTCTATATCGACGGCGGCAAGCCTGCGCCGGGCCTCTTTGCGACGTCACTCGCCAATTTGAAAAGCGTGATGCCGACGGTCTATTTCAACGTGCCGCGCGGCTTCGACATGCTGATCGCGGCGCTGCGCGGCGACGAGGCGCTGTGCCGCCGCTTCTTCGGCGAGGTGAAGTTCGCGTTTTACGCCGGTGCCGCGCTGCCGCAAAATCTATGGGACGCGATCGAGGAGCTCTCCGTCAAGACCGTTGGCCGCGCGATACCGATGGTCTCGGCGTGGGGTTCAACCGAGACCTCGCCGCTGGCGACCGACTGCCATTTCCTCGCGGAGCGCTCGGGCAATATCGGCGTGCCGATTCCCGGCACCGAATTGAAGCTCGTTATCTCCGGCGACAAGCTGGAGGTGCGCGTGCGCGGCCCCAACGTCACGCCGGGTTACTGGAAGGCGCCGGAGCTAACCAGGCAGGCGTTCGACGAAGAGGGTTTTTATCTCATCGGTGACGCCGTGAAGTTCGCCGACGCCGGGCGGCCCGAGCGCGGCCTGTTCTTCGACGGCCGCGTCGCGGAGGACTTCAAGCTCAATTCCGGCACCTGGGTCAATGTCGGCACGCTGCGCGTCGCCGGCATCGCCGCGCTGGCGCCGCTCGCGCAGGACATCATCGTCACCGGTCATGGCGGCGACGAGGTGCGCTTCCTGGTGTTCCCGAACATCGCCGCCTGCCGCGTTCACGCGGGTTTGCCCGAGACGGCAGGTGCGAACGACGTGCTCGCGCATGAAAAGGTCAGAGCGGCGATCGCGCGGGGTCTCGCGAAACTGAGGCAGCAGGGGGCCAATTCCTCCGGCCACGCCACGCGCGCACTGCTGCTCGCCGAGCCGCCGTCGGTGGACGGCGGGGAGATTACGGACAAGGGCTACATCAATCAGCGCGCCGTGCTAACGCTGCGCGCCAAAGCGCTGGCGCGGTTGAACGACGATGCGCCGGGGGAGTGGATTGGTCCGTAGCGGTTGTTTGGGCCCGTGCCCCGGACGCAGCGCAGCACGCAGTGGTGCGCTGCAGAGCGGGGGCCTATCTCGCCTAGTGCGCGCGGTCGCATGGATCCCGGCGCCGCGCAGCAGCGCTTCACGCTGCAGCGCGTCCGGGACACGAGAGTTGGGCAAGCCCAATTACGCCAGCGATTCTGCCGCAATATCTTTGCCGAATTCTTTTGTTGCCTAAGCAACTAACTTGTGCGAACCGTTCCGGACAAGGATGATGGCTGGAGCAACCGCCGCGTCTGATCTCGGAGGGAGCAATGCTCGGCAGAGAGGGTGCCGCGGGCGAGTGCCGGCGCATGCCTGGACGTGACAGGGGTCCGCGCCCGCTGCGCGGCGCGTCAGGTCTCGGTGCCGCCGGTGACCGCGCCGAGATTCTCGTGCAGGCGGCGCAACAGGTCGATCAGCACCTCGCGCTCGTCCTTGCCCAGACAAGACAACAGGCGTCGCTCGCGCTCGAATGCCGCGACGATCACCTTGTCATGGGTGGCGCGGCCCTTCGCCGTCAGCGAGATCGAATGGGTGCGCCCGTCGTTGGGGTCGGTGCGGATCGACACCAGCCCCCGCTTTTCGAGGCCCGCCAGCGTCCGGCTCACCGGGCCCTTGTCGAAACCAATGACGTGGCAGATTCGCGAAGCGGGAATGCCGGGCTCGATCGCCAGCAACGACATGATCCGCCATTCCGTGACGTTGACGCCGAACTGCCGCTGATAGAACGCGGTGGCGCTATTCGAGAGCTTGTTGGCGATGAAGGTGATGAACGCCGGGACGTAGCGATCGAGATCGAGCGTCGGCCCCGTCTCCGCGGGCGCAGGTTTTTGGCGGGCTCTGGTCGAAGACGGCGGCATATCGGGATTCTGTCTCGCGGCGTGTCCGGAGACCTAAAGGTAAGCGCGGCCCTTTCACAAGATCAAAATGAGGGAGGACTTCAATGAGTGCACCCGGCTCTGCCGTATCGGCCGTCCCGCATCTCGACGTCGATCCCTTCGACATGGATTTTTTCGCCGATCCTTATCCGACGCATGAATTGCTGCGAGAGACAGGTCCGGTCGTTTATCTCGACAAATGGAAACTCTACGGCGTAGCGCGCTATGCCGAGGTTCATGCCGTGCTGAACGACCCCGCGACGTTCTGCTCGAGCCGCGGTGTCGGTCTCTCCGATTTCAAGAAGGAGACGCCGTGGCGGCCGCCGAGCCTGATCCTCGAGGCCGATCCTCCCGAGCACACCCGCACCCGCGCCGTGCTCTCAAAGGTGCTGTCGCCGACGGTGATGAAGGGGCTTCGCGACCGCTTCGCCGCGGCAGCGGAAGCGCGTGTGGACGCGCTGCTGGAGAAACGCAGCTTCGATGCCATCGCGGACCTCGCCGAGGCCTATCCGCTGTCGATCTTCCCGGACGCGCTCGGGCTGAAGCCTGAGGGACGCGAGAATCTCATTCCCTATGCGAGCCTGGTGTTCAACGCCTTCGGCCCGCCGAACCAGTTGCGTAAGGAGGCGATCGCGCGCTCGGCGCCGCACCAGGCCTACGTCACCGAGCAGTGCCAGCGCGACAATCTCACGCCCGGCGGCATCGGCGCCTGCATCCACGCCCATGTCGACGAGGGTGCCATCACCGCCACCGAAGCGCCGCTGCTGGTGCGCTCGCTCTTGTCGGCCGGTCTCGACACCACCGTCAACGGCATCGGTGCAGCGGTCTACTGTCTCGCGCGCTTCCCTGAGCAGTGGCAGCGCCTGCGCAACGATTTCACGCTGGCGCGCAACGCTTTCGAGGAGGCCATTCGTTTTGAAAGCCCGGTGCAGACCTTCTTCCGCACAACAACGCGCGAGGTCGAACTGTCAGGCGCGACCATCGGTGAGGGCGAGAAGGTGTTGATGTTCCTGGCTGCCGCCAATCGCGATCCGCGGCGCTGGGACAAGCCCGACAGCTACGACATCACCCGCCGCACGTCCGGCCATGTTGGCTATGGCTCAGGTATTCACATGTGCGTCGGCCAGCTGGTCGCGCGGCTCGAAGGCGAGACAATGCTCGCGGCGTTGGCCCGCCGGATCGCAAAGATCGAGATCACCGGCGCTCCACAACGTCGCTTCAACAACACGCTGCGCGGGCTCGACAGCCTGCCTGTGACCATCACGCCGGCCTGACGCTGCTGGCATCGAAAACAATAAATACGACAGGGGAGGGAACAATGAAGAACTTGAAGTGGACACTTGCGCTGGCTGCGAGCTTGATCGGCGGCGCGGCAAATGCCGAGATCTCGGACAATGTCGTGCGCGTCGGCGTGCTCAACGACATCTCCGGCATCTTCCAGGACACAAACGGCATGGGTTCGGTCGAGGCCGCGCGCATGGCTGTCGAGGATTTCAACGGCGGCGGCAAAGGCATCAAGGTCGAGATCGTCTATGCCGATCACCAGAACAAGGCCGATGTCGGCAACGCCATCGCGCGCAAATGGCTCGATGTCGAGGGTGTCGACGCCATCGTCGACGTGCCGAACTCGGCCGTTGGTCTCTCCATCAACACGCTGCTACGCGACAGCCGCATGACGTTCCTGGCGTCGTCCACCGCGAGCTCCGATCTCACCGGCAAGGCCTGCTCGCCCAACACCATCCAATGGGTCAACGACGCCTGGGCCACCGGCAATACGACAGCGGCCGCGATGATGTCGCGCGGCGACAAGAACTGGTATTTCCTCACGGTCGATTACGCGCTCGGCAAGGGCATCGAAGCGGAAGCCCAGAAATACATCGAGGCGCATGGCGGCAAGGTGTTGGGCTCCAGCAAGCATCCGCTCGGCACCTCCGATTTCGCGTCCTTCCTGTTGCAGGCGCAGGGCTCGAAGGCGGAGGTGATCGGGCTCGCCAATGCCGGCGGCGACACCATTAACGCGGTGAAGCAGGCCGCCGAGTTCGGGATACAGCAGGGCGGACAAAAACTGGTCGCCTTCCTGCTCTTCATCAACGACGTCCATGGCATGGGTATCAAGGTCGCGCAGGGCCTTCAGCTCATGGAAGCCTTCTATTGGGACATGAACGACGACACCCGCGCCTTCGCCAAGCGGTTCGCCGCCCGGCCCGGCATGAACGGCAAGATGCCGAGCGGCAACCAGGCCGGCGTCTATGCGTCCACGCTCGCTTATCTCAATGCGGTCGCCGCGACCGGCAGCGACAGTGCCAAGGACGCTGTGCCCGAGATGAAGAAGTTCAAGGGCAAGGACAAGCTGTTCGGCGACACCACGATCCGCCAGGACGGCCGCGTCGTGCATCCGATGTATCTGTTCGAGGTGAAGAAGCCGGAGGAGTCGAAATATCCGTACGACTATTACAAGCTGGTCTCGACGATTCCCGCGGAGCAGGCGTTTCGGCCGCTGGCGGAGGGCGGGTGTGAGCTGGTGAAGTAGGGTCTCGTGCCCGGACGCAGTGCGGCGCGTAGCGCTGCGCTGCAGAGCCGGGGCCCACAGGTCTGGGCCCCGGCTCTGCGTCGCGTCATTTCATGCCGCGCCGCGTCCGGGACACGAGAGGATGATCCCTACACCACCTTGCTGCTTCCCTGCGTGATCAGCCGCGCGGCGCGCTGGTCGCGGGCGTAGATCCAAAGCCAGCTCAGCGCGACGCTGAGGCGGTGGCGCAAGCCGATCAGGAAGTAGATGTGGGCGATGCCCCAGATCCACCACGCGACGGTGCCGCGCAGTTTCACCTTGCCGAAGTCGATCACCGCGAGCCGTTTGCCGATCTGCGCAAGGCTGCCGGAGTGCTTGTAGCGGAACGGGCCTGTCGGTTCTCCGCGTAGCAGGGCCTTGATGCTGTCAGCGACGTGACGGCCCTGCTGCTTGGCCGCCGGCGCGATACCGGGCACCGCCTTGCCGTCCCAGGCGTTGATCACAACGGTGTCGCCGATCGCAAAGATTTCGGGATGACCGGGGATGGTGAGATCGGCCTCCACTTGCACGCGTCCGGCACGATCGGCCGGCGCGCCCAGCCACTCAGCCGCGGGCGAGGCGCGGACGCCGGCGGCCCAGATCTTGGTTTTGGCATCGAGCCGCGTGCCGCCGAAAACCACGCCGTCGCGGTCGATCTCGGTGACGGCCTTGCCAAGTACGACCTCGACGCCGATCTTTTCCAGCGAGACCTGCGCATAGGCCGAGAGGTCGTCGGCAAAACCTGCCAGCACGCGCGGCCCCGCCTCGATCAGCACCACGCGCGCTTTCGTCGTGTCGATGTTGCGGAAATCGCCGGGCAAGGTGTGGTGCGCCATTTCGGCAATGGTGCCGGCAAGCTCGACCCCGGTGGGGCCGGCGCCGACGATGACGAAAGTCAGCCGCGCCGCGCGCTTTTCCGGATCGGTCTCGCGCTCGGCGCGCTCGAACGCCACCAGGATGTGACGGCGCAGCGTGGTCCCGTCCTCCAGTGTTTTGAGACCCGGCGCGAACTGCTCCCATTCGTCGTGGCCGAAATAGGCATGCCGCGCGCCTGTGGCGAGCACCAGCGTGTCGTAAGGCACCTCGCTGCCGTCGTCGATCAGCACGCAGCGCCTGTCGGCATCGACGCCGCTGACGGTCGCAAAGAGCGTCGTCACGTCGCGCCGGTCGCGCATCAGGTGCCGGACCGGCCAGGCGATCTCGCTGGTGGCGAGCGAGGCGGTCGCGACCTGATAGAGCAGCGGCTGGAACAGGTGATGGTTGCGGCGGTCGATCAGCGTGATCTCGACCGGGCTGCCGGCCAGCCGGTGGGTCGTCTCCAGTCCGCCGAAGCCGGCTCCGACGATGACGACGCGATGCGGTGTCGTGGTCATGATGCGCCCTCGAATCTCGCTGCTCTGTTCTTTCATTTAAGTGCGAATTGGGCGTCGCGGTCCAATAGCGGTCATCAATCGCCGGATAGGCCAAGTGTATCGAGTGTACCGATATCCCGCGAAAAAGCGCCGCAGCCCTCGCCGAAGTGAGTAGAACTATATTTCTTGCCATTCACGATTAGGGCGAATTATGGTGCAGGGCAGGCGCTGAGCCATTGGCGGCTCGACAGATTTTGCGTTCAATAGAGATTGACCCGGGGCGGCGATCACCCGTTTGCGGGCTTCAATAATAAGGAGGGGAGAGGCTATGAGGACGGCATTCTGGCTGGCGGGCGCAGCGGCGCTGGTGCTGGCAAACCCGGCATCCGCCGGCGACACCATCAAAATCGGCTTCGTTTCGACCTTCAGCGGCCCGACCGCCGTGATCGGCAACGACATGCGCAACTCCTTCGAGCTCGCGCTGGATCACATTGGCCGCAAGATGGACGGCAAGCCGGTCGAGGTGATCTACGAGGACGACGGGCAGAAGCCCGATGTCGGCAAGCAGAAGACCGAGAAGCTGGTGCAGTCCGACAAGGTCGATTTCATCGTCGGCTACATCTGGTCGAACGTGCTGCTGGCCTCGCTCAAGACCGCGGTGGATTCGCAGACCTTCCTGATCTCGGCCAATGCCGGCCCGTCGCAGCTCGCGGGCGATCTTTGTTCGCCCTACGTGTTCTCGACCTCCTGGCAGAACGACCAGACGCCGGCCGCCATGGGCCTTTACATGAACCAGAAGGGCGTCAAGAGCGTCTTCCTGATCGGCCCGAACTACGCCGCCGGCAAGGACATGCTCGCGGGCGTGAAGAGCACGTTCAAGGGCGAGGTCAAGGGCGAGGAATACACGGTGTGGCCGAGCCAGCTCGACTTCTCCGCCGAGCTCTCCAAGGCGCGCGCCTCGGGCGCCGAGTCGATCTTCGTGTTCTATCCCGGTGCGGCCGGCGTGCAGTTCCTCAACCAATATGCGCAGGCCGGGCTGAAGAGCACGATGCCGCTCTATACGGCTTTCACCGTCGACGAGCTGTCGCTGCCGCTGCAGAAGGAGAACGCGCTCGGCGTGCCCGGCGCGCAGGAATGGGTGAATGATTTGCCCAACGAGCAGAACAAGCGCTTTGTCGCCGACTACCGCAAGAAGTACACCGGCCTGCGCCCGACCTATTACGGCGCGCAAGCCTATGACGCCGCCCAGCTCATCAACAGCGCGGTGGTCGCGGTCAAGGGCGACACCAGCAAGAAGGACGCGATGAAGGCCGAGATGGAGAAGGCCAACTTCAAGTCGCTGCGCGGCCCCTTCAAGTACGGCAAGAACCACATCCCGGTGCAGAACTTCTATCTCCAGGACGTGGTCAAGGATGGCGACGGCCAGCTCTCGCTGAAGACGGTCGCGACCATCGTCGAGAACGACCAGGATCGCTTCCACGACAAATGCGCGATGAAGTGAGGTCTCTGCTTTCCCTCTCCCCGCTCGCGGGGAGAGGGGCTCTCAGCTCTCTCCCCGTCATTGCGAGCGCAGCGAAGCAATCCAGAATCTTTCCGCTGAGGGATTCTGGATTGCTTCGTCGCAAGGGCTCCTCGCAATGACGGCGTAGAGAGAGTCTACACCCGCGGCATGCTCGCAGGCCGCACCTCGCGCGCCTGCGCCGCGAGCCTGATGCCGGCATTGGCCGCGCCGAAGCCCTGATAATCCCGCCGCTCCACGATCTCGAAGAAAAACCGCTCGTCGAAGATGTGGGTATAGACCTGGAAGAATTCCCCGTCGCCTTCGCGGTCGTAGAGGATGTGGTTGGCGCGCAGCTGCGCCATCAGCTCGGGTGCCAGATCGTACTTGGCTTCGATGTCGTCGTAGTAATTATTAGGGATATCGAGGAAATCAGCGCCGCGCTTGCGCATCTCCGCGACCGCCGCAAAAATGTCCCGGCACGTGAAGGCGACGTGCTGCACGCCTGAGCCGAAAAACTCCGAGATGAAGCGCGCCGGCAGTGTACGGTTGGCGGATGAGCCGTTGAGCACGAAACGCAGGCTCTGGTCGCCATTGATGACGGCCTGGCTCTGCACGAGCCCTCTGGGATCGGCGATCTCCATCTGCGGCAGACGCGTCAGGTCGAGGATCCCGGTGTAGAATAACAGCCAGGACAGCATCTCGTCATAGGGCATCGACTGCGCGATGTGATCGACCGCCAGCAGCGCGTCCGCGCCGGCGTCGCTCGCAATCGGCTCGAAATCCGTGTTCCAGTTCTTGCCGGCTTGATCGAGGAAATACAGCAAGCTGCCGCCGACGCCATGGATCGCGGGAATCTCGAGTTCGCCCGGCCCGACCGGCTGGTAGAAGGTGCGCGCCTTCAGTGTCTCGGCGCGTTGCATGGCAAGGCCCGCATTGTCGACCTCGAGCGCGATGGCGCAGACGCCGGGACCGTGCGTGACATAGTGCGAATGCGCAAAGCCGTCGGTCTCGGAGTTGATGACGAGCTCGACCTTGCCTTGCGACCAGCGCTCCACCGCCTTGCTGCGATGCTTGCCGGTCTTGCGGAAGCCGAGCTGCGAAAGCAGGTGGGCAAGTTCGCCGGCCTTGGTCTCGTTGACGGCAAATTCGATGAAGCCCGTGCCGCGACTTTTGGCTTTCGGCGCCAAAGGCTCGCTGACGAGCTTTGGCCAATCCGGCGCAAGCTGGTCCTCCAGCAGGATCAGCGAACGCAGGCCGTCGACCGCGGTCTGCGCGGCCGAGCCGGCGCGGAACTGGTCGTTGAAGATCTCCAGCGACAGCGGCTCCGCATAGCCGGTCGCCGCGATCGCCGCCATGAACTCGCCGACCGGCAGATTGCCCTGGCCGGGGAAGGAGCGGAAGTGCCGGCTCCACGACAGGATGTCGAGCTCGAGCTTCGGCGCATCCGCAAGCTGGACCAGAAAGATCTTGTCGCCGGGGATCGAGGCCATCGCGCGAACCGGAAAGCCGGGGGCCAGCGCGTGAAAGCTGTCCAGGATGACGCCGATCGCGGGGTGATCGGCGCGCCGCACGATCTCCCAGGCGTCGCGGTAGTCGTTGACGTGGCGTCCCCAGGCCAAAGCCTCGTAGCCGACACGCAAGGACCGTTTTGCCGCGCGCTCGCCGAGCTCGCGAAAATCATCCGCGGCGCGGTCGATGCCGCCGAGCGAGCTGGGGGACACGTTGGAGCAGATCAGCAGCAGATCGGTGCCGAGCTCCTGCATCAGGTCGAACTTGCGCTCGGCGCGGGCAAAGTTGCGCGAGCGCTGCGGCTCCGGCATGCCCTCGAAATCGCGGAACGGCTGAAATGCGCAAATCTCGAGATTGAGGTCGCCGCAGAGCTTTGCGATGTCGCGCGGGCTTGCGCCGAACGACAGCAGATCGTTCTCGAAAATCTCGACCATATCGAAGCCGGCGGATGCGATGGCGCGGAGCTTTTCGTCGAGGCTGCCGGAGAGGGAGACCGTTGCGATCGAGCGTTTACTCATGCTGCGTTGTCCTCCATCGCGCCGCCGAGGAATAATTGTCCGATGCGGGGATCATTCAGGATGCGCTCGGCCTTGTCGAGCATCCGGGTCTGGCCGAGCTCGAGCACGATGCCGATGTCGGAAATCTCCAGCGCCGAGCGTGCGTTCTGCTCGATCATCAAAATCGTGACGCCCCGGTCGCGCAGGGATTTCAGGATGTCGAAAGTCTGCTGCACCATCAGCGGTGACAGGCCGATCGAGGGCTCGTCGATCAGCACCAGCTTTGGCTCGAGCAGCAGCGAGCGGGCGATTTCGAGCTGCTTCTGCTCGCCACCGGACAGCGTGGAGGCCTGCTGCGTCGATTTCCGCCGCAGCGCCGGGAACAGGTCGAGTGCGGCCTCGATCCGCGTGGGCAGGTCGATGCCCTTGCCCGCGGAAACGCCGCCGAGCTCGATGTTGTGGCGCACCGACAGCTCGGGAAAGATGTTGCGGCCCTGCGGCACGTAGCAGATCCCGGCATTGAGCAGCGCGCGCTGGCTCAAATTGGTGACGTCTCGGCCGGCAAAACTGATCTTGCCCTCGCGCAGTTTGAGCAGGCCGAAGATCGCCTTGAACACGGTGGACTTGCCGGCGCCGTTCGGGCCGATGATGGTGGTGATGGTGGCCTGCGGCACGGCGAAGGTCGTGCCGTTCAAAATCGTCATCTTGCCGTAGCCGCCGACGAGATTGTGAACCGAGAGGATCGGATCGCTCATGATGGCTCTCCCTAATGTCCGAGATAGGCTTCGATCACGGCGGGATCCTTGCGGACCTCGTCGGGCCGTCCCATTGCCAGCACCTTGCCTTCCGCCATCACCATCACGCGCGAGCACAGCGACATCACGAATTCCATGTTGTGCTCGATCACGACGAACGTGGCGTTCTTCTCGCGGTTGATCGCGACCAGCCGCTCCTTCAAATCCGTCAGCATCGACGGGTTGACGCCGCCGGCGGGCTCGTCGAGCAGCACCAGGCGCGGTCCACCCATGAAGGCCATGGCGGCGTCGAGCAGCTTCTGTTGGCCATAGGAGAGTCCGCCGGCCGGCTCGTCGGCGAGATGATCGAGCTTGAAAAAGCCGATCATCTGGTTGGCGGCCTCCGTCAGTCCGGCATCGGAGCGGCCGACCAGGCGCGAGGCCATGCTGCCCTGGTGCTCCTGTCCTGCGAGGATCAGGTTCTCGCGCACCGAGAGTTTTGGAAACACCTGCAGGAGCTGGAAAGTGCGACTGACCCCGAGCTTGTTGAGCTCTGCAGGGCGCAGGCCGGTGACCACCTTGCCGTCGAGCTTGACCTCGCCGCCTGATGGCGTGAGCTGGCCGAGGATGCAGTTGAACAAGGTGGACTTGCCGCAGCCGTTCGGGCCGATCAGGCCGAGGATCTCGCCTTCGCGCACGTCGAAAGAGACGCCGCCGACGGCACTGATGCCGCCAAAGTTCTTCTTGATGTCGGTGACTTCGAGGACTGCGCTCATTGCACCGTCTCCAGCCGGGATTTTGCGACAGCGCGCAGCGTAGAAGCCGCCTTGGTGCGGCGTTCGGCCAGATAGCGATCCAGGATTCCCAAAATGCCGGTCGGCGACCAGATCAGCAGCCCCATCACCGCGATCGCGTAGAGCATCAGATAATAGCCCTCGGTGAAGCGCAGCCATTCCGGCAGCAGCACGGCGATCATCGCGCCCAGGAACGGACCCAGGAAGAAGCCGGCGCCGCCGACGATCACCATCATCAAGAGGTCGAGCGAGAGCGACAGGTTGAACGGCACGGGATCGATATATTGCGTCAGCGGCGCATAGAGCGCGCCGGCGCCGCCGCCGAGCGCCGAGCCGATCGCGAACGCCATCAGCGTATAGCGGCGCGTGTCGACGCCGAGCGATTGCGCGCGCAGCGGATTTTCGCGCAGCGCCATGAACGCGCGGCCCCAGGGGGAGCGGATCAGCCACCACACCGCCAGCGACACGATCGCGAGCGAGCCGAGGCAGACATAGCAGAACGGCAGCGGCTTGCTGGTTGGGATGCCGAAGATGTGCGGGCGCGGAATGTTGGAGATGCCGTAGATGCCGCCGGTGAGCCAGCTCTCGTTGCGAAACACCAGGAAGGCCAGCGTGGAGAAGGCGAGCGTGACGAAGGCGAGGTAGTGGTGCTGCACCCGCAGCGCGGGGTAGCCGAGCACCCAGCCGACCGCGAAGCTCAACGCGATCGCGACGACGATCGCCGCCGGCAGCGGCCAGCCATGCGTGGTCATGATCGCTGCCGCGTAAGCGCCGATGCCGACGAAGGCGCCCTGCGCCAGCGAGACCTGGCCGGCATAGCCGAGCGTGAGGTTGAGGCCCATGGCGGCGATCGCCATCACCGCCCACTGGCTCAGGATGAACAGGCCATAACGGTTGAAGTTCATGGGGATGACGATCAGCGCGGCGATGACGATGAGGCCGAGCGCGATCTTCAGAGGTTTGGCGAAGGCGCTCATACGGTGCGCTCCTCGGCACGGCCGAGCAAGCCCTGCGGCCGGAACAGGATGACGGCGATCAGGATGATCATCGGCACGGCGGCGCGGTACTGCGTCGAGACGTAGGCGGCGGCGAGATTGTCGAGCGTGCCGATCAGGAGGCCGCCCGCGATTGCGCCGCGCACCTGGTTGAACCCGCCGACGATCGCGGCGATGAAGGCGGCCTGGCCCAGCACCTCGCCCGATGTAAATTTTGCGAGATAGATCGGCGTGATCAACAGCGAGGCGAGCGCGACCAGAAACGCATTGATCAGGAAGGTCAGGAGGATCATGCGCTCGACCGGGACGCCGATGATGCGCGCCACCGTCGGGTTCTGCGCCGCCGCCTGCATCTGGTGGCCGAGCGAAGTTCGGTTCAGGAGCGCCGTCAGACCGGAGACAGCAAGGATGGCGAGGACGAGGACGCCGATGCTTTGCAGCGAGACGGCATGGCCGAGGATGGAGACGTCGCCGGTCGGCACGATCGAGGGGAAGGGTGATGCTTCGGCGCTGAAGAACTGCTTCACGGCCTCCTTGATGCCGATCGCAAGCGCCATGGTCGCGATCGCAAGCGGCAGCACGCCATGGCGCATCATCGGATCGACCAGCAGCATCTTGAACGCGAGGCCCAGCAGCAGCATCGAGAGCAGGATGCCGAGGATAATCGCGAGCCAGAACGGCGCGCCGGCATGCATCGCTGCCAGCATCAAAAATGCCGGCAGCATCACGAACTCGCCTTGCGCGAAATTGATGGTCTGCGAGGTCTGCCACAGCAGCGTGAAGCCGACCGCGACCAGCGCATAGATCGCGCCGGTGGCAAGTCCCGCGACCAGAAGATCAAACAGATTGGACATTTTCCCCTCTCGGCGCTCTGTCTTCTCCCTCTCCCCGCTCTCTTTTTTCTCCCTCTCGCCGTTCTTACGAGGAGAGGGAGAAGAGAGATCTCTCCCCGCGCGGGCGGGGGGAGGGGAGGAAGCCCTCACTTCACTTTGGGCAGCACCTGCTTCACGACTTGCTTGCCTTCGACCACCTCGACCAGAAAGCTCTGGCGGTCGATGTCGCCGGTGTCGCTGAAGGTGACGTCCATCAGGATGCCCGGCTCGTCCGCGGCCTTGATGGTCAGACCATGCAGCGTGTCGGCGAAGGCTTTGGAATCGACTTTGCCCATTTTCTCGGTCGTGGCTTTCACCATGTAGACCGCAAGATAGCCCTTCAGGCCGTTATGGTCGGGCACGTAATTGTACTTCTTCGCGAACTTGTCGCGAAACGCCTTGATCAGGTCGACCGGCGCGTCGGTGGTCAGGCCGACATGGCCGCGCGCGCCATTGGCGGCATCGCCCGCGAGCTCGATCACCTTCTGGCCGATCAGCGTGGTCTCGCCCATCAGCGGCGCGGTGACGCCCTGGCGCTTCAGCTCCTTCAGGATGCGCGCGCTCTCTTCCTCGTTCAGGTAGACGAACACGGCGTCGGGATTGGCCGCCTTGATCTTGCCGACGTCGGCGGCGAAATCCGCCTGGCCCGCTTCGGTGGAGAGATCGGCGACCACCTTGGAGCCCAGCCGGTCGAGCTCCTTGACCACGACGTCGCGACCGCCGCGGCCGAAATCATTGTTGACCCAGACCACCGCGACCGACTTCCCCTTCATGTCGTCGTGAATGTATTTGGCGACCTTCGGCATCGAGGATTGCTGGCCGAACGAGGTGCGGAACAGGAATTTGTTTCCGGCCTGCGTCAACTCGGCGGCTTCACCGCCCATGATCTGCGCGATGCCGGCTTCGGCCGCGAGCGGCGCGGTGACCTTCACGGAGCCGGAATAGCCGGGCCCGAGCAGCACATAGGGCTCGGCGTCGAGCGCCTTCTGCACCTGCGCGCGCGCAACCCCGGGGTTGGATTGCGAGTCCGCATGGGTGACCTCTAACTTGCGGCCGAGCACGCCGCCCTTGGCGTTGATCTCTTCGATCGCGAGATCGATGCCGTTCTTCCAGTTGGTGCCGACGGTTGCGCCGCCGCCGGAAAGCTCGGCGACGTCGGCGAGCTTGATCGCCTGGGCGTGAACACTGGTTGCAGTCGCGAAGGCAAGCAGGGCGCCCGCCAGAATGGCCGATTTCATGGTCTATCCTCCCATTTTTCGTTGATGTTGTTCGCGGCCTTGTGTCCGGCCGCTTTGGTTACGCTGCGTGATAGGCCGAGCTTCGTGCCGCCATCACCTCGTCAAATGCCTCTCCCATGACCTCGGTCGATGGGGCAAGGCCCGTGAACAGTTCGAAAGCGTCGGCGGCCTGGTAGATCGCGAGCTCCCGCCCGGTCATGATCCGCGCGCTCGTGGCTTGGGCGGCCGCGAGCAGCGGCGTGATCAGCGGCGAGTAGACGGCATCCGCAACCCACAATTTTTCATGCAGCAGCGTGGCCGGGACCGGCATGCCGCGGTTCGGCAGCATCCCGACCGGCGTGGCGTTGACGAGGCCGGTCGCGCCTTGCAGCGCGTCCTCGATGCTCGACGCCAGCCTTGCGACGCCCTGTGCGGCGAGCAGGGAGACGAGCGTTTCGGCGCGCGCCGGCTCGCTGTCGAAGATGCGGATGTCGGTCACGTCCAGGCTCGCCAGCGCAAACGCGATTGCCTTGCCGACGCCGCCGGCGCCGATCACGGCGACGGCGTTGCCGGACGGTGCCAGCAGTGGCGCCACCGCGCGCGCGAAGCCGGTGGTGTCGGTGTTGTGGCCGGTCAGCCGGCCGGCCCGGGCGACGACGGTGTTGACCGCGCCCATCGCGGCAGCGCCCGGCGCCAGTTCGTCGAGCAGCGGGACCACCGCTTCCTTGTAGGGGTAGGTGACGTTGACGCCGGCAAAGCCGAGCCGCCGCACGCCCTCGAGCATCATGCGAACCCCGGCCGCATCGGCGCCGGCGACCTCGATGAGCTGGTAGTGGCCGCGCAAGCCCAGAGCCTCGGCGGCGCTCTCATGCATGGCGGGGGATGCGGAATGCGCGATCGGCGCGCCGATCAGGCCGGTGAGGAGTTTTTTGCTGGCGGCGTATCCGCGCTCGGACATGGTTCGCTATCGTCTCGTTGGGAGTGTTCGGTCCCGGCCATTAGCGGGGAAATCCGCGCAATTCCAAGGGGGCTTCCATGTGCGACGATAGTCTTTCCCCTGCCTAACACAATTACCCATTTATCTGGCAAACCTAACATAATGTTATTTCTTGCGCCCGCGCGAAGGGATGGCCTTGCCGTTGATGCGGGACGGCTCCACCGCGCGCATCTCGGCGCGCAGGGACTCGATGAAATACTCGACGTGAAGCGACAGCGGCGCGCCGCGCTTCACCGCGATGTAGGTGTCGAAACGCGTCGGCTCGGTGATCTTCAAGAGCTCGATGCCGGGATAGCCGCCATGGGCGACCGTGAACTGGTCGATGATGGCGATGCCGAGCCCCGCCTTCACCAGCGCGCAGACCGTGGTACCGAAGCGCGCGCGGATGGTGATGTTGTAGTCGAGCCGGTTGCGCGCAAAGATCTCGGCCATGATCCGGCCGTAAGGGTCGTTGGGATCGATGCCGATCAGCGGATAGCGGGTGATCTCGGCCGCGGAAACCTGCTTGCGGCCGGCGAGCTCATGGCCTGATGGCACGATGCAATAGAGCTCGCCGGAGGCGAGCGGCATGAAGTCGAGCCCGGAATGGTCGAGCCGATAGCTCATCGCGACGCACTCGCCGCGGCCGAGCAGGAGATAGTCGATGGCTTCCTCGAGCTTGAGGATGTTGATGTCGATGCCGAGGTCGGGATAGCGGCGGCGGACGCGCTCGATCGCGCGCGGCACCATCACCTGCGAGATGCTCGGTACCGAGCCGATGCGCAGCTCCGACAATCCACCGCGGCCGATCTTGGAGATGAGCTCGGAGAGGTCGTCGACCTTCTTGTAGACGCCGTTGATCTGCTCGAAGATGTTCTCGGCTTCCGGCGTCGGGAAATAGCGGCCGTTCTGGCGCTGGAAGAAGCGGATGCCGAGCGAGCGTTCGGTATATTTGACGAGGCGGCTGATCCCCGGGGCCGAAACGTTGAGCAGCTTCGCCGCGCCGCCGATGGTGCCCGTCACCATCACGGCACGGATCACTTCAACCTGGCGCAGCGTCATCATGTCCTGGGCATCCGAAAGATAATCGTGGTCGCGATCATCTCACGAGAGCCGCGAGGTCATCCAGCGGCAAATGTTCGACAACGTGAATTGGCCGCGCGCCCGCGCTGCCGCGACCGCGTTTAGCTCGACGGTCCTTCGGGCGACACGCTGCCGGGTCGTTCCGGGCGCTCGCTTTGCAGCACCTCGCGCGCGAACTCGATGATCTTCTGCTTGTTCGCCGTTTCACGGACGGCGAAAAACACGCGGTTGAGTTCCAGGCCGAGAACGCTGTTGAGGGCGATGTCCTCGTCTTCCATCGTGGTTTTCCCGCTTCAGACGTCATAGGTGTAACTTGACGTTCCATCTTCCACAAGTAGATCAAAGCTTCGAGGTCAATGGGATACCGGACAACTACGGAAACGGTGAATTGAGGCAGCCCGCGAAGACGTGCTATACCGGAGCCCAAGGGTCAGGAAACGCACCGATGTCCGCCGTGGATTATGGCCGGGAGGCGCTCGACTTCATTGAAGGCCTGGCGGCCTATCGTAAGGTTCCGGACGCGATGAACGCGCTCGAAGGAGCGTTCGGGCGCTTCGGCTTCGAAACCATCATCGTGACAGGGTTGCCGAATCCCGACCAGCGGTTCGCACAGATGGTGCTTGCCAAGCGCTGGCCCGCGGAATGGTTCAGTCTCTACACACAGAACAACTACGACCGCGTCGACCCGGTGGTGCGGATGTGCCGACAATCGGTCAACCCGTTCGAATGGTCGGAAGCGCCCTATGATGCCGAACTCGATCCGGGCGCGGCGGAGGTAATGAACCGCGCCGGCGATTTCCGCATGTCGCGCGGCTTCATCGTGCCGATCCACGGGCTCACCGGCTATGAGGCCGCCGTGTCGCTCGGGGGCATCCATCTCGATCTCAACGCCCGCAGCAAGCCGGCATTGCACCTGATGGCGATGTACGGCTTCGACCACATTCGCCGTCTGCTCGATCCGGCGCCGTATTCCTCGACACGCCTCACCCCGCGCGAGCGCGAAGTGATCTCCTGGGCCTCGCAGGGCAAGTCGGCCTGGGAAATCGGCGAGATCCTGCACATCACGCAGCGTACCGCCGAAGAGCATCTTGCAACCGCCGCGCGCAAGCTCGGTGCCGTCAACCGCACGCATGCGGTTGCACTGGCGATTCGCAACAAGATCATCAATCCCTAACCGACGTACTGGGAAACAATATCGAACCTGCCTCATTTCGCAGAGGCTGCTCCCCATTGAGGACGAATGGGGGCTTTCATGATTCACGCCATTTCTGCGGTAAATCGTCACCTTTACGAAGACGTGCTCGAGCAGCATTTCCGGCTGCGGCACGACATCTTCGTCGAGGAACGCCACTGGGAGGCACTTCGCAAACCGGATTGCCGCGAGATCGATTCCTATGACGATGAGGATACCGTCTATCTGCTTGCGCTGGAGGGGCGGCGCATCATCGGCGGTCACCGTCTCTACCCGACCACCAAGCCTTCAATGATGAGCGAAGTCTTCCCGCATCTGGCGGCGGTGCGCGGCTGTCCGGCGGATCCGCTGGTCTGGGAATGGTCGCGCTACTTTGTCGTGCGCGATCGCCGCGACGGCGCGCTCAACCTGCAACTGATGACGGCGGTGCAGGAGTTCTGCCTCGGTCAGGGGATCGCGCAAGTCAGCGCGATCATGGAAACCTGGTGGTTGCCGCGCTTTCATGAGGCCGGCTTCGTCGTGACCCCGCTCGGTCTGCCGGCTCTGGTGGAGAACGCATGGACCATGGCGGCGACCATCGACATCCGTCGGGAGACGCTGGATGCCCTGCATGATCGCATCGGCATGCCTTCGATCGTGCAACAGGACGGCCCGCGTCTGGACGCCGTCGCCCGTGCCAACCTCTGCGGCCTCGCCGCGCAACAAAAGAGCGCCTGAGATGTCGAACATGATGCGGAACAGCCAGATCATGGCGCAGACCAAGGACGAGAATCTCGGCTACATGTCCGACATGGCGCTCGAACTGGCGCAGATGGCGGAAGACACCGGATTGGGGACGCTTGCCTATCTGTTCCGGATGGCGGCGCTGGAAGCCTCGACGGCCAACAGCGTGCTCGCTGAACCGGATGACCTTCCCCGGCAGATGACGTCGCACTAGGCGCCATCCTTCCTGACGTTGCGACGAATTTCACACCCTTCCTTCGGCAACGGGGGGAGGGTGATCGTTTGGGTGCGGCAGGTTGACCCATCCCGCGCGGCAGCCTTCGTGCACAGCGCTTTGCACGGCGGCGCTCGATCGCATGCATCGGCATGCAACAAAGTGCATGTTTGGTGTCAAATCGCTCTTGCCTCGGAACGATACTGCCATTACCCATTTTTCCGCCTTGTACAGGCAGGGGGAACTCTTTCACTGATGGCGACCGTGTTCGAACATCGGCGCGAACCTGCGTACGCCTGAAAGAGTTTTGATGTTGCTCGTCGTCGAACAGTTCTTGAACGGATTGCAGTTCGGCCTGCTGCTGTTTCTGCTCGCCGCCGGCCTGACGCTGGTGTTCGGGATCATGGATCTCGTCAACCTCGCGCACGGCTCGCTCTACATGATGGGCGCCTATTTCGCCGCGACCTTCGCAGCCTGGACCGGCAGCTTCCTGCTCGGCGCGCTGCTGGCGCTCGGCGCGACGCTCGTGCTCGGCATCGTGCTGGAGATGAGCGCGCTGCGGCATCTCTACGGACGTGACCATCTCGACCACGTGCTCGCGACCTTCGGCCTGATCCTGTTCTTCAACGAAGCCGTGCGGCTGATCTGGGGGCCGGCCGGCCTTGCGCTGCCGCTCCCGGCCTGGCTCACCGTGCCGGTGCCGATCCTGCCCGGCATTCACTATCCCGCCTATCGCCTCGCCATCATCGCGGTGGCGCTGCTGGTCGCGCTCCTGCTCTATCTCGGCGTGATGCGTACCCGCATCGGCATGCTGATCCGCGCCGGCGCCTCCAATCGCGAGATGATCGGCGCGCTCGGCATCAACATCAAGCTGCTCTACACCTTGGTTTTCGGCCTCGGTGCCGCGCTCGCCGGCCTTGCCGGATTGATGCAGGCGCCGATCCTCACCGTGCAGATCGGCATGGGCGAGAACATCCTGATCCTCGCCTTCGTCATCATCGTGATCGGCGGCATCGGCTCGATCCGCGGCGCCTTCCTGGCCGCGATCTTCGTCGGCATGATCGACACGCTCGGCCGCGCCTTCCTGCCCAATCTGTTGCGGCAGGTGCTGAGCGGCGCTGCGGCCTCCACCGCCGCGCCCGCGCTGTCGTCCATGCTGATCTATCTGCTGATGGCGATCGTGCTGGTGGTGCGGCCGGAGGGGCTGTTTCCGGCCAACCGTCGATGAAGACATTCACTGTGAGCAAGGCCGTCACGGTCCTGATGCTGGCGGGCCTCGTGCTGCTGCCGCTCTATTCGCAAGCCTCCGGCAACATCTTCATCCTGACGCTGTTCACGCGCATCGTCATCCTGGCGCTGGCGGCCGCGAGCCTCAACCTCATCATGGGTTTTGGCGGCATGATGAGTTTTGGCCACGCCGCCTATCTCGGCATCGGCGGCTATGCGGTCGGCATGCTGGCGCAGGAAGGCGTCGGAAGCGGCTTCATCCAGTTTCCAGTCGCGATCGCGGCCTCCGCGATCTACGCGCTGGTGATCGGCGCGCTCTCCCTGCGCACCCGCGGCGTCTATTTCATCATGATCACGCTCGCCTTCGCGCAGATGGCCTATTACGTCGCCTCGGGGCTGGCGCGTTACGGCGGCGATGACGGCCTCACCGTCTACAAGCGCAGCGACTTCTCCGGGTTGATCAATCTGTCGAACCGCACGCAGTTCTACTATCTCTGCCTCGCCTGCCTGTTCGGCGTGGTCTTCCTGATCTGGCGCATCACCAATTCGCGCTTCGGTCTCGTCCTGCAGGGCCTGCGCTCCAACGAGCAGCGCATGCAGGCGATCGGCTTTCCCTCGAAACGCTACCAGCTGGTCTGCTTCGTCATCTCGGGCACGATGTGCGGCCTCGCCGGCGCGCTGCTCGCCAACAATACCGATTTCGTCAGCCCGGCCGTGATGTACTGGACGCGTTCCGGCGACCTCATGGTGATGGTGATCCTCGGCGGCATGGGCACGCTGTTCGGTCCGGTCGTCGGCGCGGTGGTATATTTGCTGCTGGAAGAGTTCTTGTCGCAGCTCACCGAATACTGGGCGCTGATCATGGGCCCGCTGTTGCTGCTGGTCGTGCTGTTCGGCCGCGGCGGCATCATGGGCCTGCTCGGGAGGCTCAACCGTGGCTGAACCGCTGCTCCGCGTTGACAAGCTGGTGCGCCGCTTCGGCGGCATCATTGCCACGGACAACGTCTCGCTCGACGTCGCGGCAGGTGAACTGCACGCCATCATCGGCCCGAACGGTGCTGGCAAGACCACGTTGATCAGCCAGCTCACCGGGCATCTGGAGCCGCATTCCGGCAGCATCTCGCTCGGCGGTCGCGACATCACCTACTTGCCGGCCTATCGCCGCTGCGCGCTGGGCCTGGCGCGTTCGTTCCAGATCACCTCGCTGCTGCTCGATTTCACCGCCGCCGACAATGTCGCGCTCGCGGCGCAAGCGCATGCCGGCACCTCGTTTCGCTTCTTCGCCGATGCGCGCAAGGAAAAAGGCCTGCGCGATGCCGCGCATGCCGCGCTCGACCGCGTCGGTCTCGCCCATCGTGCCGATGTCCTGGTGTCCAGGCTCAGCCATGGCGAGCGTCGCCAGATCGAGCTTGCGGTTGCGCTGGCAAGCAAGCCGAAGCTTTTGCTGCTCGACGAGCCGATGGCGGGTCTCGGCGTCACTGAGTCCCAGCGCATGGTGCAGCTGCTCCAGGAGCTGCGGAAGGAAGTCTCGATCGTGCTGGTCGAGCACGACATGCCCGCGGTGTTCGCGCTCGCCGACCGTATCTCGGTGCTGGTCTATGGTCGCGTCATTGCCTCCGGCGATCCGGCCGCGATCCGGGCGAACGAGGACGTCAAGCGCGCCTATCTCGGCGAGGCGCATGTGGTGACGCACCATGTCTGAAAAAATGGTGGCTGACACGCTGCTCGAGGTCGACGGCATCGAGACCTGCTACGGCCTGTCCCAGGTGCTGTTCGGCCTGTCGCTGTCGATCAAATCAGGCGAGATGGTCTCACTGATGGGCCGCAACGGCATGGGCAAGACCACGACGATCCGCTCCATCATGGGCCTGACGCCGGCGCGCGCGGGCAGCATCCGCTTCGCGGGCTCGGAAGTGCGGACGCAGCCGTCCTACCGAATCGCAAAACTCGGTGTGGGCCTCGTCCCCGAGGGACGTCAGATATTCCCGAACCTCACCGTGCGTGAAAATCTGGTCGCGGCCGCCGCCGATCGCTTTGGCAGCGCCAATCCCTGGACGCTGGCGTCGATCTACGTGATGTTTCCGCGCCTCGCCGAGCG
Organism: Bradyrhizobium sp. 197; assembly: GCF_023073375.1. NCBI lineage: Bacteria > Pseudomonadati > Pseudomonadota > Alphaproteobacteria > Hyphomicrobiales > Nitrobacteraceae > Bradyrhizobium > Bradyrhizobium sp. 197. The sequence continues at coordinate 45,738 of NZ_JADPJJ010000053.1, read as the reverse complement.
CGCCTCCAACATGGGCAACCAGCTCTCCGGCGGCGAGCAGCAGATGCTCGCCATCGGCCGCGCGCTGATGACCAACCCGAAGCTCCTCATTTTGGATGAAGCGACCGAAGGCCTGGCGCCGCTGATCCGCGAAGAGATCTGGAACTGCCTGTCGCTGCTCAAGAGCCGGGGACAGTCGATCCTGGTCGTCGACAAGAACGTCGACCACCTCGCCCGCATCTGCGACCGCCACACCATCATCGAGCGCGGCAAGACGGTGTGGAGCGGCACCTCCGAAGAGCTGATGGCGGAACCGGATCTGCAGCACAGATATCTGGGAATTTGAGCCTCCGCTCTCTCCCGTCGTCACGTGCGTAGCGAAGCAATGACGGGGAGAAAGCCGAGGTCAAAACACCTCGAAATACTCGCGGTGCTCCCAGTCGGTCACCTCGGACAGGAAGCGGTCGATCTCGGCGTTCTTGATGTGGGTGTAGTAGTCGACGAACTCGGCGCCGAGTTTTTCGCGGAAGAACGGATCGTCCTTCAGCGCGCTGACCGCATCGCGCAGGGACTTCGGCAAGAGCGGCGCCTTGGTCTCGTAGGGCGTATCGGCGGACGGGCCGGGATCGAGCTTGCGGTCGACGCCGTCGAGGCCTGAGAGAATCTGCGAGGCCATGTAGAGATAGGGATTGGCGGCGGGCTCGCCGATGCGGTTTTCCAGGCGCGTGGCGGCATCGCCGGCCGCGCCGAGCACGCGGATCATCACGCCGCGATTGTCGCGGCCCCAGATCGCGCGGTCCGGCGCCAGCGAATAGGAGCGGTAGCGCTTGTAGCCGTTGATGGTCGGGGTCGTGAACACGGTAGACGCGCGGGCGTGGTCGAGCAGGCCGGCGAGCCAGGCCCGGCCGAACGCGCTGAGCGGTTCGCCGCCCTCCTTGGTCGTTTCCTTGGCCATGAACTGGTTGTCGCCGCTCGTGCGGGAGACGACCGATTGGTGGAGATGCCAGCCGCTCGCGAACAGGTTCGGCAGCTTCGGCCGGCACATGAAGGTGGCGTGATAGCCGTGGCGGTGCGCGATCTGCTTCACGGCAGAGCGGAACAGCACCATATTGTCGGCGGGCTCCAGCCCTTTCTTCGGCGCGAAGGTGAATTCGCACTGACTTGGCCCGAACTCGACCTCGACCGAACGCAAGGGCAGCCCGAGCGCGACGATGTCACGCCGCAAAATCTCCAGCACCGGCTCCATCTGATCGAAGCGCTGCTCGGTGAGGTACTGATAGCCGTGGCTGAGCAGGCTCACCGAGGGCGGCGTGCCTGGCTGTCCCGCATCCTCCGGGCGCATATGCGCGTCGTCGAGCTTGAAGATGTGGAATTCGACCTCGAGGCCTGCAACGAAATCGTGGCCGCGGCGTCCAAGCTCGTCGAGCGCCTTGCGATAAAGCGCGCGCGTCGCAAACGGCACGGGCCGGCCGTCGTTGAAATAGAGGTCGCAGAGCACCCAGCCCGTCGCCGGCGCCCATGGCAAAACACGAAAAGTGGTGGGATCGGCGATCATCAGCACGTCGGCCGCGCCCTCCATCTCCTTCATGCCGAAGCCGCCGCCTGACGTGAACACCGGAAACACCGTGCGGTGCGAGGTGTCCTTGGCGAGCATGGTCGTGGTGATCGAACAGCCGCTTTCCAGCGCGGCGATCGCCTCCGAGGCGATGATGGTCTTGCCGCGCAGAATGCCGTGCTGGTCGGGAAAGGCGAGGCGGATGACTTCGAGATTTTTCTCCTCGACGAGACGGCGCATGCGCGTCGCCGCGTCCTTCTGCTCATCCGACCACAGCGCATGACGCGCGACGAAACTCACTATGTTTGCTCCTTCAGTCACCGATGCACGACGGGTGCAAGACGCCCGCCACATTCTCCGTCATTGCGAGCGCAGCGAAGCAATCCAGAAATGCGTCCGCGGAGACAGTCTGGATTGCTTCGCTTCGCTCGCAATGACGAGGATGGGCCGTCACCCTTACTCCGCCGCCGTCAGCCGATGCACATTGTCCGCGATCTCCTTCGGCACCGGTGCCGTCCACGGCGCGCCGCGGCGGCGCTTGACGTCGACTTCCATCCAGTAGGTCTCCCAGCCACGTGTCGGCCCGATGCCGTCCATGGTCGCCGGACCCTGGATGCTTCGTGCGGTGCTCTCGTCGAGATGCAGCATCGGCTTCTCGCCGCCCGCGACCTTCTCGATCTCCTGCCGCAGCAGGCGGCGGTATTGCACGATCGCCTTGTCGCTCGTGCCGAGGTGCTCCTTGGTGCGGTCCTGAATCGCGCCCATCGACTCCACCGCCCACTGGTCGTGGACGTTGATGTCGGTGCCCATGCCGGTATAGGTCGCCGTCTGCTGCTCGTGCGGATCGAAGCCGTAATCGTTGTTGCTGTTCTTGCGCGATTTGTAGTCCGGCAGCTCGTAAAGCTCGAGCCGCTGGTCGCGCATCTTCTGCTTGTCGACCTGGTTCGCGTAGCTCGTGAAGATCGCGTACCAGTAGCAGTTCTCGTCGTCGACCGGCACGTGCCACTGCGTGATCGTCATCTCCGTGCTCATGGGGATGACGAAACCGTGCGGGAACAGCTGGTTGGTGACGCGCACATGCGTCCGCTCCTCGTCGATCTCGCGCAGCGCGATCAGCCGCAGGCCGTATTCGGTGTGCTCGACATTGATGATCGGGCGGTCGTACTCGCGCAGGATCTTGGTCATCGGCAACTCGCTGCCTGCGGAGGCGCCGCGGAACTGCTTGCCATACGCCGTGGACGTGTCCTCGTCCTCAAAGAAGCGATGCAGATAGGACGCGTGCGCGGGATCGATGCCGACTTCGAGTGCCTGGAGCCAGTTGCAGGCCATATGGCCTTTGAACGCAAAGGTGTGGGTGCCGGGCGCGACAAAGCAATCGAGTTCGGGAAAGGCCGGCGGCTCACCTTCGCCGAGCCAGGCCCAGAGGATGCCGCTCTTCTCCACCACGGGATAGGAGCGCTGGCGAATGTTCTGGCAAAGCTTTGAGTCCTTCGGCTCAGCCGGCGTCTCGATGCATTGCCCGGTCGCGTCGAACAGCCAGCCGTGGAATGCGCAGCGCAGGCCGCCATGCTCGAGCCGTCCGAAGGCGAGATCGGCGCCGCGATGCGCGCAGTGGCGATCGATCAGGCCGTAGCGCCCGGTCTCGTCGCGGAACAGCACCAGGTTTTCGCCGAGCAATTTGACGGGGCGGATCGGGCGATCGCCTTCAAGTTCGTCCACCAGTGCCGCCGGCTGCCAATAGCTCCGCATCAGCTTTCCGCAAGGGTTCTTCGGACCGGTGCGGGTGATCAGGTCGTTCTGCTCCTGGCTCATCATGGCGAGTGCATCCTTGTGGAGTGGCGTTTGTTCGCCTATTGAACGAATGGGCGAATTATGACATGCCTTGGATCGGCAGCAAGCACTATTTTGCAGGAATGTCCCGACGCCATGCCCAAGCTGAAGCGAAGCGAGAGCGACGAACGCGCGACGGATTTCGTCGAGAGTCTCGATCGCGGCCTGCGCCTGCTGCAATGCTTTGGCACCGCGGCCGGCCCGATGACGCTGAGCGATCTGGCCCGCGCCGCCGATCTGCCGCGCGCCACCGCGCGGCGCATGCTGTTCACGCTCCAGCGCGGCGGCTTCGTCGCCGGCGACGGCAAGCTGTTTTCACTGACGCCACACGTGCTGACACTGGCCGCATCGTATCTGCGGTCCAGCCAGCTCGTCACGGTCCTGCAACCGGTGCTCGATCGCGTCGCGACAGCGGCCAACGAGATCTGCTCGCTCGCGGTGCTCGACGGCGATGAGGTCGTGTTCGTCGCGCGCAGCAGCCCGGCGCGCATGTTCTCAGGCGGGCTCGAAATCGGCTACCGCCTGCCGGCGTTCTGCACCTCGGTCGGCCGCGCCATGCTCGGCCAGCTCGATGATGCCGAGCTCGTTGCGCGCCTGAAAGCGATGAAGCGTGAGGCGCTGACGCCGCAGACGGAGACCGATCCCAAGGCGTTGCTCGCGCGCATCGTCGCCGACCGCGCGCAGGGCTATTCGCTGGTCGACCGCGAAGCCGAGCCGCATTTCCGTTCGATCTCGGTCCCTGTCCGCCGCTACGACGGCGTGATTGTCGCCGCCATCAACATGGGCGCCCATGTCGACCGGGTGCCGGCGCAGGAATTGATCGGCCGCTTTCTGCCGCTGTTGCGGGACGGTGCGGAGTCGGTGCGTTCGCAGCTGTTGTAGCTGAGGCCAGGAGAGCAAATAGCCCAGAGAGCAAAGAGGTGGGTTTCGCTCGTCCTGCCTGGCAGGCTATAATGCGCGCGGCAAAAAAGAGAACAGGGAGAACGCCATGCACCATACCATGGTTCCCAGTGATCGCGTGGAGCATGTCGCCGTCTACGGGCGCGACGGCACCAAGCTCGGCACGATCGAGCGGTTGATGCTCGACAAGGTGAGTGGAACGGTCGCCTACGCCGTGATCAAGACCGGCGGGCTGCTCGGCACCCACCATCATTATCCTCTGCAGTGGAGCGCACTGAGATATGATCCAGGACGTCAGGTCTTCCAGGTCGAGCTGACGCCGGAGCAACTGAGCAGCGGCCCCTGCGAGGTCGATGGCGATGAATTCGACTGGGGTGACCGCTCGCGGCCTTACCCGCATCCGAATTACTGGTCGATCTAGTCGCGTCGCAAGTCTCATAGTCCGGGTCAGCGAAGCGGTACCCGGAACGCCACACGTCGGCCTTGATCGACGCTTTTACGGCCGGTTGCGCATCCAGTCGGCGAGGCCGGACAGCGCCTTGTCGAGGTCTTGCCGCGCGGCAGCATCGACGACCGTCTCCTCCAGCGCGCCGCGCATGCAGAGCATCCACGAATCGCGCTCGGCATCGCCGATGGCAAAGCCGATGTGGCGCTGGCGCAGCCGCGGGTGGCCCTTCTCGACCGAATAGAGTTTTGGGCCGCTGGTCCATTCGGTGAGATAGCGCTTCAGCACGTCCCTGATCGCGCCGAGATCGGCGGCGTGCATCGTGCGGATGACCTGCGCCTCCGGCAGGGTGTCCATGCGATCGTAGAAGCGATCGACCAGCCGCTCGATCGTGGCGCTGCCGCCGATCCGCTCGAACATCGAGATTGCGACGTCGCTCTCGGCCATGGGAGTTCGGACCTACAGCGCCACGCTGCGCAGCCCAAAGCTGCGCGCTTCGTTTTGCAGCACCGGCCGCACCGCATCAATCAGACGGGCCGCGGCGGCATCGACGGAAAGTCCCGCCGTGTCCACCACCGCCGTCGCGCGCGCATACAGCGGCTCGCGGCTCAAGAGGATGTTGCGCAGCTCCGCCATGGCGGAGCGGTCGTCCGCCATCGGCCGCAAATCGCCCTGGCGGCGGACGCGGGCCATGTGCTCCTCGGGCTCGGCCTTCAGCCAGATCGTGTAGAACGACGACAGGATCTGGTCGAAAGTCAAAGGCTCCGAGACGATGCCGCCGCCGGTCGCCAGCACCATCAGCTCGTTGCGCGCGAGCAGCTGTTGCAGCGCCGCCTGCTCCATGCGGCGAAAGCCTTCCTGGCCGTAGAGCGCGATGATCTCGGCGACCGAGAGGCCGTTCTGCTGCTCGACCTCCTTGTTGAGCTCGACAAAACTCCAGCCGACCTTCTTCGCCAGCATCCTGCCGAGCGTGGATTTACCGGCGCCGCGCAGGCCGATCAGCGCGATGCCGCAGAACGGCGCGCGCCGCGGCGCCGATGCGCTGCCGCCGGCGAGCAAATCCTTGGCTTGCGCGATCTGCGCAGGCGTCGCCTTGCGCAAGAGATCGCGAAACATCTGCCAGTCCGGGGTCGGATCGGCCGAGGGAAGCAGATCTTCCAGATGCGCGCCCATCGCGTCGGAGACGCGGCGCAGCAGCACGATGGAGACGTTGCCCTTGCCGCTCTCGAGCTGCGCGATGTAGCGCTCCGAAATTCCTGATACCTTGGCGAGCACTTTGCGCGACATGCCGCGCAGCGCGCGCATGGTGCGCACGCGCTGGCCGAGCTGTTCGAGAAATCGGGATTCGGCGTCGGGACTGTCGGTCATGGACTACGGATCATGGGCCTTCTTGAGCGGGTGTCCTGCGGCGCATATTAATGAAACATAGTGCCTGCTGGCATTGACAGCAAGCCGCCACAGTGTCTTTCTATGAATTATAATTCTAAATTCGGGGGAGAAGTCCGTGAGCGAGGGATCCTATAACGCGGTGACCTGGCTGCTCGACCGGAACGTCGAGGAGGGGCGCGGCAACAAGACCGTGTTCGACGACACCGTCTCCCGGCTCACCTATGGCGAGCTCCAGCACCAGACCCGCCGCACCGCCAACATGCTGCGCCGGCTCGGCGTCCGCCGCGAAGAGCGCGTGGCCATGATCATGCTGGATACGGTCGATTTCCCCGTCGTGTTTCTGGGTGCGATCCGCGCCGGCATCGTGCCGGTGCCGCTCAACACGCTGCTGACATCAGATCAATACGCCTACATCCTCGCCGACTGCCGCGCGCGCGTGCTGTTTGTCTCCGAGGCCCTCTATCCCGTCATCAAGGATGTCGTCGGCCGCATGCCCGATCTCGAGCATGTCGTGGTGTCCGGCGCCAAGCTCAACGGCCACAGGCAGCTCGCTGAAGAGCTCGCGGGCGAGAGCGACCGGTTCACGACCGCCGTGACGCATCCCGACGAGCCGGCGTTCTGGCTCTATTCCTCAGGCTCGACCGGCATGCCCAAGGGCGTGCGCCACATCCATTCGAACCTGCAGGCGACCGCCGATACTTACGCGAACCAGGTGCTTGGCATCCGCGAGAACGACGTTTGTCTCTCTGCGGCAAAGCTGTTCTTCGCCTATGGCCTCGGCAATGCGCTGACCTTTCCGATGTCGGTCGGTGCCACCGTGGTGCTCAACAGCGAACGGCCGACGCCGGCGCGCATGTTCGACCTGATGAACCGCTACAATCCTTCGATTTTCTACGGCGTGCCGACATTGTTCGCGGCGATGCTCAACGACGAGGCGATGAAGAGCGAGCGCGGCGGCAGCGCCTTGCGCATCTGCACCTCGGCCGGCGAGGCGCTGCCGGAATCCGTCGGCAACAGCTGGAAGGCGCGCTTCAACGTCGACATCCTCGACGGCGTCGGCTCGACCGAGCTGTTGCACATCTTTCTGTCGAATGCGCCCGGCGACATCAAATACGGTTCCTCCGGCAAGCCGGTGCCGGGCTATGCAGTGCGGCTCGTCAACGAGGCCGGCCAGGATGTCGCCGATGGCGAGGTCGGCGAGCTGTTGGTCGACGCGCCCTCCGCCGGCGAAGGCTACTGGAATCAGCGGCACAAGAGCCGCCGCACCTTCGAAGGTCCGTGGACCCGCACCGGCGACAAATACGTTCGCGACAGTGATGGCCGCTACACTTTTTGCGGTCGCGCCGACGACATGTTCAAGGTCTCCGGCATCTGGGTCTCGCCGTTCGAGGTCGAGAGCGCGCTGATCACGCATCCCGCCGTGCTGGAAGCCGCCGTCGTGCCCGAAGCCGATCCGGAAGGGTTGCTGAAGCCGAAGGCCTTCGTCGTGCTGCGTCCCGGCGCGACGACAACGGACTTGCAGGAGATGCTCAAGGACCACGTCAAGCAGAAGATCGGCCCCTGGAAATATCCGCGCTGGATCGACGTGGTGGATTCCTTGCCGAAGACGGCGACGGGCAAGATCCAGCGGTTCAAACTGCGGGACGGGGCGAATTGAGTAACAGCATGACCAACCTCACCCTCACCGGCTTTCTCAGCATCGGCAACGCCAGCCTCGAATACAAATGGCTGGCGCCACAAACCGCGGACGCACCGACCATCGTCATGCTGCATGAAGGCCTCGGCTCGGTCGGGCTCTGGGGCGACTTCCCGGAAAAGCTGCAGCAGGCCACCTCCGCCGGCATCTTCGTCTATTCGCGTGCGGGCTACGGCCAGTCGAGCAAGGTCGCGCTGCCGCGGCCGCTCGACTATATGCAGCGCGAGGCGCTGGACGTGCTGCCGAAGGTGCTCGATGCGATCGGCTTCAAGCGTGGCCTCCTGCTCGGCCATTCCGACGGCGCCTCGATCGCGACGATCTATGCCGGCGCGCATCAGGATCATCGCCTGAGCGGGCTCGTGCTGATCGCGCCGCATTTCATCGTCGAGGACGTCTCGGTGAAATCCATCGCCGCGATCAAGAGCACCTTCGAGACCACCGACCTGAAGGCAAAACTCGCGCGCTGGCACAAGGACGTCCACAACGCCTTCCAGGGCTGGAACGGCGCCTGGCTCGATCCGAAATTCCGCGACTGGGATATTTCCGAGTCTCTCGCCTACATCCGCGTCCCTTTGCTGATCCTGCAAGGCCGGAATGATCAATATGGGACATTGCGTCAGCTCGAAATCGCGCAGGAAGAGTGTTATTGTCCGGTAGATTTGAAAGTCATTTCAGACGCGGGACATTCCCCGCATCGTGAAGCGCCGGGGGCGACGCTTGACGCTATTGAGCAATTTGCAAAAGCGGCCCTGCGCGATGATCAGGGACTCCAGGGACGCGCCGCATGACGTTGCGGAGGCACATCGATGAATGTGCCTTCGAACGCGAGTGATCCAATGCGCGCGCTGAACTCGCGCAGCGCTTTCCGGTCCCGGCGCTGACGGCCTGCTTCAAGCCAAGCTCGGCAGGCCGCAACTGTCCAAAGCCGACTGGATCGCGCTCAGCGCCGGCTCGTGATCCCAGCGGGGGTCATGAAACAAAGTGCATGCCTCGTCCGTTAAGGGCTAGACGCGCCCAAAAAGATGCACTATTGTGCATCTAACGCGACAGCCAAAACGCATCATCAAGCTCAAGGGTGGCCCATGGCCGGGGAAGATCGGCGCCTCGCAGGCGGCGCGACATTCATCGATTTCCAGACCGAACCGTCCCGCTACCGGCACTGGAAGCTCGCGATCGACGGTGACGTCGCTACCCTGACCATGGACGTCGACGAGAACGGCGGCCTGTTCGAGGGCTATCTGCTCAAACTCAACTCCTACGATCTCGGCGTCGACATCGAGCTTGCGGACGTGGTGCAGCGGCTGCGCTTCGAGCACCCCGAGGTGAAGGTCGTGGTGATGCGCTCGGCCAAGAACCGCGTGTTCTGCGCCGGCGCCAACATCCGCATGCTCGCGGGCTCGACTCACGCTCACAAAGTCAACTTCTGCAAGTTCACCAACGAGACCCGCAACGGCATGGAAGACTCGTCGGAGAATTCCGGCCAGCGCTTCATTACGGTGGTAAACGGCTCGGCCGCCGGCGGCGGCTATGAGCTTGCGCTCGCCACCGACTACATCATGCTCGCCGATGACGGCGCATCTGCCGTTGCCTTGCCCGAAGTGCCGCTGCTGGCGGTGCTGCCCGGCACCGGCGGCCTCACGCGCGTGGTCGACAAGCGCAAGGTGCGCCGCGACCATGCCGACTTCTTCTGCACCATCGAGGAAGGCGTCAAGGGCAAGCGCGCCGTGCAATGGCGCTTGGTCGACGAGATCGCGCCGAACAGCAAGCTCGAAGGCAGGGTCGTCGAGCGTGCCAGGGAGTTTGCGGCTGCGTCGAAGCGCAACGGAAGCGGCAAGGGCATTGCTCTCTCCCCGCTCAAGCGCGTCATCGACGAGACCAGCCTGCGCTATGGCTTTGTCACCGTCGATATCGACCGCGCCGCGCGCATCGCCACGATCTCGATCAAGGCGCCTGAAGCCGCGCCGCCCGCCGACATCGACGGCATGATGGCGCAGGGTGTCGCGTTCTGGCCGCTCCAGGTGGCGCGCGAACTCGACGACGCGATCCTGCATCTGCGCATCAACGAGCTCGAGATCGCCATGCTGGTGTTCAAGAGTCACGGCGATCGCGCCCATGTGCTCGCCTGCGATGCCTTCCTCGAAGCCAACAAGGCGCACTGGCTGGTCAACGAGATCAGGCATTACTGGAAGCGCGTCTTGAAGCGCATCGACGTCACCTCGCGCACGCTGGTGACGCTGGTCGAGCCCGGCTCCTGCTTTGCCGGCACGCTCGCCGAGCTCGTCTTCGCCGCCGACCGCTCCTACATGCTGATCGGCACGCGCCAGGGCGACAACCGCCCGCCGCCGTCGATCGAGCTGTCAGCGATGAATTTCGGCCCGTATCCGATGAGCCATGGCCTGACGCGGCTTCAGTCGCGCTTCCAGGCCGACCCGTCCGATGTGGAACGCGCGGAAGCCACGATGGGCACGGCTCTGGACGCCGAGCAGGCCGAAGAGCTTGGTCTCGTCACCTTCGCGCTCGACGACATCGACTGGGACGACGAGGTCCGCGTGTTCCTGGAGGAGCGCGCCAGCTTCTCGCCCGACAGCCTCACCGGCATGGAAGCCAGCCTGCGCTTCGTCGGCCCCGAGACGATGGAATCGAAAATCTTCTCGCGTCTCACCGCGTGGCAGAATTGGATCTTCCAGCGCCCGAACGCGGTCGGCGAGGAAGGCGCGCTGCGCCGCTACGGCAGCGGCCAGAAGCCGAAATTCGATATGACGCGGGTGTGACGACTTTCGTGTCCCGGGCGCGCTGCGGCACGAAATGACGCTGCGCAGAACCGGGACCCATTACGGACCGGACAATAGGTCTCGGCTCAGCAGTGCAGCACTTCGCGCCGCACTGCATCCGGGACAAGAGATCGCAAGGAGCACGGCCATGAGCATGAACATCATGAACGTCGACTACTCGACCAAGATTCCGAACAACGTCAATCTCGCCGAAGACCGCCAGGTGCTGAAGGCGCTGGAAGGCTGGCATCCCGGCTACATGGATTGGTGGAGCGACATGGGGCCGGAAGGTTTCCAGGAGTCGCTGGTGTATTTGCGTACCGCCTACTCCGTCGATCCGCGCGGCTGGGCCAAGTTCGACTATGTGCGGATGCCCGACTATCGCTGGGGCATTCTTCTGGCGCCCCAGGAGGAGAATCGCGTCGTGCCGTTCGGCGAGCATTTTGGCGAGCCGGCCTGGCAGGAGGTCCCGGGCGAATATCGCGCCATGCTGCGCCGTCTGATCGTGATCCAGGGCGACACCGAGCCTGCCTCGGTCGAGCAGCAGCGCCACCTCGGCAAGACCGCGCCCTCGCTGTACGACATGCGCAATCTGTTCCAGGTCAATGTCGAGGAAGGCCGTCACCTCTGGGCGATGGTCTACCTGCTGCAAAAGTACTTTGGTCGCGACGGACGTGAAGAGGCTGACGATTTGTTGCGCCGCCGCTCGGGTGACGCTGACTCGCCGCGCATGCTGGGCGCCTTCAACGAGGCGACGCCGGACTGGCTGTCCTTCTTCATGTTCACCTATTTCACCGACCGCGACGGCAAGATGCAGCTGCACTCGCTGGCGCAGTCCGGCTTCGATCCGCTGTCGCGCACCTGCCGCTTCATGCTGACCGAGGAAGCGCACCACATGTTCGTCGGCGAGACCGGCATCACCCGCGTCGTGCAGCGCACCTGCGATGCGATGCGCGAAGCCGGCATCACCGATCCGTCCGACATCGCAAAAGTCCGCGCGCTCGGCGTGATCGACCTGCCGACCATCCAGAAGAAGCTGAACCTGCACTACACACTGTCGCTTGATCTGTTCGGCTCGGAAGTCTCGACCAACGCGGCCAACGCGTTCAACACCGGCATCAAGGGCCGCTATCACGAGACCCAGATCGACGACGATCACCAGCTCAAGAACGCGACCTATCCGGTGCTGAAGTTTATCGACGGCGAGATCAAGCTGGTCGACGAGCCGGCGCTGACCGCGCTCAACATGCGCCTGCGCGATGATTACAGCCAGGATTGCGTCAAAGGCATGCTGCGCTGGAACAAGGTGATCTCGTCCGCGGGCTATCAGTTTGAGCTCAAGCTGCCCAACGTCGCTTTCCACCGCCACATCGGCGAGTTCAAGGCCATCCACGCGACGCCCGACGGCCTCCTGATCGACGACGCCAATTGGGCCAAGCGCAAGGATGATTGGCTGCCCTCGACCGAGGACGGCGACTTCATCACCTCGCTGATGCAGCCCGTCACCGAGACCGGCGTGTTCGCATCCTGGATATCGCCGCCGAAGGTCGGCATCGACAACAAGCCGGGCGATTTCGAGTACGTGAAGATCGAGTCGTAGGGGTCAGGGTCTGACGCTCTCGCAATACAAATGGTGTCATCACCCGCGAAAGCGGGTGATCCAGTATTCCAGAGGCAGCGAGGCCTAGAACCGATAGGCCGCAGCGTACTGGATGCCCCGCCTGCGCGGGGCACGACACTGAGTATGAGGCGAGGGCACGCCGCCCTCGCGGCAACCCTCAGCTATCCCACCCGCTCCCCTTGATCCCCGGGTTTGCGTAAACAATTCCACCATCCACCGCGATGGTTGCGCCCACCACATAGTCGCCCGCGCGCGAGGCGAGATAGATCGCGGCACCCGCCATGTCCTCGTCGGTGCCGATGCGCCCCGTGGGCACGCGGGTCGAGACCTCGTCGCTGTGGTCGCGCGCGGCGCGGTTCATGTCGGATTTGAACGGGCCCGGCGCGATCGCGGTGACCACGACATGGTCGGAGATCAGCTTCACGGCCATGCGCCGCGTCAAATGGATCAGCCCGGCCTTGCTCGCCGCATAGGAATAGGTCTCGCCCGGATTAACGAAAATGCCGTCGATCGAGGCGATGTTGATCACCTTTGCTGGCCGCTCTGCCGAGGCCGCCGCGCGCAGCATCGGCGCCAGCGCCTTGGTCAGGAAGAACGGCGCCTTGAGGTTGAGGTTCATCACCTTGTCCCAGCCGCTCTCGGGAAACTCGTCGAACTCCGCGCCCCAGGCGGCGCCCGCATTGTTGACGAGGATGTCGAGTTTTGGCTCGCGCTTCCCAAATTCACTCGCGAGCAGCTCGGCGCCAGCGAGCGTCGAGATGTCGATCGGCAGCGCGATGCACTCGCCGCCATACTGCGCGGTGAGCTCGTTCGCGGTCGCTTCGCAAGGCCCGGCCTTGCGCGCGGTGATGTAGACCTTCGCCGCACCGGCGCTGAGAAATCCCGCCGCGATCATCTTGCCGATGCCGCGCGAGCCGCCGGTCACCAGCGCGACGCGGCCTTTGAGCGAGAACAGATCGTTGAACATGATGCCTCCCTTGGTTTGCGCTGGTTGTGAGCGGGGTGGGGAGGGGAGTCAACTCAGCTCGTCGTCAGCTCCGCCCTCATCCTGAGGAGCGCGCCAGCGCGTCTCGAAGGATGCGGGCGGCCCATCCTTCGAGACGCGCTCCTTCGGAGCGCTCCTCAGGATGAGGTCTGAGTGTGCGGTTGGATCAAGCCGCCGCGATCCTTCGAAAGCCATTCCACATCGCGGTCGCGGCGCCTGAGGTCAGCACCGGCAAAATTCGCGTGTCCTGGTAATTGCCGTTGAGCGAGACGCGTGGCAGCGCGGTCATGTGGCCGGCGTTCTCGGCGAACAGCATACCGGGCCGCGTCGTCACCGCGGTCTTGAAACCGGCGGCCGCCGCAAGGGCGAATTCACGCTCGCCTGCGGCTTGGCGGTCGCCATAGGGATAGGCAAGATGCTGGACATTGCGGCCGAGCGCCTGCTCGATCCGCGCGCGGCTCACGGCTATCTCTTGCGTGGCGATCTCTTCGCTTTGCTTGGCGAGATTGCAATGGCTGATGGTGTGGGCACCGATCGTGACCAGGGGGTCGGCGGCAAATCGCTTCACCTCGTCCCAGGACAGGCAGAGGCCGCGGCACAACGCGGTCATATCGACGCCGTACCTGGTGCAGAGCGCTTCGATCTCGCGCTTGAGATCGTGCTCGCCCGGCAATGCGCGGAGCCAGTCGTGCACGCGGTCGAATGCCGCCTGCTTGGCGGCCGGCGTCGTCGCATCGAGCCGCAGCGCGGCATTGCCGATTTTGACCTCGATCTGCTCGGTCTTGGCGATCACGGCTTCCAGCGCCTCCCACCACAGCCGCCCCGTGCCCTCGGCGAAATCGCTGGCGACATAGACCGCCAGAGGCGCGTCAAATTCGCGCAGAACCGGCAGCGCATAGTCGAGATTGTCGCGATAGCCGTCGTCGAGCGTGAAGGCGGCGAAGCGGCGGTCGAACCGGCCCCGCACCAGCCGCTCATGCAGCTCGTCCATGCTGACGATGTCGATCTCGTGCGAGCGCAAATGGCTGAGCGTGGCGCGCAGGAATTCGGGGGTGACTTCGAGATGCCGGTTCGGCTGGAAGGCGGCGTCGCGGCCCGGCCGCACGTGGTGCAGCATGAAAATAGCGCCGACGCCCGATAAAAGCGGGCGCAACAGATGGTGCGCCCCGCTGAAATAGAGTGCTCCCAGCCCGGCGCGGATGACGTTGTTTCGGAGTTGTTTCATGACCGGCGGGCGGACTCTGGCATTCCGGATTCAACTTACGGAAGAACCCTTGAAGAAAAAGTTATTCCAATTGTCCATGCAGGGCCTTTGGAAGGGCGTCATTTCCGGTTTGACAGCCTGCCAAGGGTTTGTTTTGTCTCCGGTTCCAGAGTTCGGGTCGTCGAATGCAGAAGCTTTTCAGGTGGGCCAGCAAATGGTGGCCGGGGTTAATCCCGCTGGCCGTCATGTGGGGATTTGCGGCCTGGAATAATACCTTGCCGGTCGAGGCGGACCTTTCCGCCCGGAGTTCGGCCGCCCTCAAGGACACCGTTCTGGACAAGACCCGGATCGCGGTGGACGGCCGCGACGTCAGCCTGGCCGCGGACGCGTTTTCCGAGGAGGGGCGGCGCGACGCCGTGGTGGCGGTCGAGACCGTCCCCGGCGTGCGCCTGGTCGACGACCGGACCCGCCTCGTTCCCGAGGCCAAACCCTTCGTCTGGAACGCCGAACGCGACGTGGTGCGGGTGACGCTGTCAGGCTCCGCGCCCTTGCCGTCGATCAAGGGCCGCCTGACCGAGGCGGCCCGCAAGGAGCTCGGCGGCGTCGAGGTGGCCGATCAAATGGGGCTGGCGCGCGGCGCGCCGCCGCGGTTCGAGGCGGCTGCGACGCTGCTGCTCGACCAGATCGGCAAGCTCAAGGACGGCAAGATCACGATAACGGACACCAAGGTCAATCTGTCGGGCATGGCGCGCGACCTCGGCGGCCGCGAAGCGGTCGCAGCCGCGCTCAAGAACCTGCCCGAGGGCTTCTCGATTGCTGCCAACGACGTCAAGGCGCCGCCCTACGTCTTCCAGGCCTACAAGGATCCGGTGGCCGCGACGGTGACGCTGACCGGTTATGTTCCCGACAACAATGTCCACACGGCAATCGTCACCAGCGCGTCGCGGAAATTCTTCAACGAAAAGGTCGTCGACAATCTCAAGGCCAGCCTCGGCGCGCCCGGCGCCTTCAACCCCGCCGTGGTCGCAGCGCTCGGCGGGCTGTCGCGACTGTCGACCGGCACGCTCGTCTTATCCGATCGTGAGGTAAAGCTGTCGGGCGATGCGCTCTATGAAGGGGCCGCCAACGACATCCGGGCAGGTCTCGGCAAGGATTTCCCGAAAAACTGGCAGTACAAGCCGGAAATCACGGTGAAACCCGCGGCCGGCCCGGTCGACGGCACCGTGTGCCAGCAATTGTTCTCGGAGCTGCTGGCCAAGGCCAAGATCCGCTTCGGGGCGAAACGCGCCGACATCGATCCGGATTCCGCCGGCATTCTCGATCATCTGATCGAGACGGCGCTGCGATGCCCCACCACCAATATCGAGGTCGCCGGGCATACCGATGCCGACGGTGAGGACGCCTTCAACCAGGCTCTCTCGCAGAAGCGCGCGCAGGCGGTGATCGATTATCTGGTCAAGGCCGGCCTGCCCGCCAGCCGCTTCACCGCGGTCGGCTATGGCAGCACGCAGCCCGTCGCCGGCAACGCCACCGAAGACGCCAAGGCGCAGAACCGCCGCATCGAATTTTTGGTGAGGTGACGATGCCCTATCTCGTCTCGTTTCATCTGGGCTGGCTGATCGGCTCGCTGCTGCTCGGCTTTTGCATGGGCTGGATCTCGGTGGTCCAGCGCGGCAACGGCACCTCGAAAGTGACCGCGCGCTGGCTCGCCGTGCTTGCGGCCGCCCTGGTCGCCGTCTCGTTCGCGCATGTGGTCCCCGGCCGTTTCGGCTACTGGCTCGACCTCGCCCTGATCATGTTCGCCTGCTACCTCTTCGGCTGCACCATCGGCGCCTGGCTGCGCGACCGTGTGGTCTCGCGCACCGCGCCGCCGGCCGCTCTGTGATGTTGCCGTGCCCCCTTGACCACGGGAGTCAGGGTCGGGCTGCGCGGCCGTTCGGCACATCGGAAAACCGCGATCAAGCGCTCAAGTCACCCCTCTTTCAAGAGGTGGGTGCGGCCCATAGATTGACGTCGGCTTAAGCCGTGACGGAACATTGTGCGGTCGAAATCATCAAAACTTCATGGCGACTGCGCAGGATCGCCATGGAGATTCGCGTCAGTCTTGCCGCCGAAAGCGCCAAACCGCGCATCAGGAGCCCGTAACCCTGCCTAAAATACTGAAGGCACGAGTTTTTGTTCGAATTGCCGAATTCCACTCCGCCCAAAAACGCGCTAGGGGAGAGGAAGGGGGCCTGCGCGATGCCGGAGCCGGCGGCGAGGGTTCGTTGAGCGCCTGCGTGTCGTCCGCCTGTTCGCCGGCCACCCTGGCCGCTGAAGCGTTGTTCGAGGTTTAGATGCTGGAAGCCATACGCAGGGCGATGTCGTTTCTGCGCCAGAAGCAAGTCCTGCATAAGCTTGGAGTTGTGATCAGCGTCGCGGTCATCGGCATCGCTTGCTACGTGCTCTACCACATGCTGCGCGGCATCGATGTCAACGAGGTCCTCGAAGCGATCAAGAGCACCGAGCCGAGCCAGATTGCGATGGCGGGGCTCTTCGTCGCTGCGGGCTATTTCACGCTGACCTTCTACGATCTGTTCGCCGTGCGCGCGATCGGCCACGCCCACGTGCCCTATCGCATCAACGCGCTCGCCGCCTTCACCAGCTATTCGATCGGCCACAATGTCGGCGCCAGCGTCTTCACCGGCGGCGCGGTGCGCTACCGCATCTATTCGGCCTACGGCCTGAACGCGATCGACGTCGCAAAAATCTGTTTCCTCGCCGGCCTGACTTTCTGGCTTGGCAATGCCGCCGTGCTGGGCCTCGGCATCTCCTATCATCCTGAGGCCGCCGCGGCGATCGACCAGCTGCCGCCCTGGCTGAACCGGGCGCTGGCGATGATGATCATCGTCGGGCTGGTCGCCTATGTGGTTTGGGTCTGGACCCAGCCGCGGATGGTCGGTCGCGGACCCTGGACAGTGATGCTGCCGGGCGGCCCGCTGACGCTGCTCCAGATCACGATCGGCATCATCGATCTCGGCTTCTGCGCGCTCGCGATGTACGTGCTGGTTCCGGACGAGCCCAATCTCGGCTTCGTGGTGGTCGCGGTGATCTTCGTCTCGGCCACCTTGCTCGGCTTTGCCAGCCATTCGCCCGGGGGCCTTGGCGTGTTCGACGCCGCCATGCTGGTCGGCCTCTGGCAGATGGACCGCGAGGAACTGCTGGGCGGCATGCTGCTGTTCCGTGTGCTCTATTATCTGTCCCCCTTCGTCATATCTGTAGTCTTGCTGACGTTTCGCGAGGTTATCATCGGCGCACGATCGAAACGCTTGCAGCAGGCCGCGCTCAAGCTCGACCCCGGCCCCGCGCCTAAAGCCGCTTATGTGAGAAAGCGCAGCGACAGCGGCGCCTGACCGGCGCAAATAGTCTCAGGAGAAGCCCGCCCCGATGGCGATCGACGCCCCATCGTCTCCCACCGCCCGGCCCTGGTCCGACCGGCTGCGGCACTCGACCATCATCCTGATCGCCGCAGCCCTGGCGCTGTCGGTGGTGGTCTCGCTCGGCGAATTGTCGGTGATGCGGGCGGCGACGGTGTTCCTCTGCATCGCGGCCGCAGCGCTGATCCCGTGGCGCCTGCACGATACTGCCGCCTCGCGCGAAGACACCCGCCGCGTCAACCCCGTCGAGAGCGCGGCGGTGGCTGCGGTTGTTGCCGGAATGCCCGATCCTGCGGTGCTGCTCGACCGTGCCGGCCGCGTCATCCATCTCAACGCTGCGGCCGCCCAGCTCGCGCCGGCGCTGCGCCGGAACGAGCTGGCCCAGTTCGCACTGCGCTCGCCGGAGATCATCACCGCTCTGCGCGAGTCGATCGCGACTACCGAGCCGCGGCGCGCGACCTATCTCGACCATGTCCCGGTCGATCGCTGGATGGAGCTGACCATCACGCCGGTGCCGGTGCCGACCACCTTCGGCGGCGCCGACAAATGCATGTTGATGACCTTCCACGACCAGACGCCGCTGCGCCGGGTCGAGGAAATGCGCGCCGATTTCGTCGCCAATGCCAGCCACGAGCTGCGCACGCCGCTGGCCGCACTGTCCGGCTTCATCGACACGCTCCAGGGCCAGGCCAAGGACGATCCCAAGGCGCGCGAGCGCTTCCTCGGCATCATGCACAACCAGGCCACCCGCATGGCGCGCCTGATCGACGATCTGCTGTCGCTGTCGCGGGTGGAACTGTCAGCCCATGTGCGCCCCGACACCCTGGTCGACCTGCTGCCGATCATCTTCCAGGTCGCCGACGGGCTCGAACCGCTGGCGCGGGAACGCCGGGTCGAGGTCGAGACCCATCTGCCGGAGACGCCGGTGATGATCGCGGGCGACCGCGAGGAGCTGCTCCGCCTGTTCGAAAATTTGATCGAGAACGCGCTCAAATACGGCGCCTCGGGTGGCCGTGTCGTCGTGTCGCTGACGTCCAGTCCTGCCATTGATGGAACTCAGGAGATCCGGGTCCTGGTCCGGGATTTCGGCCCCGGCATCGCGCCGGAGCATTTGCCGCGGCTGACCGAGCGCTTCTACCGGGTCGATATCGGTGACAGCCGCTCGCAGGGCGGCACCGGCCTCGGATTATCGCTGGTGAAACATATTCTTAACCGCCATCGCGGCCGGCTTTTGATCGAAAGCGTGCCCAAGCAGGGCGCCACTTTTACCGCCTGTTTTCCCCAGGTGAAGGCCTTGATCCAGAGCTGAAATACAAGCGATTCCAATTGCTTGTCTCCGTCATCCAGCTGTCACGAAAGCTTCGTAAAAGCTCAGCTGTCCGCTCCTAAAGGAGCGGCACGGGGAGCGCGATCGGGCGCGGATGGCGCTTCGCTCCCCTGCATGGAGACCAACATGAATTTCCTCAAAACGATCGTCGCTGCTGGCTTGGTCGCCGCATCGACGACGGCGGCCTTTGCCGCCGATATCACCGGTGCCGGTGCGACATTCCCGTTCCCGATCTATTCGAAATGGGCTGACACCTACAAGAAAGAGACCGGCAACGGTCTAAACTACCAGTCGATCGGTTCCGGCGGCGGTATCAAGCAGATCCAGGCCAAGACCGTGACCTTCGGCGCCAGCGACGCGCCGCTCAAGGCCGAGCAGCTCGAAAAGGACGGCCTCGTCCAATGGCCGATGGTGATGGGTGCCATCGTTCCCGTCGTCAACATCGAGGGCGTGAAGCCCGGTGAGATGGTGTTCGATGGCGAGACCCTCGCCGGCATCTATCTCGGCAAGGTCACCAAATGGGACGACGCCGCGATCAAGAAGCTCAATCCGAACCTGAAGCTGCCGTCGGAGGCGATCACCGTGGTCCGCCGTTCGGACGGTTCGGGCACCACCTTCAACTTCACCAACTATCTCGCCAAGGCCAGCGCTGACTGGAAGAGCAAGGTCGGTGAAGGTACCGCCGTCGAGTGGCCGGTCGGCGTCGGCGCCAAGGGCAACGAAGGCGTGTCGGGCAACATCAGCCAGACCAAGAACTCGATCGGTTACGTCGAGTACGCCTATGCCAAGCAGAACAAGCTGACCTACACCGGTCTCGTTAACAAGGCCGGCAAGCCGGTGCAGCCGACCGTCGAAGCCTTCCAGGCAGCCGCCTCCAACGCCGACTGGGCCAAGGCTCCCGGCTACTACGTCATCCTGACCGACCAGCCCGGCGAGAAGTCCTGGCCGATCACGGCGGCGACCTTCATCCTCATGCACAAGGAGGCCACCGACAAGGCGGCCTCGCAGGAAGCCATCAAGTTCTTCCGCTGGGCCTTCAAGAGCGGCGGCAAGGCGGCTGAAGAGCTCGACTACATCCCGATGCCCGAGGGCGTCGTGACCCTGGTCGAGAAGACCTGGGCTGCCGAGATCAAGAGCTAAGCTCGCGATGCTCGTGTCCCGGACGCCCTGCAGCGTGAAACGCTGCCGCGCAGAGCCGGGACCCACAACTGTGCCCCGGATCAGCATCGCATCCGGGGCACGGACCAACAAAAAACGTATACTATTTGGTACAGGGGATCGGCGTGGCAGAGATGGCCGTTCAGAGCGATATAATCGACGACGCCGGACCGTATGATCGCGCCAAGGCCTTGAGCGCGTTCAAAGTCGGGGATGTCACCTTCTACTGGATCACGCGGCTCTCCGCGATCTCGGTGCTTCTGATCCTCGGCGGCATCATCCTGTCGCTGATCGTCGGCGCCTTTCCGGCGATGAAGGAATACGGTCTCTCCTTCCTGTGGACGCAGCGCTGGGCGCCGTCCGCCGATCCGCCGGTGCTCGGCGCGCTCGGGCCGATGTACGGCACGCTCGTCACCTCCTTCATCGCGATGCTGATCGCCATCCCGGTCGGTCTCGGCATTGCGATCTTCCTCACCGAGCTCTGCCCGCAATGGCTGCGCCGCCCGATCGGCATGGCGATCGAGCTGCTCGCCGGCATCCCCTCGATCATCTACGGCATGTGGGGCTTCTTCGTGTTGGGTCCGTTCCTCGCCAACACGTTCCAGCCCTTCATGATCAAGATCTTCGACGGCGTGCCGGTGCTGGGCGCGATCTTCGCAGGTCCCCCGTCCTATCTCAGCCTGTTCAATGCCGCGCTGATTCTCGCCATCATGGTGCTGCCCTTCATCACCTCGATCTCCGTCGACGTGTTCAAGACGGTGCCTCCGGTCCTGAAGGAAGCCGCCTACGGCGTCGGCTGCACCACCTGGGAAGTCGTCCGCAGCGTGGTGATCCCCTACACCCGCGTCGGCGTCATCGGCGGCGTCATGCTGGCGCTGGGCCGCGCGCTCGGCGAGACCATGGCGGTGACCTTCATCATCGGCAACTCGTTCCGCATCTCGACGTCGATCTTTTCGCCGGGCACCACGATCTCGGCGGCGATCGCATCCGAGTTCGCCGAGAGCGACGGCCTGCACCAGTCCGGCCTGATCCTGCTCGGCCTGCTGCTGTTCGTGCTGACGTTCTTCGTGCTCGCGGGCGCGCGGCTGATGCTGATGCGTTTGGAAAAGAAGGCGGGAAACTAACGCCATGAACCCGATCTATTCACGCCGTCGCCGCAAGGACTTCGTCATCCGCGGGCTCTGCATCGCCGCGACCGCCTTCGGCGTCACCTGGCTTGCGCTGATCCTGATCACGCTGCTCTACAACGGCCTGGCTGGCCTCAATGTCCAGCTGTTCATCGAGAACACACCGCCACCCGGATCGAACGAGGGCGGCCTGCTCAACGCAATCGTCGGCTCGCTGATCATGACCGTGATCGGCGTCGGCATCGGCGCGCCGCTCGGCATGTTCGCCGGCACCTATCTCGCCGAATACGGCCGCAACGACCGGCTGACCTCGGTGATCCGCTTCATCAACGACATCCTGCTGTCGGCGCCCTCGATCATCATCGGCCTGTTCATCTACGGCGCGGTGGTGGTGCCGATGCGCGGCTTCTCGGCGATCGCCGGCAGTCTCGCGCTCGCGGTCATCGTCATCCCGGTGGTGCTGCGCACGACTGAGGACATGCTGCTGCTGGTGCCGAACGCACTGCGCGAGGCGGCCTCGGCGCTTGGCCTGCCGCGCTCGCTGGTGATCAAGCGCATCGCTTATCGTGCTGCCCGATCGGGTCTCATCACCGGCGTGCTGCTTGCGACTGCCCGCGTCGCCGGCGAGACCGCGCCGCTGCTGTTCACCGCGCTGTCGAACCAGTTCTTCAGCCTCGGTCTGAACAAGACGATGGCGAACCTGCCAGTCACCATCAACAACTTCGTGCAGAGCCCCTACGCCTATTGGAAGCAGCTGGCCTGGAGCGGCGCGCTGCTCATCACCCTGACCGTTCTTGCCCTGAATATTGGCGCGCGCATCCTTGGCGCCGAGAGGACCGCAAAATGAGTGATCTTTCCGTATCGATGAGCGCGGCCGGCGGACTGCCCCACGCGCCGGTGCTGCCCGAGGCGCCCCCCAAGGTGACCGTTCGCAACCTGAACTTCTATTACGGCGAGCACCACGCGCTGAAGAACATCAACCTGACGCTCGGCGCCAATCGCGTCACGGCGTTCATCGGCCCGTCGGGCTGCGGCAAGTCGACCCTGCTGCGCATCTTCAACCGGATGTACGACCTCTATCCGGGCCAGCGCGCCACCGGTCAGCTCATGCTCGACCAGACCAACATCCTCGACCCCAGGCTGGACCTCAATTTGCTGCGCGCCCGCGTCGGCATGGTGTTCCAGAAGCCGACGCCGTTCCCGATGACGATCTACGAAAACATCGCGTTCGGCATCCGTCTCTACGAGAAGATCTCGAAATCCGAGATGGACGGCCGGGTCGAGAAGGCGCTGCGCGGCGGCGCGCTGTGGAACGAGGTCAAGGACAAGCTCAACGCCTCCGGCCTGTCGCTCTCCGGCGGCCAGCAGCAACGCCTCTGCATCGCCCGCACCGTCGCGGTGCGGCCCGAGGTGATCCTGTTCGACGAACCCTGCTCGGCGCTCGACCCGATCTCGACCGCCAAGGTCGAGGAGCTGATCCAGGAGCTTTCCGAGGACTACACGATCGCGATCGTCACCCACAACATGCAGCAGGCGGCGCGCGTCTCCGACAAGACCGCCTTCATGTATCTCGGCGAGCTGATCGAGTTCGACGACACCAACAAGATCTTCACGTCGCCGACCGACCGGCGCACGCAGGATTACATCACCGGCCGGTTCGGCTGAGGAGACGCGACATGGGTTCTGAACATACCGCAAAGGCCTTCGACACCGACCTCCAGGAACTCACCCGGCTGGTTGCCGAGATGGGCGGCATCGCCGAGCGCATGATCGTCGATTCCGTCGACGCGCTGATCCGCCGTGACGTTCCGCTCGGCCAGCGCGTCGTCACCATCGACACCGAGCTCGACGCGCTGCAGAAGCGCATTGAGGAGCGCGCCGTGCTCACCATCGCCCGCCGTCAGCCGATGGCGGTCGATCTGCGCGAGATCGTCGGCGCCATGCGCGTCGCGACCGATCTCGAGCGCATCGGCGACCTCGCCAAGAACATGGGCAAGCGCGTCGCGGCGCTGGAGACGGATTTCCATCCGCTCAAGCTGTTCCGCGGCCTGGAGCACATGACCGACCTCGTGCAGCAGCAGGTCAAATCGGTGCTGGACGCCTATGCCGCACATGATTTGCCGGCGGCGATGGCGGTGTGGAAGGGCGACGAGGAAGTCGACGCCATCTGCACTTCGCTGTTCCGCGAGCTCCTCACCTACATGATGGAGGATCCGCGCAACATCTCGTTCTGCATCCATTTGATGTTCTGCGCCAAGAACATCGAGCGGATCGGCGACCACGCCACCAACATCGCCGAGACCGTGTTCTACATGATCGAGGGCCAGGCGATCACCGACAAGCGGCCGAAGGGCGATATGACGACCTTCGCCACCTCGATACCGAACACCTAGGGAGCAACGACCCAGATGGGCGCACGCATTATGGTGGTTGAGGACGAGGAAGCCCTGACCGAGCTTCTCCGCTACAACCTCGAAGGCGACGGCTATGACGTCGAGACGGTCATGCGCGGCGACGACGCCGACACCCGTCTCAAGGAGCACATTCCCGATTTGATCGTGCTCGACTGGATGCTGCCGGGCCTGTCAGGCATCGAATTGTGCCGGCGGCTTCGCACCCGTCCCGAGACCAAGCAGCTCCCGATCATCATGCTCACCGCGCGCGGCGAGGAAAGCGAGCGGGTGCGGGGTCTTGCGACCGGCGCCGACGATTACATCGTCAAGCCGTTCTCGGTGCCGGAGCTCCTGGCGCGCGTGAAGGGCCTGCTGCGGCGCGCAAGCCCCGAGCGGCTCGCCACCGTGCTCGCCTTTGGCGACATCGAGCTCGACCGCGACAAGCGCCGCGTGGCGCGCTCGGGCCGGCCGATCGATCTCGGCCCGACCGAATATCGCCTGCTGGAGTTCTTCCTGGAGCATCCGGGGCGGGTGTTCTCGCGCGAGCAACTGCTCGACAGCGTCTGGGGCCGCGACATCTACATCGACGAGCGTACCGTCGACGTGCATATCGGCCGCCTGCGCAAGCTGCTCAATCTCGGCCGCGAGCAGGACCCGATCCGCACCGTCCGCGGCGCCGGCTACGCGCTGGATGATCGTTTTGCCAAGGCGGAGCAGCAGGCGTAACTCGCTTCAAGCTCCGCCGTCGTTCCGGATCGACACGCGCTTTTGGCACGCTTGTCCGGGACGACATCAAGTGGGCCGAGGCGTCATCGTGTGACGGCGCCGCCCTTGCAGTCAGCTAAATCCGCTAGCTCAGCGCGGGCTCGGCTTCACCGGTGCGCGGCGCCGATCCGACGCCGGCTGATACGCGACGCGCGAGTGTTGTGCGCAATAGGGCAGGCCGGACAGCGCCTTGCCGCCGCAGAAGAAGAAGTCCGGGGTCGAGGGATCGCCGACCGGCCAGTGGCAGGTCGCCTCGTTCAGCTCGAGCAGCGTCAGCCGCTGGCTCATCGGCACCACGTTGTCGTAGGTGACCGGTTCGGCCTCCACTTCGACCTCGAAGGCCTGTGCCAGCGCGGTGTTGCCGCGCGAGATCGGGCGGGTCACCCGCATCATATGCTGCGCGGGGCGCGCCTTGCGCGGCCGGGGCGCTGCCGATGAAGGGCTCTTGGCGCGACCCGACAGGCCGAGCCTGTGCACTTTGCCGATCACGGCATTGCGGGTCACATTACCGAGCTCAGCCGCGATCTGGCTGGCCGAAAGTCCGGCCTCCCAGAGCTTTTTAAGCTGCTCGACGCGATCATCGGACCAGGTCAAAACTGTCATTGCACCCTTTCCCTCGCTGCCGGCCTGCCATCCTGGCGCCTCGCAGCGAATGCCTAAGCCTTTAAAAACCCGTGCCGCCAGAATCCCTTAAGGCTCGCCGGGCGTGACTAGAACGCCCGAACGTTTACGCCGGTACATAAGGACTTAGAGATCAGAACCACTGCACGAGATGTCGTATCTGACAATCCAAACGCTACAATATGGCGTGACTCCCGCGCAAGAGTCCGCCGACTCGCTTCCACATGTTCCGTGGTGAAATCCGCGAAATCAGCACCGCAAGACTACGGATTCAGCGTTTCGCGAGGCTTTCCGGGCGGCATTGACACCCGTCTTCCCAAGCATAAGATAGTGACACGTGCCGCCCCGAAAAGGCGGCACGTTTCGTTTTCCGGGCCGGTCAATGGTGCGTTGCGCAATGCACGCGTCACACCGTCCGCAACATCCAAGTGACATCATGACCAACAGCGCAGCGCCGCATTTGCTCCCCGTTTTCGCCAGAACCGACCTCGGTTTCGAGCGCGGCGAAGGCTGCTGGCTGATTGCGACCAATGGCGAGCGCTATCTCGATTTCACCTCGGGTGTCGCGGTGAACGCGCTCGGCCATGCCCATCCCGCGCTGGTCAAAGCGTTGCAGGAGCAGGCCACGAAGCTCTGGCACATGTCGAACCTGTTCCAGAGCCCGGATGGCGAGAAGCTCGCCAACCGCCTCTGCCATGAGAGTTTTGCGGACTTCGTGTTCTTCTGCAATTCCGGCGCCGAGGCGCTGGAGGGCGTGATCAAGCTGGTCCGCCATCATCACTTCTCCCAAGGGCATCCGGAACGTTACCGCATCATCACCTTCGAAGGCGCGTTCCACGGCCGCACGCTGGCGACGCTGGCCGCGACGGGATCTGCAAAATATCTGGAAGGTTTTGGTCCGCCGATGGATGGCTTCGACCAAATCCCGCATGGCGATATCGAGGCCGTGAAGAAAGCGATCGGTCCGCAGACCGCCGGCATCCTGATCGAGCCGATCCAGGGCGAGGGCGGCGTGCGCTCGGCAACCCCGGCCTTCCTCAAGGCACTGCGCCAGCTCTGCGACGACAAGGGCTTGCTGCTCGCGTTCGACGAGGTGCAGACCGGCATGGGCCGCACCGGCGATCTGTTCGCACACCGCCGTCTCGGCGTGACGCCCGATGTGATGTCGCTGGCGAAGGCGCTCGGCGGCGGCTTTCCGATCGGCGCGGTGCTGGCGACCGCGAATGCGGCGGCCGGCATGGGGCCCGGCTCGCACGGCTCGACCTTCGGCGGCAATCCGCTCGCGATTTCGGCTGCGAATGCCGTGCTCGACGTCATGCTCAAGCCCGGCTTCTTCGACCACGTGCAGAGGATGTCGCTGCTGCTCAAGCAGAAGCTCGCCTCCGTGATCGACCGTCATAGCGATGTCGTCAGCGAAGTGCGCGGCGAGGGCCTGCTGATCGGCATCAAGGCCGTGGTGCCTTCAGGCGATCTCGTTGTAGCCTTGCGCGACGAAAAGCTGCTCACCGTCGGCGCCGGCGACAATGTCGTACGTTTCCTGCCGCCTTTGATCGTCACCGAAGCCGAGATCGAGGACAGCGTTGGGCGGCTCGAACGCGCCTGCACCGCGTTGTCCGGCAACAAGCGGGCGGCAAGCTGATGAGCAAGTCGCCCAATAAAGCACCGAAGCACTTCCTTGATATCGACGCGCTGCCGCTGTCGGAGCTCAAGAGCATGCTGGCCGCGTCCTCCGCGATGAAGGCGAAGCAGAAGGCGCATCAGCCGGTCAGGCCGCTTGAAGGCAAGACGCTGGCGATGATCTTCGAGCGCCCCTCGACGAGGACGCGGGTGTCGTTCGATGTCGCTATGCGCCAGCTCGGCGGCGAACCCATCATGCTCACCGGCGCGGAGATGCAGCTCGGCCGCGGCGAGACCATCGCCGACACCGCGCGCGTGCTGTCGCGCTATGTCGACGCCATCATGATCCGCATTCTCAATCACGATGCCCTGCTCGAGCTCGCGGCGAACGCCACCGTTCCTGTCATCAACGGCCTGACGCGGCGTTCGCATCCCTGCCAGGTGATGGCTGATCTCATGACCTATGAGGAGCATCGCGGCCCGATCGAGGGCAGGACTGTGGCCTGGACCGGCGACGACAACAACGTGCTCGCCTCCTGGGCGCACGCCGCCGAACGCTTCAAGTTCCAGCTCAACGTCGCGACGCCCCCGGAGCTCGCGCCGAAAAAGGCGATGCGCGATTTCATCAAGGCGACCGGCGCGCCGATCATGCTCGGCAGCGATGCCGAAGCCGCCGTGCGCGGCGCCGATTGTGTCGTCACCGACACCTGGGTGTCGATGGGCGACAAGGAAGGCGAGCATCGCCACAACGTGCTCAAGCCCTATCAGGTCAACGCCCAGCTGATGTCGCTGGCCAAGCCCGATGCGCTGTTCATGCACTGCCTGCCCGCCCATCGCGGCGAGGAGGTCACCGACGAGGTGATTGACGGCCCGCAATCCGTCGTGTTCGACGAGGCCGAAAACCGCCTGCACGCGCAGAAGGGCATTCTGGCCTGGTGCTTCGACGCGGTGAAGTAGGCGCGGGGCGCGCGGTGAAGGCGAAGTCGGTTTGTTTCGCCGTCCTGGCTTTCGCCAGGACGGCACCGAACTTGCGGTATCGTGTGTAACCATAGCTGCGCCCGGAACACGCTGCCCGCGCCCCCTTCCATTTCCGCTCTCCGACCCCAGATAAAGCGCCATGATTTCCCAATCCCCTGACATGAAAACCGGGCCCGAAGGCCCGGTTCGCGCACCATCCGCGGTTCCGGTCGACGACGCCGTGCTGCCCTACGAGGTCGACGCGCTTGACGTGCGCGGTCGCCTGGTGCGGCTTGGTCCGGCGCTCGACGATATCCTGACCAGGCACGATTATCCGGCGCCTGTCGGCAAGCTGCTCGGCGAGGCCATCGTGCTGACCACGCTGCTCGGCTCGGCGCTGAAGTTTGAAGGCCGCTTCATCCTCCAGGCCCAGACCGACGGTCCGGTGTCGTTCCTGGTCGTCGATTACATGGCGCCGGATCGCCTGCGAGCCTACGCACGTTTCGACGCCGCGCGCCTCGGCGATGCCAAAGATTCCGGCGCGCTGCTGGGCCACGGTCATCTCGCCATGACCGTCGACCAGGGGCCCGAGATGAGCCGCTACCAGGGCTTGGTTGCGCTCGACGGCGGCAGCCTGGAAGACGCAGCTCACGAGTACTTCCTGCGCTCCGAGCAAATCCCGACGCGCGTGCGTCTCGCCGTCGGCGAGGAGTGGCGTTCGAACGATGGCGGCAAGCATCGCTGGCGTGCCGGCGGCATGCTGATGCAGTTCCTGCCGAAGGCACCTGAGCGCGCGCGGCAGGCCGATCTGCATCCCGGCGATGCGCCCGAAGGCGTCGAGGTGCATAGCGTCGCTGAAGACGATGCCTGGGTCGAGGCGCGCTCGCTGATCGAAACCGTCGAAGACGTCGAGTTGATCGATCCCGAGCTCTCCGGCGAGCGGCTGCTCTACCGTCTCTTCCACGAGCGCGGCGTGCGCGTGTTCAATCCACTGTCCTTGAAGGCGCAATGCTCCTGCTCGCGCGATGCGGTCGCATCGATGCTGAAGAGCTTTTCGTCCGACGACCGCGCCGCCATGGTCAAGGACGACAAGGTCGTCGTGACCTGCGAGTTCTGCAGTTCGGTGTACGATTTCACGCCGGCCGAGGCGGGCGTGGAAGACGCTTGAGGCATTGGACCGTGTCGCCATCCGGGTCCCGGCTCTGCGCAGCAACGCTCGCGCGTTGCAGCGCGTCCGGGACACGAGAGTCATGACGCCGTCGGGGAAGCCGCGCCCCAAAAGGCCGCGCCGCCGCCTATCTCAGTTCAACACCCGCTTGTTGTCCGGGCTGTCCAGCGAGAATGTTGGCACCTCGACCTCGAAGCGTTCGCCGCTGGCGCTGACCATCTGGTAACGGCCGGTCATGAAGCCCGAGGCGGTCGTGAGTGGCACGCCGGAGGTGTATTCGAAGCGTTCGCCGGGGGCGAGCGTCGGCTGCTCGCCGACGACACCCTCGCCCTTCACTTCCTGCTGCCGGCCGGTGGCATCGGTGATGATCCAGTGTCGCGTCTTGAGCTGCACGGTCTCGTCGCCGGAATTGATGATGACAATGGTGTAGGACCAGAAATAGCGGGAGCGGTCGGCCGACGACTGCTCCGGAACAAAGTTCGGCTCGACGGTCACTTCGATCTGGTGGGTCACGGCGCGGTACATGATTGCCATCATACCGAAATCCGCCGGGGAACCAAACGCCGGAGGCGGCCTTGGTGACATCGTCCCGCCAGAATTCGAAAGGAAGTACACATCCAGGTGTATTTTCAGGTGTATTTGCAAGTGTACTTGCATGTGATCCGGTCGCTTTGCGAGATGACGGCCGGACCGGTACACTCCTTGCCACGTCTTACCACGTCGCGATTTTGCGGAAGGGTTTTTAGGCCCCGATGACCATTGCCGACCAAGTGACGGGATCGACGGTCGCAGGAACCGCCAAGCCTCTGCAGGCCAACCCTGCAGGTGCCAGGCCGCGCACGGCCTCGCCGGCTATTTCGCTGCCGGCCATCGGCGAGCGCGAGCTCCGACTCGATCTGTTCCGCGGCCTCGCGCTGTGGCTGATTTTTATCGACCATTTGCCGCCGAGTCTTCTGACCTGGTTCACGATCCGCAATTACGGCTTCAGCGACGCCACCGAGATCTTCATCTTCATCTCAGGCTATACCGCCGCCTTCGTCTACGGCCGGGCGATGCTGGAGTCCGGCGTCGTCGTCGCCACCGCGCGCATCCTGCGGCGCGTCTGGCAGATCTATGTCGCCCACGTCTTCCTGTTCACGATCTTCCTTGCGGAAATCTCCTACGTCGCGACCAGGTTCGAGAACCCGCTCTACACCGAAGAGATGGGCATCATGGATTTCCTCAAGCAGCCCGACGTCACGATCGTGCAGGCGCTGCTGCTGCGCTTTCGTCCCGTCAACATGGACGTGCTGCCGCTCTACATCGTGCTGATGCTGGCGCTGCCGTTGATCCTGTGGCTGATGAAATGGCGCCCCGACGTGACGCTCGGCCTCTCGGTCCTGCTCTACGCGGTGACCTGGGAATACGACCTCTATCTGTCGGCCTATCCGAACGGCTTCTGGGCGTTCAATCCCTTCGCCTGGCAATTGCTGTTCGTGTTCGGTGCCTGGTGTGCGCTCGGGGGCGCACGACGCATGTCGCGCATTCTGGCTTCGCGGGTGACGATGTGGATCTCGATCGCCTATCTGGTCGCGGCATTCTACGTGACGCTGACCTGGTATGTGCCGCAGCTGTCCCAATTCATGCCGAAGCTGCTCGAGCAGTGGATGTATCCGATCGACAAGGCCGATCTCGACGTGCTGCGCTTCACGCATTTCCTGGCGCTGGCCGCGCTCACGGTGCGCGTCCTGCCGCGGGACTGGCCGGGCCTGAAATCGCCTTGGCTGCGGCCGCTGATCCTGTGCGGCTCGCATTCCCTGGAGATATTCTGTCTCGGCGTCTTCCTTGCCTTTGCCGGCCATTTCATCCTGGCCGAGGTCGCGGGGGGCCCGGCCCTGCATGCGCTGATTAGCCTCTCGGGAATCCTGATCATGTGGGCCATGGCCTGGGTGATTTCGTGGTACAAGCGCGTGGCTGACAAAAGCGGTTCGAAAACCAAAAGCGCCGTCGGCAGCGCCGATATGGCGGGAGGGGGCTGATGAAGGCGAAGGTTTTCCTGAGCCTGATCCTGCTGTGCGGTGGTCTCGCCGCGCCTTCGGCGCGCGCGGGCGATGCTGCGCCTGCTGCTTCGGCCGCGCCTCCAGCCTGCGAATTGCCGTCCTATCTGCTCACCAGCGAAAGCCAGCTTCCCAAGGTCGCCGATGCCGTCAAGGCCGGCAAGCCGCTCGAAATCCTGGTGATCGGCAGCCGCTCGACCACGATTCCAGCCTCCGAAGACGCCTCCTATCCGGCGCGGATGCAGGCCATCCTGAAGGACAAGCTGCCGCCGTCCGAGACCGTGCACGTCTCCGTAGAAATACAGAGCAAGAAGACGGCAGAGGAAGCGGCCGCCAGCTTCGTTAAGCTGATGGAAGCAAAAACGCCTACTTTGGTCATCTGGCAGACCGGGACTGTCGATGCTATCCGAGCAATCGATCCCGATGATTTTCGTGGCGCGGTAACCGAAGGGGTTGCTGCGCTGCAAAAGGCAGGGGCTGACGTCGTCTTGATGAATTTGCAGTACAGCCCGCGCACCGAAACCATGATCTCGGTGCCGCCATACCTCGACAATATGCGGGTGGTGGCGCAGGAGCACGATATCCCGCTGTTCGATCGTTTCGCGATCATGCGGCAGTGGAATGATCAGGGGCAGTTCGACCTGTTCAGCCCGTCGCGCGGGCTTGAGCTGGCGAAACAGGTCCATGATTGCCTTGGCCGGGCGTTGGCACAGTTCGTCATCGACGCTGCCCATCTGGAGCCGGCCCAGCAGCAAAATTGAGGTCTAGCGTTAATGAGTTCTCTCCGCCCTTTTTGCCTGACGGCATGGCTGGCTGCGCCCGCTGCGGCGG
This sequence comes from Bradyrhizobium sp. 197, assembly GCF_023073375.1. Taxonomy (NCBI): domain Bacteria; kingdom Pseudomonadati; phylum Pseudomonadota; class Alphaproteobacteria; order Hyphomicrobiales; family Nitrobacteraceae; genus Bradyrhizobium; species Bradyrhizobium sp. 197. The sequence goes on along the minus strand of NZ_JADPJJ010000053.1, from coordinate 13,947 downwards.
CGTTGCTGTTGCTAACGCCTGTATCGCAGTCGCGCGCGCAGGAGCCGGCCGCGCAGGCAACGCCGGCCCCGCAGCAATCGGCTAATCCCGCTTCCGCTTCACCGTCCCAGACCACCGTCGCCGCGACGTCCCCCGACCAGCGCGGCATCACGGCGCGCGCCATCGACAAGGTGAAGCAGGTCGCGAAATCCGCCGGCGACATCTTCAGCCGCGTCCCCTGCCTGTCGCCGAAGGGCGGCGCGAAGGCGATGGGCACGCTGCCGCATGTCGCGGGCAAGCTCGTCGCCGGCCAGCCGGTCGTCATCGTCGCGTTCGGCTCGTCGTCGACCGCAGGATTCGGCGCGAGCTCGCCGGAGTTCAACTATCCCAATCGCCTTGCCGCGCAGCTGCACCGGCATTATCCGACCGCCGACATCACGGTCGTCAATGCCGGCGTCGGCGGCGAGGACGCGCCCGAGATGATGAAGCGGCTCCAGAAGGCGGTGATCGACGTGCATCCGGATCTGGTGATCTGGCAGGTCGGCACCAATGCCGTGCTGCGCAATCTCGATCCCGGCGAGACCGCGAAGATGGTCGAGGACGGCATCGGTCGCATCCAGGCCGCCGGCGATGCCGACGTCGTGCTGGTCGATCCGCAATATTCGCCCGCCGTCAACCAGCGCGCGGAGAGCGCCGGCAAGATGGTGAAGCTGCTCGGCAAGGTCGCCGAGCTCCGTCACGTCGGCATCTTCCCGCGCTTCGAGGTGATGCGCGACTGGCACGAAAAGCAATCGCTTCCGGTCGAGAGCTTTGTGATCGCCGACGGCCTGCACATGAACGATTGGGGCTACGCCTGCTTCGCCCAGCTCCTCGGCGACGACATCATCCGTTCCGTCGGCCAGATCAAGCTCGGTGTGAACGTGCCGGCGGACGTGCGGACGTACCGGCCGATGTAATTGTCGTCCCGGCCTAGTGCGCAATTGCGCACGGGGGCCGGGACGACCAGCACCTCACGCCTTCTCCAGCGCCGCGGTCAGATCTTCGATCAGATCATCCGGATGCTCGAGCCCCGCCGAGAAGCGGATAAAACCCTCGCTGATGCCGAGGGCGGCACGATCCTCCGGCTTCAGGCGCTGATGCGTCGTCGTGGCCGGATGCGTGACGAGGCTCTTGGCGTCGCCGAGATTGTTCGAGATCTTCGCCAGCTTGAGCTCGTTGAGCACGCGGAACGCACCCTGCTTGCCGCCCTTGACCTCGAAGCCGACCAGCGTCGAGCCGCCGCGCATCTGCTTCTTCACCAATGCAGCCTGCGGATGATCGGCGCGGCCGGGAAACACCAGCCGCGAAATCTTCGGATGGCTCGCCAGCACGTCCGCGATGCGCGCCGCCGTCTCGGTCTGCGCGCGCACGCGCACGCCCAGCGTCTCCAGGCCCTTGAGCAGGACCCAGGCGTTGAACGGCGAGATCGACGGCCCGGTCTGGCGCATGAAATTGTGGATGTGCTCGGCGATGAACGCTTCCGAGGACAGGATGATGCCGCCGAGACAGCGGCCCTGGCCGTCGATGTGCTTGGTCGCGGAATAGACCACGACGTCGGCGCCGAGCGCGAGCGGGCTCTGCCAGATCGGCGTGGCGAACACGTTGTCGACGACGAGCCGCGCGCCGCCCTTGTGCGCGATCTCGGCAATCCCGGGAATGTCGAGCACGTCGAGCGTCGGATTGGTCGGGCTCTCCAGGAAGAACGTCTTGGTGTTCGGCTTCACCGCGCGCTGCCACTGGTCGAGATCGAGCCCATCGACCAGCGTCGTCTCGATGCCATAGCGCGGCAGCAAATCCTGCACGACGTAGAGACACGAGCCGAACAGCGCGCGCGAGGCCACCACGTGATCGCCGGCCTTGAGCGGCGCCAGGATCGCGGTCGTCACTGCGGCCATGCCGGTCGCGGCCGAACGCGCCGCTTCGGCGCCTTCGAGCTCGATCATGCGGCGCTCGAACATCTGGATGGTCGGGTTGGAGTAGCGCGAATAGATGAAGCCGGGGTCCTCGCCCTTGAACCGCGCCTCGCACTCCTCGGCGCTGTTGTAGACGTAGCCCTGGGTCAGGAACAGTGACTCCGACGTCTCGCCATATTGCGAGCGCAGGGTACCGGAATGGACCAGACGGGTTTCGGGACGATATTGTGCGGTTGGCGCCGGGGACTTCGACATAGGACCTCCTCTGCGTGACCATCGAAAATGGTCACAAAAAAACCGGCCTGGAATATCTCCACGGGCCGGGATCACAGAGGTCCCCGGCCTGTTTAGCGACTTATTTAACGTGGCTGCAAGCCGGCCGGCTCAAATCACCACGGGATAAGTCATGCTCATATTCCGCAATGCCCTTTCCGTCAAGCCGTCCATCGGATAGCCGTAAAACGCCAGTATTTCCCGCATGTCGGGATGCATTTGCCCCCTGATGAGGACCCTCGGTTGACGTTCACGGTTGCCGCCGACGCCAATGGTATCCTGCCCGACCGCATGATCGCGGCAATGGCGGAGGGCGGTCTCATCCTGCCCGCATACGACTTCGTCGAAAGCCAGATCCAGCCGGCAAGCCTCGACCTTCGCCTCGGCGACATCGCCTATCGCGTCCGCGCCAGCTTCCTGCCCGGCCCCGGCGCCACCGTCGCCGAGCGCATCGACGAGTTGAAGCTGCACGAGTTCAGCCTTGCCGACGGCGCTGTGCTGGAGACCAACTGCGTCTACATCGTGCCGCTGCTCGAAAGCCTCGCGCTGCCGCCGGAAATCGTCGCGGCCGCCAACCCGAAAAGCTCGACCGGCCGGCTCGACGTTTTCACCCGCGTGATCGCCGACGGCACCCGCCGCTTCGACATGATCGGCGCCGGCTATCACGGCCCGCTCTATGCCGAGATCAGCCCGAAGACGTTCCCGGTGCTGGTCAGCGAGGGCTCGCGCTTGTCGCAAGTACGCTTCCGCACCGGCGATGCCATCCTCAACATCGACGAGCTCGAGGCGCTGCACGCGACCGAGCGTCTCGTCGACGTCGACGATGCCGATCTCACCGGCGGCGTCGCGGTGTCTGTCGATCTCTCCGGCGAAAAGAGCGGCGGCTTTGTCGGCTACCGCGCCAAGCGCCACACCGGCGTCATCGACGTCGATCGCCGCGCCGGCTACGCGGTTGACGATTTCTGGGAGCCGATCGCGGCGCGTCCCGACGGCAATTTGATCCTCGATCCCGGCGAGTTCTACATCCTCGCGTCGAAAGAGGCCGTGCAGGTGCCGCCCGATTACGCCGCAGAGATGGTGCCGTTCGATCCGCTCGTCGGCGAGTTCCGCGTGCATTACGCCGGATTTTTCGATCCCGGCTTCGGCTATGCCGGTGCGGGCGGGCTGGGATCGCGCGCCGTGCTCGAGGTCCGCTCGCGCGAAGTGCCTTTCATCCTCGAGCACGGCCAGATCGTGGGCCGGCTCGTCTACGAGAAGATGCTGGCCCGCCCCGACGCCATGTACGGTCAGCGCATCGGCTCGAACTACCAGGCACAGGGCCTGAAGCTGAGCAAGCACTTTCGGGTGTAGTGATCATCCGGGCCACAAGGTGTTGACATGACCAATTCATCCCAACTGGACGCACATATTGTCAACGACGTCGCCGACGCGCTGATCTATTCCGATCCGTCGGGCACGATCACGCGCTGGAATCGTGCATCGGCCGCGCTGTTCGGCTTCGCCGCCGACGAGGCGCTGGGCCAGAATCTCGACCTGATCATTCCCGAACATCTGCGCGCCGCGCATTGGAAGGGCTTCGAGACCGCGTTTGCCAGCGGCGCGATGAAGCTTGCGGGCAAGCCGACACTGACCCGCGCGCTGCACAAGAGCGGACGCAAGCTCTACATCGAGATGACATTCGCGCTGGTGCGGGACGCCGGCGGCGCGGTGCAGGGATCGGTCGCCATGGCGCGCGACGTAACCGAGCGCGTCGAGCGCGAGCGCGCCGCCAAAGCCACTCACAATTCGTGATGCGGAATTGGCGGGCCGCCGTGCAGGGCGCCCTGCGTGCGGTTCAGGTTGTCCGTCACCCAATGCAGTGACACACTCGATCAAAATAACGATCGGGAGCGAACATGTCCGCCGCATCAGACCCCGCGCAGGAAACCCAATGGAAACGCTGGCGCGCGGTTGCCGATCTCTATCACGCCTACTTCACCGGCCTGATCCTCACCGTCGTCACGCGTCGCGGCACGGCGGATGCGGCGGAGTTCGTCTTCCGCGTGTTCCGCCGCCAGCAGCAGGAGCGCTTCCTGCCGGGGCTGAAAAAGCTCGGGCTGAGCCATCTGCCGCCCGCCGTCGCCGCTGCGCAATATCACTACCTCTCGAACTGGATCGGCGGCGTGCACGTCGAATACATGTATGAGAGCGACACCAAGGCCTGGATCCGCTATCCGCCGCCGCGCTGGATCTGGAAGGGCACCGCGATCTGCGGCGTGCCGGGCGAAGTTTCGCGCGCGATGCTGCGCGGCTGGCACGCCAACAACGGTGTCGCGCTCGGTGATCTCCGCCTGGGCTTCGTCTGCACCAAGCAGAGCGTCGAGAGCCAGGATGGGCTCGAAGGCTATTACCATCAATACGACCAACCGCTCGAGCTCGACCAGCGCCTCGTGTTCGCGCGGCATCTCGAAGCGCCATTGTTCGATGCGAAGTCCGCGCCGGCTCTTCCTGTTGCGAGTTGGCCAAAGCCGCGGCTCGAAAAAGCCTACCGCAACTATGCGATGGAATATGTTCGCACCGCCGCGCCCGTGATGGTGCAGCTGTTCGGACCGGAGGATGCCGGCTATCTCCTGCATCTCACGGGTAAGCTGATAGGGATGCAATATTTCGATGAGGTCGCTGCGGCGCTGTCGATGGGCCGTGGCGGGGCGAGCGAATTCGCGACGTTCCTCAACGCGCTGTTTGCCGCGCAGGGCGATGCGGCCGAGGTAACGCCATCCGAAGGCACCTTCGAAATCCGTCAGCAGAGCTGGAAGTTGATGGACGACGTCGCCGACTGTCACCCCGCCTGCGCCAAGGTGCTGGAGGGATTGTTCGAGGGCCTCGCTGCAGGATGCGGGCGGCACATCGGCGTTCACCTGCGCGCGCCCGCAGGCGGCCGCCCGCCGTTGCTCTGGCGCATCGGGTAATTCCACTTTGAAACGCGACGCCGCAGGGCACGCCTGCATCTGACGCAGGAGGAATCGCTGCGTGGTGTGCTAACAAGCCCCTCGTTGCGCCTTGTGCGCGAATAAATTTATTGACACACCTACTCATTGCGGCGCCGCAAATGGCGCTCGTGCCCCGGAGAGGACATGTCCGACATCGCCGAAATCCCGGTCGATGAACAAGAGCGTCCGCTGCCGCCGCCTCCACGCCCCGTGAAGAGCGCGCTGTTGGACGGCCCGATTCTGCGCACGCTGCTCGGGCTGGCCTGGCCCAACGTGGTCGCGCTCTCCGCCGGCACCTGCACCGTGATTGCGGAGACCTCCTATATCGGACGTCTTGGTGTGGAAGCGCTTGCCGCGATGGCGCTGGTGTTTCCGACCGTGATCCTGACCATGACGATGTCGGGCGGCGCGATGGGCGGCGCGGTGGCCTCCGCCATCGCGCGTGCAATCGGCGCCGGCGATCGCGAGCGCGCCGGCACGCTCGCCGCGCATGCGCTGCTGATCGGCATCAGCTTCGGCCTCGTCTTCATGCTGGGCATGCTGGTCTTCGGGCCGCGCGTTCTGGAAATGCTCGGCGGCCGCGGCGATGTGCTGACACATGCGATTGCCTACACCCAGGTGTTTTTCGGGGGCGCGGTGCTGCCCTGGCTGCTCAACACCATGGCGGGCGTCCTGCGCGGCACCGGCAACATGAAGCTGCCGTCGCTGTTGATCCTCAATTCCGCGGTCTGGCAGATATTGCTCGGCGGCACGCTCGGCCTTGGGCTCGGCCCCGTGCCGCAGCTCGGGATGCGCGGCGTCGCGGCCGGCGCGCTGATCGCCTATTCTATGAACATCTGCGTGATGGGCTGGTATCTGTTTTCCGGCCGCGCCCGCGTTACGCCGAAGCTGCGCGGCCTGCGCATCCAGTGGGCGATGTTTTTCGACATCCTCAAAGTCGGCGCCATTGCCTGCTTCTCGCCGCTGCAATCGGTGCTGACGATCTCGATCTTCACCCACATGCTGGCGAAATTCGGCACCGCGATCCTCGCCGGCTACGGCATCGGTGCGCGGCTGGAATTTTTGCTGACCTCGATCGCGTTCGCGTTCGGCATCGCCTCGGTGCCGATGATCGGCATGGCGGTCGGCGCCGGCCGCATCGCCCGCGCCCGGCGCATCGCCTGGATCGCAGGCGCGAGCGCCTTCGTCGCCGTCGGCGCACCTGCGTGCCTGGTCGCGCTCTTCCCCGATCTCTGGGTCAATATTTTCACGGACAGCGAGATCGTGCGCGCCACCAGCCATCAATATTTGTCGACGGTGGCGCCGTTCTACGCGTTCATTGGCCTCGCCTCGACGATGTATTTCTCGTCGCAGGGGGCTGCGAAGGTGATCGGCCCGGTGCTGGCGCAGACCGCGCGGCTGATCTACATCGCAGCGGTCGGCTGGTGGCTGTCGACGCACGATGCCACCGCGCAGAACTTCTTCTGGCTAGCGGCCAGCTCGATGGTCGTGCTCGGCCTGCTCGCGTGCTCCAGCGTGGTGCTGACCCGCTGGGGACCGCGCGAGAGCAAGGCCGCGATCAGGCGCGCTCTTTCGGCCGCGGCGGACTAGCGATGTCTGTGGCGGCGATGGCCGTCACCACCGCCGACCTTGGCGAGCCGCATCAGTTGCGGGATCATCGCCATCATGTCGCCGCCGCCGGCGCTGCCGAGCATGCCCATGATATCGCCGCCGCCAATGCCGCCCATTCCGGTTGGCATGGTGCCGCCGTAATTGGGCGCACCGAAACCGCCGCCGAGATTGCCGGCGTTGAGGCCGCTAAACCCGCCGCCGCCATTCTCCATCATGCGGCTCATCATCGGGCCCATGGTCTGCATCATCATGGCGAAGCGGCGCTTGCCCATCTTGGCCTTCATCATCTCCAGCATCGGCGCCATCTGGGTCATCATGTCCTCGCCGCCGGCTCCTCCGCCGCCGTTTTCCGAAAGGATCATGCTCAAATAAGTAAACTAAGCCGGAAACGCCTTGTGGATGGCGATCACGGCATCCCCGGTTTGGCCCTGCACGTAAGCTGCAAGCTCGTTCGGCAGCATGTCGATGATCCAGACCAGGCGGCATCTCGCATCGCCCTCGGCGATCACCTGCACCGAGGCGCTGTAATGCTTCAGCCGCTCGCTGTTGATCGCGTAGACCAGCCGCTGCCGCGCATCGTCGCAATCGACCAGCACTTCGCGCGCCACCGAGCCATTGGCAAAGGTGACGACGCGCGCATCGCCGTCGATCGTGCAGGCGGTGACGAAGCCCGGCGCCAGCCGCCGATGCAGCGCGCCGAAATCGCGCACCGCGTCCCAGACGTCGTGCGCTGAGGCGGGGAGGGGAATGTCATTGTGGATGGAGGCCATGAAAGTGTCCTTGATTATGTTAGGCGTTCGCCACAAACACCGTCATTGCGAGCGCAGCGAAGCAATCCAGAAATGCTTCCGCGACTACGGTCTGGATTGCTTCGTCGCAAGAGCTCCTCGCAATGACGGAGAGAACTCACGTGCAGACCGCCTCGACATTGTTGCCATCGGGATCGATCAAAAATGCCGCGTAGTAAGTCGGGCTGTAATCCTTGCGCGGGCCGGCACCGCCATTGTCGCGGCCGCCGCTCTTCAGGCCTTCGCCGTGGAACGCCTTGACCGCGTCATGATCCCCGGCGCGAAATGCGATATGCGCGCCATCGGCTTTCCGTCCCTTGTTCAGGTGCAGCCACAGCGCCGGCTCGCCCTTCGGCCCGAAGCCGGCATAACCGTCGCCGCTCGAACACAGGACATAACCGAGCGGCGCCAGCACCGCGGTGTAGAAGCGCGTGGCGGCGTCGAGGTCGGCAACGCGCAGCCCGATATGGTCGTACATGGTCGTCTCCATTTCCAAAGCGCGCCGCAACTGGCGCGCGCCGGAGACGAACCTAGTCAGTTGAGGGCGAGCTGCTCTTGGAGAATCTTGCGCTTCCCCTTCGAGGCCTGACGGAACTTGGTCGGCGAGACGCCGGCGGCGCGGCGGAAGGTGCGGACGAAGTTGGAGAGGTCGCCGAAGCCGACGTCATAGGCGATATCGGTGACCGCGATGTCATGGTCAGTGAGCAGCCGCGCAGCATGTCGCAGCCGTGAGCGCACCAGATATTGATGCGGGGTGACGCCGAGCACGCTCGAAAACAGCCGCAGGAAATGGAACGGGCTGAGGCCTGCCTGCCGCGCGGCCTGTTCGAGGTCGACCTCGGCATGCGAGTTGGCGTCGATCCACAGCGCGGCTTCCACGGCGCGGCGGCGGTCGCGCGCAGTGGGCGTTGTCGGCTTGCGCGCCTTGCCCGAGACGACGTCAATGAAGCGGCCGGCGAGGATTTGACCGACCTCGTCGAGACCGAGATCGCTGTTGCCATCTGCCGCCGTCTGGGCGAGCTCGCCCAGCACCATCAGCTCGGGCAGCGGCGGCGTCGCGCCGACCTGCCAGATGTCGCGACGTCCCCCGAGGGCGTCGACCAGATCCTCGCCCAGGAAAAAGGACAGGCAGACGTCGCCGGAGACATGCTCATGCGTGCAGGTGTATTCCTCGCCCGGTGCGCCGACCAGCATCGAGCCCGCCACCAGCTCGAAGAAGCCGGCGCGGCAGTGGCAGCCGAAGCTGCCCGCGCGGACATAGGCGATGGAATGGCCGGTGCGGCACTCCGCAAACGACGCGTCGTCCGGTCCCGCATCGCAGCGAAACTCGGAGACCGTCATCGAGGGCGTCGTCAGCAGCGTGGTCGCATCCATCCCGCCTATCTAGGCATGATCCAGAAAAGTGTTAGCGGTTTTTCGACAGGATCATGACCAAAAACAAAGCTAAGGTGCGATCAAAATCGCGCCTTAGCTGGGCGCACGGGGCGGGGCAACGGGCAGCAGCACCTCGAATAGCGTCTTGCTGGCGACCGGATGAGCGCCCTCGAGCGACAGCAGCCGCCGCTTGGAGATCACCCCGCCATAGGGCGAGAGCCGGTCGGTGTAATTGCCGGCCTCCAGCACCCGGTGGCAGGGCACGATCAGCATGTAGGGATTTTTCGCGACCGCCTGCGCCACCGAATGCGCGGCGCCGGAGGCGCCCAGCGCCTTGGCGATCTCGTGATAGGTGCGCGTCTCCCCGCGCGGAATCGTGCAGGCGAACTCGTAGACGCGCCGGTTGAAGTCGGACACGCCGCCCGCATCCAGGCTGACCTCGGAAAAATCAGGATCGTTGCCTTGCAGCAGGCCCACGATGCCCTCGATCGCAAGCTCGGCGTTCGCGGACGGCCGCTGTTCGCGCGCCTCGGGATGGACCTGGAAAATCCGGCGGCGGGTGTCGATCTCCCGCGCCTCCGGCAATTGCACAGCGACCACGCCGGTGCTGCTCCAGATGATGGCGCAGCGCCCTATGGTCGTGTCGAATATCGTGTAGCCACGCCCCACCATGCACACGCCCCACTCAGTGCACGTCTTTCCCCAGACCCGGGATCATAACACCGCCACAATCCGGCGCACCCAAAATCTTACCGAGACGTTAACAACCGTCCGGCCGGTCGCGCCAAAGCGCTTGGCGGGAAGCGCCGTCTCGGCTAATCAGAGGCGCGCAGGCTTGCGCATCAGCGGGCGTAGTTCAATGGTAGAACGGCAGCTTCCCAATCTTTTGTGAAGCCTCTCCACCGTTCCACATAGCGCCCGTAGACCCCTTATTTTACAGTGCTTTCGCGACTCGGCCGTCGTATACTTCGGCATGGTTATCCGCCTCAATCCACGTGAAAGGCGTGCCAAATCGTGCCAAATTTTACACTCACAGATCTCACGGTTCAGTCATTGAAGCCCGGTCTGTACATGGACCGGAAGACGCCAGCTTTCGGCCTGCGTGTCGGCAAGCGTCGCAAGACCTGGATCATTCTCAAAGAGCCCAACCGCACCAAAATACGGCTCGGTCACTATCCTGACCTCAAGCTCGCAGAGGCACGCCGCCGCGCCTTTGTTGCGCTCGGCACTCCCGCCGGGCAGAAGGAAATCAGCATTGAATTCGAGCAGGCGAAGCTCGTGTTCATTGAGGAGAACTACAAGGGCAAAGCCGAGCGCACGAAATCTGAGACGCGTCGCCTCCTGAACCGTCTTCAGTTCAAGTGCACGCTCGCTCAACTCGACGATACAATGATTGAGCGTGAACTCGGCAAGCTCGCTGATGTACCAAGCGAGCAGCTTCACGCATTCCGCGCTTTGCGGACAATGCTCCGATGGTGCACAAAGCCTCCGCACCGCTACATCAAGCGCAGTCCGCTTGAAGGTTATACGGCTCCAGGGAGGGACAGGAAGCGCAGTCGTGTCCTCAGCGACGACGAGCTCAGAAAAATCTGGCAGGCATGCGAGGGCTTCTTCGGGGATATGATCCGGCTCATCATCCTCTGGGGCTGCCGGAACGGCGAAATAGGACGGCTACAGCGAGCGTGGCGAGAAGGCCGGGTGATCACGATTCCGGGCGAGTTCACGAAGAATGGGCGCGCGCACGCAATTCCGATCCTCCCGATGGCTCGTGCGATCCTCGACCGGCAAGAAAAGATCGGCGACAATTGGCGCGACAAAAACACCGACTTCTACTTCCCTGGTCACATCAAGGGCACGCATTTCAACGATGGCTCGTGGGGAAAGCTGAAGAAGGAGATCGACAAGCGATCAGGCGTGATTGGTTGGCAAGTACGGGATCTGCGGCGCACGTTCCGCTCTACCCTCGCCCGCCTGGCAATCTCACGCGAGATCGCCGAGATCATGCTTAACCACGTGACCGGAGGGGGCAAAACCGATCTCGACGAAATATACGACAGGTATGACTACCTACCTGAGAAGCGGACAGCGCTGCAGAAACTCGAAGCTCTCCTTAAAAGGATAGTGGCGAGCTAGGCCGCGCCTTTCATGACCATTGCAGTCAGCGACAGCTCCTCTCTGACGTTTTGCAGGCGTCAAGAACATGTACTCGAAGCGACTCAGGGAGCGGCCCCGGTGCGCAAGCGACGGCTGTTCTGCGGCTCCTCAGCTACCAAAGCGAACACAGCGACGGTTGAGAGGCTAGGCACGCGACCATTAGCTGTGCTGAGTTTGCCTATTCAGATTTAAAAAAGGGATTTCCAATGAGCGAAACGATCGTTCTAGATACCACCCACCGCCAGGTTGTCCGAGGAATTGTCAAAGACAGCTCAGTCCTTTGCACCGCCACCAGCGCTCCCGATGTCTACGTTCACGTTATCACCAAGGAAGATACGGCCGAACTTCATCAGGGCGATGGCACGGTCATCCCCAAAATGACACGGACCAGATTTTATGTATTTAGGTCCAATACAGGCAACGAACCTTTCTCCGCCACCGTCACTGTAACCGACCTGCCTGCCACGGCTGCAGCGCGTAGCGACGTTCTCATGACGGCGTTTAGTCTGGTAAAGCATAAGCCCGATGGCATCAGGCCCGCGCGGGCAAAAAGGTCCGCGAAAGCGAACGCGAAGAAGTCGAGCAAATCCACCGAGCGAAAGAAGCCGAAAACCGACAGGCCAGTTGCGTGACACCCGTGGGTCGACTCGTCTTCGCACGAGCCATGATTTTGCTTGCGATTTCCACGCGCCGCGCCTCGTCGGTGAGAACGATTAAGCCCGTTCGGGCGATACAAACGTCGCGTACTGCCGTCGATATCGGTTAAGGCCGCGATGCAGAGCTGATGCCTTTCAGCCAGCTCTGCATCGGACTTGCGAGTTTACAGGCGTGAGCGATAGCCAAGTTCTTCGTGCGCCGTCTACGCCGCGACGGATGCCTGCACTGGTGCTTGTGTTAACGCGGCGATCAATTGCTTCATGTCCGGCGTCCCCAATCCGGTGACGCGGTCATAACCGGCAGTTGCTTTAAACTCGCCATTGCTGCCAGCTGTAACGTCCCGGAAGCACCCGGTGCCGCCGAGTGGGTAGATGAGCGGGTTCAAATACGGGAGCGAGGGTAATCCTGCCTTTTGGCGCGCCTCGTTGATGAGAGCGCAAAAACCAGCCCAAACCGGCGCGGCCCAACTTGTTCCGCCAATTCCAGTGGGTTGTCCATGCAGAACCAGAAATGCCCCTTCATTTGGATCTGCGGCGGCACTCACGTCGGGTACTGACCGTTTGCTCCCCGTCGGTACGCCTTTGCCTGTCTGCCAGCCAGGGCGGCTGAAGAAGATACTGTCGCCGCCACCACTGCCGGGCCAGCCGTCTTCCTGTGCGACGGCCCCGTTCCCTGGTGCAAGTCTCAAACTGGTCCCGCCGACCCCGACAACTGCCGTATCGGAAGCTGCATACTCCGCCTGAGTTGGGCCGCTGGCGGTGTGCCCGTCGACGCTCGGATTCGATCCGGCATCGCCGCTCGACACGAAGACATTTACACCCATTGCAGCGAGTCTGAGGAATTTCTGATGCTGCGTTGCCACCTCGCCGTTTGGGCCTCCCATGAACGTTTCCCCCAGCCCGAGGCTAATCGACAATTGACGCAGGCTCGGATCGTTCGAAGCATCCGCAATGATCCGATCGAGCGCCCGGTCGAGCGCCACAAACTGAAGCGAACCCGTCGCGTAGATTTTAATCTTCGCTCCAGGAGCGATCCCGCTGGTCCAGGAGACATCCAGCGTCTCCTCTCCCTCAGGGGCGGGCAGATGGCCAGCGCCCACTTTGATCTTGCCGATCCTTGCCAGATCGACGGCGATCCCGTTTGCTTTCCAAAACTCGGTGATGTCGTGATCGTTCGGAAAGGTATCTATCAATATCGCAATCGTCTGGCCTGCGCCGGTGACGCCCAATGCGTTCGCATTGTATGCATGGAGAATCTCCGCAACGAGATATGGTGGAGAATTGGCGATATTCGGCGAGGGCAGACCATGCCGATCCAGAGTGACGCGATTGCCGTGCACAAGCTTGCGCGCCATGTGCTTGTGAGCGTGACGGAATGGTTGCAAGCCGATGATGGCATGGACGGGTGCGCCGACAGATATGGGAAGGCTCGGCGCGTTCTGCGCGGCGGTATAGGTGATTCCTTCTTTTGTGACCTTTACCATTTGGACGCCGAGGCTTTGTTCGATCTGGCCGACAGTGGCCTTGGCGTATACCCCGGTATCGCCGGGACTTTCGCCGACGATTGTGAAGCCTTGTTCGGTCAACCACGTTTTGAGCGCATCGACGTCTGCTTTTTTAGGACTGTACTTCTGAGTCAGTTGGTCTGCAGACAATACCTCGCCCCCAGCAACACGCTTCTCCAGATCGTCCTTGTCAGACATTTCAAGCGAAAAGAGCAATTCCATCGTTTCATTGCGGGCGTCGCGCTTTGCTGGAGCGACCAGCAGACCATGCTTGGCCATTCCGTCGGTGGGCAATTCGGTGACGCTGTCTGTAAACACCTTGCGATCGCTCATGGACATTCTCCCTCAGATACTTGGTGGAATGATCGTCCGCGACTGGGGTTCAGGTGCGCCGCAACTCAACCCGCCAGCGCAAAGCTGATAGCTTTCCATCTTTATTAGCGTCTAAGACTGCTGCCGTTTGTGGCTTAGTTCACATTGGGAAAGAAACTCGCGAATTCCACGCACCTTTTGATCTTTGTGAATGCAAGAGGATCGTGTCCCCGGGCGTGGTGTAGCTGAGCTCAGAGCTTATCAGGTGTTTTAAGCTAGGGTCTGTTGGGATTCAGGATTCTCATCGGGGCTTGGTTGTGATTCAAGCTTGGGATGGACCGATTCGTTTTGACTGACGCCCAATGGGCGAAGAT
>NZ_JADPJJ010000175.1:0-99993 GCF_023073375.1 Bradyrhizobium sp. 197 | reverse complement strand
CTCCGAGACCCGCATAATCCACCGAACCGCCGTATACGGACCCGTACGTACGGTGGTGTGGGAGGGGCGACGCCGCGAGGCGTCCCCCTATCCCGATTGAGTGACGTGATCAGCTTCAGAAGATCCGCGAGAAGATCACGTACAGCGTGCCCGACAACAGGATCGCGACGGGCAGGGTCAGCACCCATGCCATCAGCATGTTCCTGATGGTGGCGACCTGGAGACCCGACCCGTTCGCGGCCATGCTGCCGGCGACGCCGGACGACAGCACGTGGGTCGTCGATACCGGCAGGCCGAACATGTCGGCGGCGCCGATCGTGGCGGCGGCGACCAGCTCGGCAGAGGCGCCCTGCGCGTAGGTCAGGTGGGTCTTGCCGATCTTCTCGCCGACGGTGACGACGATGCGCTTCCAGCCGATCATGGTGCCGAGGCCGAGCGCGATCGCAACTGCAACCTTCACCCAGGTCGGGATGAACTTGGTCGCGCTGTCGAGGCCGCCCTTGTAGGCGTTCAAGGTCGCGACCTCGTCCTTGTTGAGGTCGTTTTCCTTGTCCTTCATCAGGAAGCGGATCGCTTCCGAAGTCAGGTACATGTCGTTGCGGGTGTTGCCGACGACTTCCGCCGGCACCTTGTTCAGCGAGCCATATTTCGCAACCTGATCGCCGACATCCTTCACCAGCACTGACAGCGAAGGGTAGGTGCCTTCGCTGATGTGATGCGAGGTGACGTACTGCGTCACCACAGGATGGGGGTCGCCGATGATGGCATGACCGGCGCCCTTGGCCGCAACCACCTTGGAGGCGGCATCCGAGACCTTCGCGAACTGGGCGACCTGCGACTCCGGCAATGCGCGGTTGAGCGCATAGGCGGTCGGCACGGTGCCGATCAGGATCAGCATGATCAGGCCCATGCCCTTCTGTCCGTCGTTCGAACCATGGGCGAAGCTGACGCCGGTGCAGGTCAGGATCAGCAGGCCGCGAATCCAGATCGGCGGGGCTTTGTTGCCCTCAGGGGCGGCATAGAGCGCCGGGTTCTTGATGATCATCTTGAGCAGTAGCAGCAGGCTTGCGGCGCAGACGAAGCCGACCAGCGGCGACAGCAGGAGCGCATAGCCGATCTACGTGGCCTTGCCCCAGTCCACGCCCGAGGTGCCGTCGCGGCCGCGCATCAGCGCGTTCGCCACGCCGACGCCGATGATCGACCCGATCAGCGTGTGCGAGGAGGAGGCCGGCAGGCCGAAATACCAGGTGCCGAGGTTCCAAAGGATCGCGGCGATCAGCAGCGCGAACACCATCGCGAAACCGGCGCTCGAGCCGACCTGCAGGATCAGCTCCACCGGCAGCAACGAGACGATGCCGAACGCGACAGCTCCGGTCGACGTCAGCACGCCGAGGAAGTTGAACAGGCCGGACCACATCACTGCGAATTCCGCCGGCAGCGAGTGGGTGTAGATCACGGTCGCAACCGCGTTGGCGGTGTCGTGGAAACCGTTGACGAATTCGAAGCCGAGCGCGATCAGGAGCGCAACGATAAGGAGGATATAGGGCAGATAGCTCGTGACCCGGGTACCGGTCGCATCGACATCGGAATAAATGCTGTAGGCCACATAGAGCAGGCCCACGGCAAGAATGCCGAAGAACAGGATCATCGTCAGCGGATTGAAGCCCTTGTCGAGATTTGGCCGCGAGGCCGGCTGGATCGGCGCGGGATCGGCTACCGCGTGGTCGAATGCAACATCGGTCATGTCTGGACGCCCCTTAGCTCTGTAAGGGCTATTGTCCCCGATGGATTTGAAGGCTGGATGACAACCAGGGCTTGAAAGCCGTTTTCCCGCCTGTATTTAGGCGGCGCGCGCCGCTTTCTTCTGCAGACTGGCGGCGATTTTGAGATCTTCGACAAAGCGCTGATATTCCAGCACCTTGGCTTCCGGATCGGGCAACCGCAGCAGATAGGACGGGTGCACTGTCACCAGCGCCTTGTGACCGTCGGGAAGGTCGATCAGCCGGCCGCGGGTCTTGCCGATCGGGGTGATCTTGCCGAACACGCTCTGCGCGGCAGTGGCGCCCATCGCGACGATGAGATCGGGCTGGATTACGGAGACTTCCCGCTCATACCACTGCCGGCAGGCCTTTATCTCCGGCGTATTCGGCTTCTGATGCAGGCGGATTTTGCCGCGCGGCACGAATTTGAAGTGTTTCACCGCGTTGGTGACATAGACCTTCTTGCGGTCGACGCCGGCTTCCGCCAGTGCCCGGTCCAGCATCTGGCCGGCCGGACCAACGAAGGGATGGCCGGCGAGATCTTCCTTGTCGCCGGGTTGCTCGCCGACCAGCACGATATTGGCGGACTTCGGGCCTTCGCCGAATACGGTCTGCGTCGCGTCCTTGTAGAGCGGGCAGGCGCGGCAATGCGCAGCCTCCTCGCGGAGCGCTTCGAGATCGTCGGTGGCGGACTTACGTTTCATCGGAGCCTCCGGTCGCTTCTGAGGCTTGTGTGGATCGGTTGCGGCATTGGCGATCATGGCGCCGATCATGCGTTCGGCGTCCTCGATCAGAGGCTTAATGATCGAAGCCTCGGGCAGGTTCCTCCAGTATTTCTTCGGCATCTCGGCCTGCATCGCCTTCACCTTGAGGCGGGCCGGATTGAAGATGCTGGCGTAGTAACGCCGCCAGGTTTCCTCCAGCCGATCTTCGCCCGGCGCCTCGCTCTTGCTGACGCCAGACGTGAACGAGAGCGCGTGGCCGTCCCAATGTGCGCAGAGATCCGGCGTCAGGATCGACCATGGCATGTCGGCAAAACGTTTGGCGAAGAACGGCGCGGCGAGCTCGACGATATGATGCTCCGGCTCGAACCAGGCGACGTAGTGTGCTTCGCGTTCCCGGCCGATCTCACGAAAGCGCACGAAGGCGTGCATCTTGTGCTCGTCGCGATAGACCGCCTTTGCCATGGCCGTGACTTGCGCGACATCTGCATCGGTCGCGACCTCGATGAGGTCGTGATTGCCCTTCACCCGAAACAGCAGGCGATAGAGGATCGAAAAACGCTCGCCGTCGTGATGGAGGATCGCGGCCTTGGCGAGTTCTACGAATTTTGCTGGGACGTTGAAGGTGCCATTGCCGGCCTCCGGCAGCCGAGACGGCGAGGGCGGCGCGAACAGCTCCGCTTCGCCGCCCTGCACGGCCCAGGTGATATCGGCCGGCTTCACCTGATGAAGCACGAGCGCACGTGCGGCTTTGCGCCAGCCGTCGAAATCGGTTTCGGTATTGAGAGTGATGTACTTCATCAGAAGCCAAACCCCAGTTGCGTTGCCTTCGGCTTGAACCGTTCGATCAGCCGTGCCTCGTCGAGGCGATGCGGCGTGGGCCGGTGATCGCTGAGGACGATGAACGGCAGCGCCTTGTTGCGGGGCACATGCAGCCGTGCGAGATCGGAGACGCGGATGGTGGTCGTGCGCCGCGTCGCGATGATGCGCTCGACCGTCTTGGTGCCGAAGCCCGGCACGCGCAACAATTCCTCGCGGCTGGCGCGGTTGACGTCGAGCGGGAAGCGGTCGCGGTGGCGCAGCGCCCAGGCGAGTTTTGGATCGATGTCGAGCGGCAGCATCGCGCTGTCGTCGACGATCTCGCCGACATGGAAGCCGTAGAACCGCATCAGCCAGTCGGCCTGGTAGAGTCGGTGCTCGCGCAGCAAGGGCGGCGCGCGCAGAGGCAGCGCGCGGCTGGCGTCGGGGATCGGGCTGAACGCGGAATAGTAGATGCGCCTCAGCCTGTATGAGCCGTAGAGATTGGCGCTGGTGTGGAGAATGGTGTGGTCGGAGGCCGCGTCGGCGCCGACGATCATCTGCGTGCTTTGGCCTGCCGGCGCGAAGCGCTGCGGCCTGGCTTTCGTTTTCGCGCTACGGTTTTCCTCGGCCTCGTCCAGCTTCAGCCGCAGCCGGCCCATGGTGCGGCGGATCGCGCGCACGTCTTTCTCGGGCGCGAATTGCTGCAGGCTCGCCTCTTCCGGCATCTCGATGTTGATGGAAAGACGATCGGCATATTTGCCGGCCTCGGAGATCAATGCATCGTCGGCCTCCGGGATTGTCTTGAGATGGATGTAGCCGCGGAAGTGATGCTCCTCGCGCAGTTTTCGCGCGACGCTCACCACTTGCTCCATGGTGTAGTCGGGGCTGCGGATGATGCCGGAGGAGAGAAACAGCCCCTCAATGTAATTGCGCCGGTAGAAGTCGAGCGTCAGCTTGACCACCTCGTCGACGGTGAAGCGGGCGCGCGGCACGTTGGAGGAGGCGCGGTTGACGCAATAGAGGCAATCGTAATTGCAAGCGTTGGTCAGCAGCACCTTGAGCAGCGAGATGCAGCGGCCGTCCGGGGCATAGGAATGGCAGATGCCCATGCCGGGCGCGGTCGAGCCCATGCCCTTGCCGTCGCTGGAATCCCGCCTTTCGGTGCCGCTGGAGGCGCAGGACGCGTCGTACTTGGCGGCGTCTGCCAGAATCTCCAGTTTGCGTTGCACGTCCATGTGTGAATCCCTTTGATTCTACTCATGAATCCCGAAGAGTCCCAATTCGATTGACTCCTGGGGCGCCGTTAGCTTTATATTAGAACATACCATGAACAATTGAGCCAGCCGTTGGTTCTCTTTTGAGAGCACCGGCAATCATCCCTGAAGGAGCGGCGAGCATGCAGAGCGCGATCAGCAAAAGTGGTCGCCGGTTTTGCGTCCGATCGCGCTCTTCTTTTTAAGAGGGCGCATGATCTTGTCGCCAAACCGCTCACACTTTGGCGGATCATGCGCCACCGCACGAACAAGCGCGCTTGCGACCTTGCGCGGCCAGATCGAGCGCATCGAGACGGCGGAGGTCGTGCATCAGCGCGATCGCGTCGCGCTTGGTCACGGCGCGGCCGACGGCGCGTTGAAGGGCGGGCTCGCGCGCGCGGCGATCCACGAGGTGTTTTGCGAAGGACGTCAGGGCGCGGCCGCGACGGGCTTTGTCACGGGACTTGCGGGGCGCGTGACGGCGCGCAAACCGCTGCTATGGGTGCGGCAGGATTTTTCAGACATTGAAACCGGCGCGCTGTCGATGAGCGGGCTCGCCGAGATCGGTCTCGATCCGCGCCGCATGGTGATGGTGCGCGCCGCCGATGTGGAGAGCGCGCTGCGCACCTCGGCCGATGCGCTCGCCTGCGATGCGCTGGGTGCGGTCGTGCTCGAGCTCTGGGGCGAAACCAGGCAGTTCGATCTCGTGGCGAGCCGCAAGCTGACGCTGGCCGCGCAATCTTCAGGCGTGACTGGCCTGTTGCTGCGGATGGCCGCGCAACCTTTGCCATCGACCGCGGAGACACGATGGATGCTGCGCGCGGCGCATTCGCCGCCGGGGTCGGTGTGGAGTGCCTGGGGCGCGCCGCGCTTCGATGCCGAGCTCCTGCGCAATCGTCATGGCCCGTGCGGCCGTTGGATCATGGAATGGAAATGTGATGAGTGCCAGTTCTCTGAACCGCCGGCGTATCCTCAGCCTGTGGCTGCCGCGCCTGCCCATCGACCGGATCCAGCGGTTCTTTGGCAACGCCGGACTGCATAAGAATAACGAGCCCAGCATCGTCGTTGCCAAGGACAACAGCGCGCTGGTGATCCATGCGCTGGACGAGGCCGCCGAGCGCCTCGGTCTGTATATCGGCCAGCCCCTGGCCAATGCCCGGGCGATGTGTCCGGATTTAAAGGTGTTCGACGCCGATGTCGTGACCGATGCGAAGACGCTCAGCGACATCGCCGACTGGTGCGATCGTTTCACGCCGCTGGTGGCGCTCGATCCGCCGCACGGGCTGTTTCTGGACATCACCGGCTGTGCGCATCTGTTCGGCGGTGAGACTGCGTTGTTGCAGACCCTCGTCCGTGCCCTCGATCGCCAGGGCTTTGCCGTCAGCGCGGCGATCGCCGGCACCTCGGTTTGCGCACGCACGCTGACGCGCCAGGTCACGGGCACCATCGTCGCCGATGGCAGGGAGGCGGCGGCGATCAGCCGGTTTCCGGTGTCCGCGCTTGGTGCGGGCGAGGCCATCACCACGGGCTTGCGTCGCGCCGGCCTGAAGACGATCGGCGATGTCGCTTCCCGCGAGCCACATGAAATCACGGCGCGGTTCGGTGCGCGGTTCTCCACGCTGCTCGCGCATGCGCTGGGGCAGGGCGATGCGCCGATCAGCCCGCGAAAGCCGCCGCCCGATTACATCGTGGAAAAACGCTTTGCCGAGCCGATCGCCACCGACACCATGATCGCGATGACGCTGTCGCGACTCGCCGACACGCTAATCGCGGCGATGGAGAAGCAAGGCAAGGGCGCGCGCCGCCTGGAAGCAGCCTTCTTCCGCACCGACGGCGCGGTGCGCGCGATCATGGTCGAGACCGGACGTCCCGTGACGCGAAGCGCCGTCGTCGACCGGCTGTTCCGCGAGCGCCTCGATGCGTTGGCCGATCCCCTCGATCCCGGCTTCGGCTTCGACATGGTGCGGCTGTCGGCGAGCCGCACCGAGATCGTGGTGCAGGAGCAGCGCGATCTCGATGCCCATGTCCACGACAATGACGAGCTTGCCGCGCTGATCGACCGCATCGCCGCGCGCATCGGCGGAAAGCGCGTCGTCGTGCACCTGCCGCAGGACACCCATATCCCCGAATGTGCGGTGCTGGCCGCACCCGCGCAGCACCATCTCGCCGTGGCCATGCAGGCCGAATGGCCAGCGCGCACCGAGAGTGAGCCGCCGCTGCGTCCCTTGCGGCTGTTCGACAAGCCCGAGCCGGTCGTGGTTCCGTTCGCGACCGTGCCCGACGGCCCGCCGCATCAATTCACCTGGCGCCGCGCGCAGCATGCGGTGGTGCGGGTCGAAGGGCCCGAACGCATCGCCATGGAATGGTGGCGGCAGGACGGCAAGCAACTGACGCGGGACTATTTCCGTATCGAGGATGCCGAGGGCCTGCGCTTCTGGATCTTTCGCGACGGTCTTTACGAAGGGGAGTGCTTCGATGACGACGGCAAGCCCGCTCCTCCCGGTTGGTATGTGCACGGTCTCTTCGCATGAATACACCAGCTTATGCCGAGATCGGCATCACCACGAATTTCTCCTTCCTGCGCGGCGGCTCGGATCCGCGCGCCTATGTGCATCAGGCCAGTATCCTCGGCATTCCCGTGATCGGCATCGCCGATCACAACACGCTGGCCGGTGTGGTGCGCGCCTACAAGGAACTCGACAATGACAAGGTGCTGCACAAGCCAAAGCTGCTGATCGGCACGCGCATCGTCTTTATCGACGGTACGCCCGATATTCTGGTCTATCCGCGCGACCGCGCCGCCTATGGCCGGCTGTGCCAGCTTCTCACCCGGGGCAAGCGCGGCGACGACATCACGCGGATCGAGAAGGGCGAGTGCCATCTCACCTTCGCCGATCTGCTTGCGTTTTCCGAAGGTCAGCTCCTGATCCTGACGCTGCCGCATCGCTTCGATGCGGCGCAAGCGCAGGACATTCTCGCCAAGCTGAAGGCGAGCCGCGCCGGGGGCGTGTGGCTGGCGGCGAGCCTGATCTATCGCGGCGACGACCGGCGCCGCCTCGCGCAGCTCGATGATCTCGCCGCAAAAGCAAAAGTGCCGCTGCTTGCGACCAACGAGGTGCTCTATCACGATGCCGGCCGCCGTCCTCTCCAGGACGTGCTGACCTGCATCCGGGAAAAAACCACGATCGAGGCGATCGGCCGGAGGCTGGAAGCCAATGCAGAGCGGTTTCTGAAGACACCCAGGGAGATGGCGCGGCTGTTCCGCGATTTCCCTGAGGTTATCGCGGAGACCATGCGCTTTGCGGACAAGATCACCTTCTCGCTCGACCAGCTCAAATACCAGTATCCGGACGAGCCGGTGCCGCCGGGGAAGTCCGCGCAAGGGCATCTGGAGGATATGACCTGGGCGGGTGTCGACAAATATTTCGATGGTGAGATCGACGACAAGCTGCGCGCCACCCTGAAGAAAGAGCTCGCGCTGATCGCCGAGCTGAAATACGCGCATTACTTCCTCACCGTCCACGACATCGTGCATTACGCGCGCAGCCAGAACATTTTGTGCCAGGGGCGGGGATCGGCGGCGAATTCGGCGGTCTGCTACGTGCTCGGCATCACCTCGGTCGACCCGACCAAGGTCGATCTGCTGTTCGAGCGCTTCATCTCCAAGGAGCGGCTGGAGCCGCCCGATATCGACGTCGATTTCGAGCATTCGCGGCGCGAGGAGGTGATGCAATATGTCTATCGCCGTTACGGCCGCCACCGCGCCGCGATCATCGCCACCGTCATTCACTATCGCCCCCGCAGCGCCATCCGCGACGTCGGCAAGGCGCTGGGCCTGACCGAGGACGTCACCGCCGCACTCGCCGACACCGTCTGGGGCAGCTGGGGCAAGGGCCTCAACGACATGCAGGTCAGGCAGGCCGGCCTCGATCCGCAAAACTCCATGATCAACCTCGCGGTCGAGCTCGCGACCGAGCTGATCGAATTTCCACGTCATCTGTCTCAGCATGTCGGCGGCTATGTGCTCACGCAAGACCGGCTCGACACCTATGTGCCGATCGGTAACGCCGTGATGGACGATCGCACCTTCATCGAATGGGACAAGGACGACGTCGATGCGCTCAACATGATGAAGGTCGACGTGCTCGCGCTGGGCATGTTGACCTGCATCCGCAAGTGTTTTGATCTGATCGACCAGCACAAGGGTGAGCGCTGGGTTCTGGCGAGCGTCCCGCAGGACGACCGCAAAGTCTACGACATGCTGTGCCTCGGAGAATCGCTCGGCGTGTTCCAGGTCGAAAGCCGCGCACAGATGAACATGCTGCCACGCCTGAAGCCACAGACCTTCTACGATCTCGTCATCGAAGTCGCGATCGTGCGGCCGGGACCGATCCAGGGCGACATGGTGCATCCGTATCTGCGGCGGCGGAAAATGCGGCCCGAGGATATCGAATATCCCTACCCTAAGGGTGGCAATAAAGATGAGCTTCGAGACGTTCTGTACAAGACGCTTGGTGTTCCTCTTTTCCAGGAGCAGGCCATGCGAATTGCGATCGTGGCCGCAGAATTTACCCCGGAAGAGGCGAACGGATTGCGTCGTGCCATGGCGACGTTTCGCAACGTTGGTACCATCGGAAATTTCGAAGAGAAAATGATCGGCAACATGATACGCAGAGGTTACGATCCGCAATTTGCAAAAAACTGCTTCGAGCAGATCAAGGGGTTTGGCTCCTATGGTTTCCCGGAAAGTCACGCGGCGAGCTTTGCGCAGCTTGTCTACGTCTCTTCATGGCTGAAGCTTCATCATCCCGATGCATTCTGCTGCGGTCTCCTGAACTCGCAGCCGATGGGCTTTTACGCCCCGGCGCAGATCGTCAGCGACGCCCGCAAGAACGGCGTCGAGGTGCGCGACATCGACGTGTCTCATAGTTCCGCACAAAACACGCTGGAAAATACAGAGGGCAAGTATTGTGCTGTCCGTCTCGGTTTCCGCCAGATCGACGGCTTTCACTGGCTCGATCCGGATGAGGACGCACTCAAAAAACAACAGGCAGAGCGGCAGGGCAAGGAATACGTCAGCCAGGAAGACTGGGCCGACCGCATCGTCGCCGCCCGCAACCGCCGGCCCTTTACCTCGCTGGAAGATTTCGCCCGCGACACCGGACTGCCCAAGCGCGCGCTGATCCTGCTTGCCGATGCCGACGCGTTCCGCTCGCTCGGGCTCGACCGCCGCGAGGCGCTGTGGCAGGTGCGGCGCCTGCCCGACGATGTGCCGCTGCCGCTGTTCGAAGCGGCCACCGCACGCGAGCAGCCGGACGAGCACGCCAAGCCGTTGCCGGTGATGCCGCGCGCCGAACAGGTGGTCGCGGACTACCAGACCATTCGCCTTTCACTCAAAGGCCATCCGATGGAATTCTTGCGCGAGATGTTTACGCGCGAGCGCATCGTCGCCTGCAAGGACATCAATCATGAGAACGAGCGGCGCCGCGTGCGCTGTGCCGGCGTCGTCCTGGTACGGCAGCGGCCGGGGAGCGCCAGCGGGGTCGTGTTCATGACGCTGGAGGACGAAACCGGCATCGCCAATGTCGTGGTATGGCCCAAGATCATGGAGCAGTACCGCAAAGAGGTGATGGGTGCGCGCCTCATCCTGGTCGAGGGCTACATCCAGAGCAGCCCCGAAAAGGTGACGCACCTCATCGCCCAGCGCATGATCGACCGTTCGCACGATCTGGTCGGCCTCGCCAACGACGTCCTGAGCCGCAAGCACCCGGTGCCGGCAGGCGCCGCCCTGATCGAGCCGCTCAACGACGATCCCCGCGCCCATGCGGATGCGCCCGCGCAAAAAATCCGCCACCCCCGTAACGTCCGCATCCTGCCGCCGTCCCGGGATTTTCATTGAGGTGATGGCGTTAAAATGCCGCCCCACCGTCATTGCGAGCGCAGCGAAGCAATCCAGACTGTCACCGCGGCAAGCCTCTGGATTGCTTCGCTGCGCTCGCAATGACGAATTTGTTGATCGATCGTCCGCCACACTATCGGTCATACCCGCGAAGGCGGGTATCCAGTACGCCGCGGCTTCTCGGTTCAATCACCGCCGTCTCCGGATACTGGATCGCCCGCCCCAGTGCGCAACAGCGCACAAGGCGGGCGATGACAGTGTGCTCCTAAAAATTCACCCGGTTCGAGATCGCGCCATCCACGACCAGATTGGAGCCCGTGGTGAACGACGAGACCGGGCTTGCCAGAAACACCGCCGCGTTCGCGATTTCCTGCGGCGTCGCCATCCGGCCGGTTGGATTGCGGCTCAGCGCATCCTCGTAGCGTTTTGGCATGTTCTGCTCGATCGTATTCCAGACGCCGCCCTTGAAATAGACCGTGCCGGGTGAGACCACGTTGACGCGGATCTTCTTCTTCGCCTACTGCCGCGCCAGCCCCTTGGCCATGTGGATCAGTGCCGCCTTGATCGGTCCGTAGGAGCTGGCGAGATCGGCCTGCGCCGCCGAGATCGAGGAGATGATGACGAAGGCGGCGTCGCCGCCTTTGTCGCCGCTGGCCTCGAGGAACGGCCGCGCGGCATCGAACGCATGCACGGCGCCGAGCAGGTCGAGCCGAAAATTCTGCTCCCACGATGCGGCATCATGGCCTTGCGCCATCGCCCCCGCGTTAGAGAACAGCATGTCGATGCCGCCAAGCTCCTTTGCAGCATTCTCAATCCAGGATTTCAGTGCCGCGCCGTCAGTGACGTCGACGGGGCCCCCGGTCGCGCGGATATCGCTGGCCTTCAACTCCTTAACGGTGGCGGCAACCTGATCGGCGTTGCGTGCACACACCGCGACATTGCTGCCTTCACCGGCCAGCGTCGCCGCAATCGCCCGCCCGATGCCGCGGGTGCCGCCGAGGACGACGGCGTTCTTGCCTTTGAGACCGAGATCCATTGTTTGGCTCCTTCTTGTTGATGCAGGGTATTGTAGCTGTTTCGGAGGATATGCTGAACTCTCCAATTCGTCATTGCGAGCGCAGCGAAGCAATCCAGAAATGCATCCGCGGAAACAGTCTGGATTGCTTCGTCGCAAGGGCTCCTCGCAATGACGAATTGGAGAGAGGCGGGCCCTCACTCCGGTGCCGCCCCCACCGGCGGGCCGCCGGGCGGCCGGTGCAGGTATGTCAGCGAAACGTAGGCGCCGGCCCAGGAGCCGATCGCCGCGAAAGCCACATAGAAAGCGTTTTCGGTGTAGCTGATCACGGCGTAGGAGGAGAGCATGTACCAGACCGCGCTCCAGTTCGCCGCGGGCACGCGCTTGCGCGCGATCACGGCCGAGGTGAACATGACATAGACCGCGTCGGTGGCGGCCGTTGCGATGAACACGGCTCCTGCGGTGAGGGGATCGATGGCGGCCATTGCATTTCCTTCCGGGATAGTGAGAAGTTCGCAAAACTAAAGGGAGAGAAGCGGCTATGCAAAGCCCCGCCAACATTCTCAGGGATATCTGGATCTCCGTCGGCGGCGATATGGCCGCGCTCGAACGCGTGCGGCTGACCGGCGAGGAGCCGCAAATCCCGTCCTCGTTTCGCGTCGCCGTCGCTGGACAAACCACGATCGCCGCCGCCGGCCTCGCCGCTGCCGAAATCTGGAGATTGCGCAGCGGCGAGGTGCAGGATGTCACCATCGACATGCGCCACGCTGTCGCCGAATGCCGCTCCGAGCGCTATTTACGCGTCGACGACAAGCCGCCGCCACCCGCCTGGGACGCCATTGCCGGCGTCTACAGGACCGGCGACAACCGCTTCGTTCGCTGTCACACCAATTTCCCGCATCATCGCGACGCCGTCTGCAAGGTGCTCGGCTGCGAACCCGAACGCGAGAAGGTGCAGGCCGCGCTGATGCAATGGAAGGGCGAGGATTTTGAAACTGCGGCCTATGCTGCGGGCGGCGTCGTTGCCCTCATGCGCTCCTACGACGAATGGTCGGCGCTGCCGCAGGCCCGCGCGCTCGCCGAATTGCCGCTGGTCTCGATCGAGAAGATCGGCGAGGCTCCGCCAAAGCCGTGGCCGCAAGGACAGTCGAACGGCGATCGTCCGCTCGCAGGCCTACGCGTGCTCGACCTCTCCCGCGTCATCGCGGGCCCCGTGGCCGGCCGCACGCTCGCCGCGCACGGCGCGGATGTTCTGCTCGTATCAGGCCCCGAGCTGCCGGCCATCCCGTGGCTCACCATCGACACCGGCCGCGGCAAGCTCACCACCTTCATCGAGTTGAAGAGCGAGACGGGCAGGGCGCAGATGCGCGCGCTGTTGAAGGACGCAGACATCTTCTCGCAAGGCTATCGCCCGCGCGCGCTTGCGGCTCTCGGCTTTACGCCGGAGGACGCAGCGAAAATCAATCCCGGCATCGTCTACGTGACGCTGTCGGCCTATGGCCATTCCGGTCCCTGGGCAGAGCGGCGCGGCTTCGATTCGCTGGTGCAGACCACGACCGGCTTCAACCATGCCGAGGGACAGGCCGCCGGCCTCGACGGGCCGAAGGAATTGCCGGCACAGATGCTCGATCACGCCACCGGTTATCTGATGGCGTTCGGCGCGATGATGGCTAGGGCGCGCCAGGCCCGCGAAGGCGGTAGCTGGCACGTGCGCGTGTCGCTGGCGCAGACCGGGCGCTGGCTGTGGAATCTCGGACGGCTCGAAGGCGGCCTGAACACCCCGGATATTTTGGGCGAGGCCGTACATGCTGCATTCATCGAGAGCATGCCATCTGGTTTCGGCACGTTGAAGGCGGTGCGTCATTCAGCACTGCTGTCGAAGACGCCCGCGCAATGGAGCCGTCCGGCGATGCCGCTTGGCAGTCATCCGGCACAATGGCCGGCACGAAACTGACACCGAGCTTACTTGGACCTGACGCGTTGCAGAATTTTAACGCAAACCGAAAGGCGCGCCGCGTTTTTTAGGTTGTTTGAAATCACAATTCGGCACTATTAGCGCGACCGATGAGGCAGGCATCCGCCGGTATCATCGCAGACATGACCGGGCCCCATGGTAGTTGGAAATACCAAGCGATTGCAGGTGCTTACAAAACAGCGGGTGATCGCATCCGTAGTTTTACTAGCCCTTGCCGGTGCCGGGGCCTACGGCTTCCTCTATGCGGGAGCCAAGGACAAGAGCCACTCCGAGATCTCCAGCCAGTCGCGCAGGAATGCGCAGAACTTCACACCGACGCCGTCGGAATGGGCGACGCTGACGATCGAGCCGGTCAAGGCCAAGACCTTCCGGGCCGAATATGTCACCGAGGGCAAGGTCGCGGTCAACGAGGACCGTTCGACGCCGGTGTTCTCGCCCTATGCGGGGCGGGTGACCAAGCTGCTCGCCAAACCGGGCGAGATGCTGAAGCAAGGTCAACCGCTGTTCACAATCGAAGCCGCCGACACCGTGCAGGCCCAGAACGATTTCATCGCGGCGATGACTTCGCAGAACAAGGCGAAGTCGGCGATCGATCTTGCCGACATCCAGTTCAAGCGCGCCAAGGACCTCTACGAGGGGCATGCCATCCCGCTGAAGGACTATCAGCAGGCTGAAGCGACCCAGGTTCAGGCGCAGAACGACATGCGCTCCTCGGCGACGGCGCTGGAGGCCGCGCGCAACAAGCTGCGCATCCTCGGCTTCACCGACGAGACCATCAAGACGTTCCAGGACAAGGGCGTCATCAATCCGGAAGTCACGATCCATTCGCCGATCGCGGGCACGGTCGTGCAGCGTAAGATCGGTCCCGGCCAGTACGTCAATTCCGGCGCCAGCGATCCGGTGTTCGTCGTCGGCGATCTCTCCACGGTCTGGCTCACCGCCTTCGTGCGCGAGAGTGACGCGGCTGCCGTGTGCATCGGGCAGGACATCACCGTCAACGTGATGGCGCTGCCGGGTCGTCCGCTGACTGCGAAAATCAACTACGTCGCCGCCGCGATCGACGCCAACACCCGCCGTCTGCTGGTCCGCGCCACCATCGACAACAAGGACGGCCTACTCAAGCCGGAGATGTTCGCCAACGTCACGATCTATTCGGCCGGCGACCGCGCCGCGCCGGCGGTACCGAAGCAGGCCTTGATCTATGAAGCCGACAAGGTCCGCCTCTGGGTTGCACGCGAGGACAAGTCGGTCGAGCTGCGTGAGATCAAGATCGGGCTCATTAATGGCAACCTCGTCGAGGTCACCAGCAATCTGAAGCCCGGCGAGCAGGTCGTCACCAAAGGCAGCCTGTTCATCGACCGCGCGGCGTCCGGCAGCTGATCGACGACCCAAGAAAATTGAAGACCTGAATGGATCGCCTCGTCGCCCTTGCCGTCAATCGACGCTTCCTGATGGTCGGCATGTTCGTCGCCGTGCTCTTCGGTGGCCTCATTGCGTTCAACCAGCTCAACATCGAGGCCTACCCCGATCCGACCCCGCCGATGGTCGACATCGTGACGCAGAGCCCGGGCCTGTCGGCGGAGGAGATCGAACGCTACATCACGATTCCGATCGAGACCCAGGTCGCCGGTCTGAAGAACCTGACGACCATTCGCACCATCTCGCTCTACGGCCTCTCCGACGTCAAACTGCAATTTTCCTTCGCCTACACCTATGACGAGGCGTTGCAGCAGGTCTTGAACCGCCTGGCGCAGCTCGCGCCACTACCCGGCAACGTGCAGCCGCAGATCTCGCCGCTCAGCCCAATTGGCGAAATCTTCCGCTACCGTCTCGTCGGTCCGCCGAATTACAGCGTGCTCGACCTCAAGACCATCCAGGACTGGATACTCCAGCGCCGCTTTCGTGCCGTGCCTGGTGTGATTGACGTCACCGGCTGGGGCGGCAAGAGCAAGACCTACGAGCTCCAGGTCGACTTCAACAAGCTGGTCGCCAACGGCCTGACGCTGCCGCAATTGCTTCAGGCGGTCGGCAATTCCAACGTCAATGTCGGCGGCAACACCGTCAATATCGGTCAGCAATCGGCCGTGGTGCGCGGCGTCGGCCTGATTCGCTCGATCGACGACCTCGCCAACACCATGGTGGCGCAGACCAACGGCAACCCGGTGCTGGTCAAGGACGTCGCCACCGTCACCGTCGGCCAGAAGCCTCGTCTCGGCATTGCCGGCCTCGACGATTCCGACGACATCGTGCAAGGCATCGTCCTGATGCGCCGCGGCGAGCAGAGCTCGCCAACCATCAAGCGCGTCCACCAGCTCGTTCAAACCATCAACGACTCCAGCATCCTGCCGCCGGGCGTGCGCATCGAGCGCATCTACGACCGCGGGGATCTGATTGAGCTCACCACCCACACCGTGCTGCACAACATGGTGGTCGGCATTCTGCTGATCGTGCTGCTGCAGTGGATCTTCCTCGGCGATCTCCGCAGTGCGCTGATCGTCGGCGCCACGATTCCGTTCGCGTTGTTCTTTGCCGTGATCATCCTGGTGCTGCGCGGGGAATCGGCGAACCTGCTGTCGGTCGGTGCGATCGATTTCGGCCTGATCGTCGATGCTACCGTCATCATGGTGGAGGCGATCTTCCGGCGCCTGACGCAGACGACACCGATGTCGGAATCCGAGCAGATGTCGTCCGAGACGCTGTTCGGCATGAAAAGCCACGCCATCCTCAGCGCGGCGGCCGACGTCTCACGTTCGATCTTCTTTGCCGCGGCGATCATCATCGCGGCCTTCCTGCCGCTGTTCACGCTCTCCGGCGTCGAGGGCAACATCTTCGGGCCGATGGCGCGCACCTATGCCTACGCGCTTGCAGGCGGCCTCCTTGCGACGTTCACGGTGACGCCAGCGCTGTCCGCGATCATCCTGCCGGCTCATGTCAGGGAGACCGAGACCAGGGTGATGCGGATCCTGCATCGGCTCTACATGCCATTGCTGAATTGGGCGGTCGCCAACCGCGGCATCATGCTCGGTGGCGCGCTCGGCCTCGTGCTGATGACGGTTGCGCTCAGCCGGTTGCTCGGCCTCGAATTCCTGCCCAAGCTGGAAGAGGGTAATCTCTGGATCCGTGCGACGCTGCCGCCGACCATCTCGCTCCAGGAAGGCAACTCCTACGTCAACGAGATGCGCAAGGTGATCCGCGCGCGGCCTGAAGTGGAATCCGTGGTGTCGCAGCACGGCCGCCCCGATGACGGCACCGATGCCGCCGGCTTCTTCAACGCCGAGTTCTTCGCGCCGCTCAAGCCGGCCAGCCAATGGCCCGGCACCCGCGACAAGGAAGAGCTGACCGCGCAACTGCTCAAGCAGCTCGACGATCGTTTCCCCGGCGTCGAGTTCAATTTCTCGCAATATCTCCAGGACAACGTCTCCGAAGCCGTCTCGGGCGTGAAGGGCGAGAACTCGATCAAGCTGTTCGGCAGCGATCTCCAGGCGCTGACCGACACCGCCAACAAGATCAAGTCGGTGCTGGCCACCGTGCAGGGGGTCACCGACCTTGCGGTGTTCACCTCACTCGGGCAGCCGACCATCCAGATCGACATCAACCGTGCCAAGGCTGCGCGCTATGGCCTTGCACCGGGCGACATCAACGCCACCATCAAGGTCGCGATCGGCGGCGACACCGCCGGCGACATCTACGAGGCCGGAAGCGACCGCCACTTTCCGATCATCGTTCGCCTTGCGCCGGAATTCCGCAGGAGCGCCGAAGCGATTCAGAATTTGCGGATCGGCGCCCCCGGGCCGAACGGCACCGTCACGCAGATACCCCTGAGCGAGGTCGCCACCATCAGCCTCGTCTCGGGCGCGGCCTACATTTATCGCGAACAGCAGGAACGCTATCTGCCGATCAAGTTCTCGGTGCGTGAGCGCGACCTCGGCAGCGCGATCCGCGAGGCGCAGCAGAAGATCGCCGATCAGGTGCAGCTGCCGCCCGGCGCGCACATGGACTGGGTCGGCGAATTCGGCAATCTCCAGGACGCGATCCGGCGATTGTCGATCGTGGTGCCGATCTCGCTCGCGCTGATCGGCGTCCTGCTTTGGTTCAATTTCGGCTCGATGACCGACACGCTACTCGCCATGAGCGTGATCCCGATGGCGATCTTCGGCGGCGTGCTCGGTCTCTTGATCACCGGCACCGCCTTCAGTGTCTCCGCGGCGATCGGCTTCATCGCGCTGTTCGGCATCGCCGTGATGGACGGCATCATCATCCTGTCGCAGTTCAACCAATTGATCGACGAAGGCATGGACCGCATGAGCGCGGTGATCCGCACCGGCGAATTGCAGCTCCGACCCGTGCTGATGACCTGCGTGGTCGCGGGCGTCGGTCTGCTGCCGGCTGCGCTGTCTGGAGGCATCGGCTCGCAGGTGCAGAAGCCGCTCGCGGTCGTCGTCGTCACTGGCATGATGCTGGCGCCGATCGTGATCCTGGTGACGCTGCCGGTGCTGATCTCCTTCTTCTCCCGCCGCGCACGCTGACCTGTTCGAGCTGGAATCGCGTTCCGCTTCGCGGCCATGTCCGCGCGGCGAAGTCTCAACCAGTCTGGCGAATCAAAATCCGTAGAGCCGCGCCGGATTGTCGACCAGGATTTTCTTGCGCACATCCGCATCCGGTGCCCACACCGGAAGCTGATTGAGGAGACGCCCGTCGTCGATCTGGTAGAGCGGCGCGACGTCGGTTGGCTTGCGTCCCTCGACGCGGCTCGAATCCGGATGCGGCCAGTCGGTGCCCCAGACGATGCGGTCCGCGTTCGCGGTGATCAGCGCCTGCGCGAACGGCACAATGTCCTTGTAATCCGGCGCGAGCGTTGACGAGCGATAGGCGCCCGAAATCTTGACATAGGCCTTCCCCGACTTCACCAGCGCGACGAGATCGGAGAAGCCCGGCTGGCCCAGGCCGCGCGAGGCTTCGAGGCCGCCGAAATGGTCGAACACGACAGGTACCGGCGCCGTCTCGACGAGGTCCTTGATCGCCGAGATCATCGGCAGCGTGGTGTAAAGCTGCACGTGCCAGCCGCGCGCCTTCATGCGCTCGACTGCGGCGGTGAAGCGCGGTCGGCCGACATTGGGGTCGTTGACGCCGCCGGTCGCGAGATTGAGGCGGACGCCGCGGAAGCCGTCCTGATGCATCGCGTCCAGCGCGCTCTCCGGCGTCTTGTCGTCGATCACGGCCACGCCGCGAGCATTGACGCCGCGTGCTTTCATGCCGAACAGGGTCGACGAATTGTCGGTTCCGTAGACACTTGGAGTGACAATCACCACGCGTTCCATATTCAGCGACTTGTGCAGCGCGGCCATCTCCTCCGGAGATGCCAGCTCGGGCGTGTAGACACGCCCAGCGAAGAACGGAAACGTTTCGGGATCGCCGTGGATATGGGTGTGGCAGTCGCAGGCATGCAGCGGAACGTCGAAGTTGACCGGCGTCGCGGGCTGTGCCGCACGGGCGTGGGCTTTGTTGGACATGGCAACTCCGGCGGCAAGGGAGGCAAGCAGGACGCTACGTCGGCTGAGCATGGTTTCTCTCCCGCATTATCGTTCCCGGATGAATACCATAATTCGCCCGGGAGCAGAGCGCCCCTTACGCAACCCGGCGTCGCTTCGATGGCCGCCCGCTTGTCGCGGGCTGCGCGGACAATGTCAGGCCCAATGCTCCAACGATGCGCATGACAGTGCCGAACTCGGGATTGCCGGCTTCTCCAAGAGCCTTGTAGAGACTTTCGCGATTCAAGCCGGCCTTCCTGGCGATCTCGCTCATGCCGCGTGCACGTGCGACGAGGCCAAGCGCATCCCGCACGAAATCCGCATCGCCGGTTTCCAGCGCGACCGCGATATAGGCGGCCTGACGCTCTTCAGTGTCGAGATAGTCGGCGGCATCAAATCGTGTTGTCTTGGTAGCCGTTTTGGCTGCGGCTTTGGACGTGGCCCTGGGCATCACACTGTCTCCGCCAGCTTCTGGGCTTGCTCGATGTCTTGCTGTTGTGTGCGCTTGTCGCCACCACACAATAGGATCACGACCTGCGCTCCGCGCTGCACATAATAGATCCGGTAGCCCGGGCCATAGTCGATGCGCATTTCCCGGACATTCCGGCCGACGCTCTTGCTGTCGCCGGGATTGCCCATCTCCATGCGGCGAATGCGGACGGCGATACGGGCGACCGCGTTCGCGTCCTTGAGACGGTCCAACCACTCCGAAAAGCGCTCAGTTTGCCTCACCTCGATCATAGGGGTGGGACTGTAGTCCATGGGCGACAGAATGTCAAAGGAGCCGGCGTGGCGCGTCGAAACGGCGACCAGGCCTTTTACTTCTGCGCCCAGCCCGCGTCGCGAGCGTCTACTGCCCAGACGGCGTGCGCAGGCCGTGCCAGGCGTCGCGGACCTGCTGGTAGTGCACCTCGGGCAGATAGTCCGGCGTGTTCAGGCTCAAGGTCTTGACATCGAGATGGCCGACGGCGCTGAGCAGCGTGTAGGAGGCGATCACGCGGTCGCGGCTGGCGCCGATCAGGCGGGCCTTGGCCTGGATCAAATCGGCCTGCGAGTTCAGCACGTCGACCGTCGTGCGCTGTCCGCCGGCGGCCTCGCGCTGCACGCCCTGGAGTGCGACGGTTGCCGCCTTCACCTCGGACTCGGAAGCGGACACCGCGATCTTGGCGCCTTCGTTGGCAACCCAGGCGCTGGTCGCCGCGGTGCGCGCCTGGTTGCGCACCTGATCGAGCACGAGCCGGCTCTGCGCCGTGATCTCCTTGGCCTGCCGGGTCTGCGCAGCAGCCTGGCCGCCGTCGTAGATCGGCGCAGTGACGTTGGCGACGATCGAGGCCTGGTCCTCGGCGAAGGTGCCGAGCGTCGGGTCGTTGTTGCGGCTCCGGCTGGCGCTGCCCTGGATGCTCGCGCTCGGCAGCAGCGCGCCTTCTGCGACGCGGATGTTGGTGGAGGCGACATCGACGTCGAAGCCCGCCGCCATCACCGCCGGGTGCTGACGGATAGCCATCATCAGCGAGTCTTCGCGGCTCTTCGGCAGATAGCGGTCGACGACTTCGGCGGCTCGAAGCTGCGACGGTGCATTGCCGATCACCTGCGCGTAGATCGCCTGGCTCACCGCCAGCGCGACTTCGGCGGCGTTGAGATCGGAAAGCCCGCGGTTGAGCCGCGCCTCGGCCTGGGCGCTGTCGGTCGGCGTGACGTCGCCGGCGTTGAGGCGGCGCTGGGTGACGGCGAGCGTTTCGCGCAGGAAGGAGACGTTGGAGCGCTGCGCCTCGACCAGCGACTGGTTGGCGAGCACGTTGGTGTAGGCGGTAACCGCGTCGAGCAGCACGCCCTGGCCGACATTGCGCAGCGCCTCGCGGCCCGACTGCACCTGGAGTTCTGCGGCGCGCACGTTGTTGGCGGTGCGGAAACCGTTGAACAGGGTCTGCGTCACAGTGACGCCGATGATCCACGGCTTCAGATTGGCGGTCTGGATGGTGTTGTCGGGCAGCAGATTGCGCACCGATTGCAGCCCGGCGCTGAGGCTTGCCACGATCTGCGGCCGATAGCCGGCGAGCGCCTGCGGCACGTTCTCGTCGGTGGCGCGCTGACGCGCGCGCTCGGCATTGAGCTGCGGGTTGGTCTGGTAGGCCTTGGCGAGCGCCTCCGGCAGGGCTTCCGCCCATGCGGCGGAGGGCAGGGCGCAACAGAGCGCCAGCGTGGTCCATGTCGCGAGCACAGGAGCCACGCCCGATCGATGCCGCGTCATCACGCGACCAACTCTGGCGGCACGCCCAATCATGTAATCCCGCAAATCCCGGCTGTCCGCCCCCGCCGACGGCGGCTCTCTTAACTGTTTAACCAGCCGACGTCCCGCAGGCAAACTGCCGCGGGGAAAACCCCCATGTATTCCGTGCTTGTTGCAGGTGCGTCACACACCAATCCCCTCCAGGATGCGTTATAGGGAGCTTGGCGGCTTCCAATCCGTCAGGTGCCTGTCATGTAGTCCGGACCCCACGGATGATGCCGAAGCTCTTCTCCGATTCCGATGCTCTCGCGGAGGAGATCGTTCGCGCTGTCGGAACCGATTTGGTGGTCGGACTGCCGCTCGGCCTCGGCAAGGCCAATCATGTGGTCAACGCTCTCTATGCGCGTGCCTGTGCCGATCCTGACGTCAAGCTGACACTGCTCTCGGCGCTGACGTTGGAAAAGCCGAGACCGAAAGGCTTGATCGAGCACCGGTTCATCGCGCCCGTGATCGACCGATTGTTCGGCGGCTATCCCGATCTTGCCTATGCCGATGCGCTGCGCGAAAGCCGGTTGCCGCCCAACGTCGAAGTCGTTGAATTCTTCTTTCTGGCGGGACGCTGGCTGCACGTGCCGGCCGCGC
This sequence comes from Bradyrhizobium sp. 197, assembly GCF_023073375.1. Taxonomy (NCBI): domain Bacteria; kingdom Pseudomonadati; phylum Pseudomonadota; class Alphaproteobacteria; order Hyphomicrobiales; family Nitrobacteraceae; genus Bradyrhizobium; species Bradyrhizobium sp. 197. Next base: position 78,171 of record NZ_JADPJJ010000175.1, on the reverse strand, counting down.
AGCAGAATTACATCTCGGCCAACTATACCCACGCGGCAAGCTATCTGCTGGCGCGCGGGCTCAATGTGGTGACGCAACTGGTGGCCAAGCGCGTCGTCGACGGAGTGCCGCGCTACAGCCTGTCTTGCAACACTGACACGACACTGGACGTGCTGCGTGAACGCCGCGCCGGGCGTGCATCGTTCAAGCTGATCGCACAGGTGAATTCCGAACTGCCGTTCATGCCGGGCGCGGGCGACCTTCCGGCCGATGAATTCAGCGCCGTGCTGGAGAGCGCTGCGACCGACTTTCCGCTCTTTGCGCCGCCGTCGGAGCCGATCTCCAACGTCAAGTACGCGATCGGACTGAATGCGGCATCGCTGGTACGCGATGGTGGCACGCTTCAGATCGGCATCGGACAGATCGGCGATGCGCTGGCGCAGGGTCTGATCCTGCGCCATCGCGACAGCGCTGCCTTTCAAAAAATCGTGGCTCGGCTGTCACCCGCACGACTGTCTGTTCCGCAGGAAACCGGAGCCTTCGAGGTAGGGCTTTATGGCGTCAGCGAAATGCTGACCGAAGCCTTCATCGGCTTGATCGACGCCGGCATCCTCAAGCGTGCCGTCGACGGGGTGGTGCTGCACGGCGCCTTCTTCCTCGGACCGAAATCTTTCTATCGTGCGTTGCGCGAGATGTCGCCTGACCAGATCGCGCGCATCCAGATGATGCCGGTGTCGTTCACCAACGAACTCTACGGCGAGGAGGAACGGAAGCGCCGGGCGCGGATCGATGCGCGCTTCATCAACAACACGATGATGGCCACGCTCTTAGGCGCGGCCGTCTCCGACGGCCTCGACAACGGGCAGGTGGTGAGCGGCGTCGGTGGGCAATACAATTTTGTGGCGCAGGCTTTTGCGCTCGAAGGGGCGCGATCGGTCCTGACGCTCGAGGCGACGCGCCAGGCGGGCCGTTCGCTCAAATCCAACATTCTCTGGCGCTATGGGCACGAGACCATTCCCCGGCACCTGCGGGATATCTTCGTCACCGAATACGGCGTTGCCGATCTCAGGGGGAAGTCGGATGCCGATGTCATCGCGGGGATGCTGGCGATCACGGATTCGCGCTTCCAGGGCGAGTTGGTGCGGGTCGCGAAGGACGCCGGCAAATTGCCGCGCGGCTATGAGATACCGGCGGGCCACCGCGAAAACCATCCAGAACGGATCACGAGCGCGCTCAAGCCCGCGCGCGATGCCGGCCTGCTGCCGTCGTTCCCGTTCGGCTGTGATTTCACTGAGGTGGAACAGCGACTCATCCCGGCGTTGGAGATGCTGCAAGGCGCGCAACGCTCGCCGCAGGCGTTGGCGAGCTTGCTGTGGCAGGGATTGATACGAACGCCCGACGGTGCCGATGAGGCGTGTCTCGCACGCCTCGGTCTTGATCGCCCCGCGACCTGGGCCGAGCGTGGATATCGCGCGCTCGTCAGCGCGGCCCTCGCACAGAGCCGCGAGACGTAGCCGTTTTACCGGTTCTTGTTCACCGGCTTGCGCTTCTCGATGAACGCCGCCATGCCCTCGGAGCGGTCCTCCAGCGCGAAGGTCGAGTGGAACAGGTTGCGCTCCACGCTCATGCCCTCGGCGAGCGTGGTCTCGAAGGCGCGGTTGACCGCTTCCTTGGCCATCGCGACCGCGGGGCGCGACATCGCGGCGATCTTCTCGGCCGCAGCCATCACCTCGTCCATCAGCTTGTCGGCCGGCACGATGCGGCTGACGAGGCCGCTGCGCTCGGCTTCGGCTGCATCCATCATGCGGCCGGTGAGGCAAAGGTCCATCGCCTTGGACTTGCCGATCGCACGGGTCAGGCGCTGGGTGCCGCCGATGCCGGGGATGGTGCCGAGCGTGATTTCGGGCTGGCCAAATTTCGCGGTGTCGGCGGCGATGATGAAGTCGCACATCATGGCGAGCTCGCAGCCGCCGCCGAGCGCATAGCCCGCGACCGCGGCGATCGTCGGCTTGCGGCAGCGTGCGAGGCGGTCGCCGCCGATCGCGGCAAAATCCTCGGAAAACATGTCGATGAAGCCTTTCGGCTGCATCTCCTTGATGTCTGCGCCGGCGGCAAACGCCTTCTCGCTGCCGGTCACGACGATACAGGCGATGGCGTCATCGGTTTCGAGGTCGTCGACTGCCGCGGCAATCTCGCGGAAGACGCCGAAGGAGAGCGCGTTGAGCAGCTTCGGCCGGTTCAGCTTGACGATGCCGACCGCGCCTTTGCTTTCGACGATGATGTGTTCGAACGTGCTCATGCTCCACCCACGCTTTTTGATTGAGCGGGCAATGTGCCCGCTGGCGCGGTGGGTTTCAAGGGCCAAAGATGTCGGAAAAGTCGTCCGGAACACGCCGAGGTGCGCGTTCCGGACGAGGTCCCGCGGGCCGGCAATCAGGCTGGATTCAAGCCATGAACATGCGCGCGGCGGAAGCCAGCGTCAGCAGCGTGCCGACGCCGATGAAGATCTTGCCGATCAGGGAGCTCTGGTCCCAGGCCGAGCTCTGCTGGCTGCTTGCCATCACCGGCGCCGGCCGCGGCTGCGCATCGGTTGCGGCAATCACCGCCTTTTGCGCCGGCGGGTTGTCCTGTTGCAAGGCGCGGTCGATGTCGTTGAGCTGATCGGGTGCGACGACCTGGCTCTCGGCGTTCGGGGTGGCGGTATTATCGGCCGCTGCCTGGACGTTGTCGTTGGCGCGGCCCGTCATCGCGGAGGCGGCAGCCGCGGTCGGCGTATCGGCGGCGGCGAGCTGCGCATTGGCGTTGGCGACTTCCGGCGACATCTGCCGCGAGGCCGGAACGTTGCTATTGTCGGCCTTCGCATCGCCGGCCGTTGCCGCGGCGTCCTTGTTGTCGGTTTTGTCGCCGGATTTCTGCGCCGTCTTGGTGCTGTCGCGATGGCGCGACGTGTGGCGCCGCTGCTTGCTCGGCTTGACTGCGTCGGCCTGGTTGCCTGCGCTGTCCGGTTTGCTGCTTGCGGCTGAAGTCGGTGCCGCCTGTGCAATGCCCCCGAACAGCAAGAAAAGCCCGGCCAGGAGAATCAGGGCCGCGCGCCCGCTGGCTTTCTTCATGTTGACGATCTCCCCAATTTCGCCCGTCCCGGAAGCGAACAGAGACCCCGGGGCGTGACGACAGCGCGGCAAAAAATGGGAATCTTCGGGCTACACGGGGCAAAAGCGGGGCAAACTAGGCCCCTCGCGGCCGGCCGCCGGGTGCGGACAGCACCGATCGGTGTTATGAGCCGTCCCAGATCTTTACGGCCGTATCGGTCGCGTGGCCCGGCACGGATCACGAGATCGTGATCTTGAAGGTGCCGCCGTAACAAATTGAAAGAACGGCCGAATTGCATGGTGAGGGCGCACGTGCGCGGACGTGAGGACGAGTGGACCGGCCTGATGCGGTCGGCCATGGCAGGCGATGACGCGGCGTATCATCGCCTGTTGAGGGCGGTCACGCCTGTACTGCGCGCTGCCGCCAGGCGCGGCCTGGCGCGGGCTGGGCAGCCTCCCGACCAGGCCGAGGATATCGTGCAGGAGATTTTGTTGGCGGTGCATTTGAAGCGGCACACCTGGGACAGCGAAGCCCCCTTCGCCCCGTGGCTGTTTGCGATCGGCCGCAACAAGCTGATCGACATGCTGCGGCGGCGGGGCAGGCGGATCTTCGTCAACATCGACGATTTCGCCGAGACTCTGCCGGGCGAGGCGCCGCAGGAGACGGCCTCGGCGGGCGAGGTCGCCAGCCAGCTCAACACGCTGCCGCAACGCCAGCGCGACGTGTTGCAGTCGATCGCGGTCGACAGCACCTCGATCAAGGATACGGCGGCGAAATATTCGATGAGCGAGGGCGCGGTGCGGGTCGCGCTGCATCGCGGCCTTGCGGCGCTGACTGCCAAACTGCGGGACCACTAGTCATGGATACCGATCAACTCATTCGCTCGCTCGCGGCCGACAACGCCCATCGCGCGCCGCGCGTCGGCGCGATGCTGACCATGGCGCTGCTGGTCGCGGCGCCTCTGTCGATCCTGATCTTCGCGACATTTCTCGGCGTGCGTCACGACGTGATGAGCGCGATGCACAATCCGTTCTTCGACATGAAGTTCGCGGTCACGCTGTCACTCGCGATCCCCGCGATCATCGTCAGCCTGCATCTGTCGCGCCCCGAAGCGTTGCTGCGTGGTTGGGGCTGGTTGCTGCTGCTTCCCGTCGGCCTGCTTGCGGTGGCGATCGGCAGTGAGGCGATGATGGCGCCGGCCATGCCGATGACGATGCGATTGATGGGCAAGAACTCCAGGGTATGTCTGTTCGCAATCCCAGCGATGTCGCTGCCGTTGCTTGCCGGGGCGCTGTTCGGCCTGCGCCACGGCGCGCCGTCGCATCCCGCGCTCGCCGGTGCGCTCGCCGGCCTGGTGTCGGCCGGGCTCGCCGCGACGCTGTACGCCTCGCACTGCACCGACGATTCCCCGCTCTTCGTCGCGATCTGGTACACGCTCGCGACCGCGCTGGTGACCGCGATCGGTGCGCTGGTGGGGGCGAGGGTTCTGCGCTACTAGCTCGCCGGCCTCAGGCCGCCGGCGTCGGGCCCTGCTGCATGCGGTGGAAGCGCAGCACCTGCTGCGCGGTCGAGCCGCGCAGGGCTTCGTAAGCGTCGCGCAGCGTCAGCATGTCGGTCTGCGAGCCGCCTGAGAGCTTCTCGCGCAGGGCGATGATCGCGCGCACGCTCGACCATTGCATGGCCGCGACCTTGGCGAGGATCATCACGCCCTCGGTCCGGCTTTCGATCATCATGGTCTCGGCGGTCTCGACCGCGACGCCCGCAAGCGCCGCGAGCCCCGCATTGGTCTCGTCGAACTTGCCTTGCTCTGCGAAGGCGGCGACCTGGAATTCGGTGAGGCGGCCGTCCTCGTGCAGCGACTTCACCAGCGCGCGCGCCATTTCGGTCTGTCGGGTCATGGCGGCGGCGCGGACCCGCTGGGCCGCTTCCTGGACCACGCTGGAGACTTCGTCTGCGAGATCCGGATGCGCGGCCTCCAGCTTCCTGCGCACGCTCAAGGAGGCCTTCGCAATCAGCTTCAGATAGTGATGGCGCGGCAAATCGGGCCGCAAGCCGATGCAAGTGGCGAGATCATCGTCGCGTTCGGCGCGGGTGACGAGGTCGGTGAAACTTCCCTCGGAGAGCCGCGCGCCCGGATTGCTGACGGTCGATTGCACCACGCCCTCGTCGCCGCGGGTCACCAGCACGTCGGTCAGTGCTTCCGACAGCACCCGCCGCAGCGAGATCGCCTTGAGATGCGCCTGCCCTCTGGTGCGCGCGATCTCGATCAGGGTCGCTTCGTCCAGCCGTTCCGATTTCGACAGCACGGGGCCGGAGACCTCGATCACCTCGTCGAGCGCGAGCGTGCGGATGATCTTCGGCGGCGCAGTCGCGATCGGTGCGAGGCGGTCGGCGAGCAGCGCCCTGGCAGACGTCTCGATCTGCTCGATCAGGCATTGGAATATATCGTCGAACACGCGGACGTGGTCGTCTGAATAGTCCACCGCATTACCGATGAAGAGATCAGTGACGCGGCGCAGCGTCTCGACCCGGCGCGCAACTGTGCCGTGCGAGAGCGCAGCTTGCAGTTCCTCGAGCAAATTCTCGGATGATTTTGGGGATTTCGATCTCATTGCCCTGTCCTGGAGCGTTCGGCCCGGCGGTTGCTTCTGTCGCGCCGGGAAAAAATGGATTGGTCAGCTCGTTGCGATGCGGTTGCGCCCTTGTGCCTTGGCGGAATAGAGCGCGCTGTCGGCGCGCACGAGAAACGTGTCGGCAGTATCAACGTCGCGGAGCGTCACGACGCCCGCGGAAATGGTCACGCGCATGCCCAGGGAGAATGCGCTCCAGTCCAGATCTGCGACGATGCCGCGCAGCCGATCGAGCATGCGCGACGCCGCCGCGCCATCCGTTCCCGGCAGCAGCAGCAAAAATTCCTCGCCGCCGTATCGGCCGAAGCAGTCGGCCGGGCGGATATTGGCGAAAATGGTGATCGCGAAGGTGCGCAGCACCTCGTCGCCGACGGGATGGCCGTGGGCGTCGTTGATGCGCTTGAACCAGTCGAGATCAATCAGTGCGATCGCGCAAGGGGTCGACGTCTGCCGCGATTTTTCGATCTCGGCGTCGAGAAGCCGCATGATGCAGCGGCGGTTGTAGGAGCCGGTGAGCTCGTCGAGCTCGGCCAGTTCCTCGATACGCTGATAGGCGGCCTTCAGCTCGATGCTGCGCCGGTACAGGATCTTGCGGAGCGTGGCGCCGAACAGGCCGAGGAAGGCGCACTGGCCGATCACCAGCACGAAGCAGAGCATCGAGGCGGTCCGCTGGAGCCGCGTAGCAACGGGCATGCCGATCGGCAGATCGGAGGCGAGGAAGACGGCGGCGAGGCCGGCGGTCGCGATTGCCCAGGTCAGCATCGCCTGGGCCGAGGTCATGCGCAGCGTGCCGAAGGCGAAAATCAGGAACAGCACGCTGAGGAAGGCGACGCCAATGGTCGGCACCGACAGCAGGAACACGAATTGCAGCGCCATATGCGCCGAGATCTGGAACACGGTGAGATAGTGGTCGGTTTGCCTGTCGCCCACGCCCGCTTCCGACATGACGACGAAGATGCCGATGATCGAGAGACCGCCGACCCAGAACAACGATGGAACGTTCATCGCAACGGCGCCGTCGTAGCCGTAGAGCAGCAGGACGAAGGCGCCGAGCGAGTAGCTGGCGACTTGGCCGATATACATCTGGCGGCGCTGCCGCGTCCGGCGCGCCCGCACCTGGGGCGCAGCTGCATCGGGCACGAGGACGAGATCCGCGACCTCAGCGGCATTCCTCTCGGGAAAGGACGTCGCGGCCGTGCTCATGGTCCCGCCAATGGTAGTTGTCAGACCAAAAATCTACATGGCAAGCCTTTAGGTTTGGTATCCTCCGAAACCGAATCCGCACTGTCCAGCGCGGGAGCGGAGGACGGTCGCGACCGGCCGAGGATTTGTCGTCGGTTAGGGATCGTGTGCGATGCGGTCGAGCCAAAGCATGGCTTCGGAAGACATACGTCGTGCAAGGCTGCTATGGTTCCATGCATGTCGGGCTGTCCAAGTTGGGACGGCATTGCGCAGGAAAGTGCTTCATTACTATGTTACCGTTATTGAGCGAGGCGGCCAGCCGCGGGTGGCAAAAGGAAATTTCGCGTATGTGGGGTAGATCACACAGCCCCCCGTGTGACTGCGGTAGACTGAAGAATTTCGCCCCTCCCGTCGAACCGTCTGCCGCATCGACCCGACCAACCTTGCGAGACGGCCATTGAGCGTGACACAGGCGGCTTCGGACGAGGTCCTAATCGCCAGGATCGCTCAAGGCGACCGGCTCGCCATGCAGGTGCTGTACGGGCGGCACCATGTCAGGGTGTATCGTTTCGGCCTCCGGCTTGTGCGGGACGAGCAGGCGGCGGAAGACCTCATCAGTGAGGTGTTTCTCGACGTCTGGCGTCAAGCCGGCAAGTTCGAGGGCCGATCCGCCGTTTCCACCTGGCTGCTGGCAATCACCCGATTCAAGGCCCTGTCTGCGCTCCGGCGCAGGAAGGATTTTGAGTTGGACGACGACGCCGCGAACGCGATCGAGGACACGTCCGACAATCCGGAAACTGTGGTGCAGAAGAAGGATACCAGTGAAGCGTTGCGGGAGTGTCTGACGGGCCTCTCGCCGGACCATCGGGAAATCGTCGATCTCGTCTACTACCACGAGAAGTCCGTGGAAGAGGTGGCCGAAATCGTTGGCATCCCGGAGAACACTGTGAAGACGCGCTTGTTCTATGCGCGCAAGAAATTGGCCGAACTGCTGAAGGCAGCCGGCATTGAGCGAGGCTGGCCATGATGGCATTGAGCAAGAAGATGCTGGAGCGAGAACCCAGTGAGATCGAGATGCTGCTGCCGTGGCACGCCGCCGGCACGCTGAACGCGCGCGACGCCCGCCGCGTCGAGGAAGCGCTTGCGAGCGATCCCGACCTCGCCAGGCAATATGCCGCGATCCGCGGCGAGTACGAAGAGACCATTCATCTGAACGAGAGCCTGGGTGCTCCGTCGGCGCGCGCGATGCAGAAGCTGTTCGCCGCCATCGACGCCGAGCCGGCGCGGGCCGCCGGTTCGCTGCCGCTGTCGGCGCGCATCGCCACCTTCTTTGCGAGCCTGTCGCCGCGCACGCTGGCCTGGTCGGCGAGCCTGGGCGCCATGGCGCTGGTGCTGCAAGCCGGAATCATCGGCGCCGTGCTGACGAGGACCCAGACTGCGACCTTCCAGACCGCTTCGCTCTCGACCAGCGCGCCGATCACGCGCGAACTCGGTGCGACTGCCGCGCCGTCGCGCGCGCTGGTGCGCTTCACACCCGAGGCGCGCGTCGCCGACATCACGACATTGCTCGACAGCTACCAGGCTTCGATCATCGGTGATGCCAAGGGCGGCATGTTCCGTCTCCAGTTCGACAAGGCGATGAGCCAGGACGAACTCACCTCGCTGCTCGGCAAGATGCAGCGCGAGAAGTTCGTCAATTTGGCCGTCGCGGCACCCTAGACGCGCCGCTGAACCGATGATGCGTAAGTCCGAGAGCAGGTTACGCGCCGGGGCCTACGCTTCGTCGGTCGGAGCTACGCTGCTGCTCGCCGCCTGTCTCGGCGTCGGGGTTGCGCAGGCGCAGGCGATCATGCGCACGCCGACGATCAGCGTCCCCTCGCGCATGCCGACCATTTCTCCCGGCATCGCCGCGCGGGTCGGTCCGGGTGTTGCCGCCCGAGCGGTGGCCGTCGGCCGCGGTCCCGGGCCCGGCCCGATTGTGACATCGAGGATTTCGGCGCGGATGGTACCGACGCCGGTGCTGCCTTATGCGCGCTACTCCCCGAACCTCTATCCCGCCTGTACCGCGCCCTATCGCGACGCCGGCGGCGAATGCCTGGCGCAGCCGAGCGCGGGTGGCGACGGCGCGGGCAAATCGGGCAAGAAGACCGCCGGCAAGGGGCGCGGCAACAACACGCCGGCCGCCGTGGACTTGCGCACCTTCGCCGACCAATTCGTCGCCGAGATCGACGGGGCGCTGTCGTTGGCCGAGGCCGACGAGCTCGCGCGCCGCCATGGCCTGACACGCGTGTCCTCCGAGAATTTTCCGCTGATCGGGGCAACCTTCGGACTGTTCCGCATCACCGACCGCCGCGCTTACGAGACCGTGCGGCGCGAATTCGCCGCCGACGGCAGCGTGCGCTCGGTCCAGCCGAACTTCCGCTACGGACTCCAGGACCAGAAATCGTCGGTGCCGAGCGAGGGAGATCCCGCGCAATATGCGCTGGCCAAGCTCCGCCTGCCGCAGGCACATGCGCTGGCGCATGGCGCCAACGTGACTGTTGCCGTGATCGATTCGGGCATCGACGCCCAACATCCGGAACTTGCCAATTCCATTGCCGAAAATTTCGATGCGCTCGGCAGCGCCGAGGGCCCGCATGTTCACGGCACCGGCGTTGCCGGCGCCATCGTGGCGCATGCCAAGCTGATGGGCAGCGCGCCCGAGGCGCGCATCATCGCCATCCGCGCCTTCGGCGGCACCACCGGCGGGGCCGAGAGCTCGTCCTACATCATCCTGCGCTCGCTGAACTATGCCGCCGAGCACGGCGCGCAGATCGTCAACATGAGCTTTGCCGGTCCCAAAGACGCGGTGATCGAGCGGGCCATCGCGGCGACCGCCGCGCGTGGCCTGGTGCTGATCGCAGCCGCCGGCAATGCCGGCGCAAAGTCGCCGCCGCTTTATCCGGCCGCCAATCCCAACGTGATCGCGGTCAGCGCAACCGACCAGCAGGACCGGCTGTTCACCGCCTCCAACCGTGGCAATTACATCGCGGTCGCGGCACCCGGCGTCGACATCTTCCTGCCGGCGCCTGGCGGCAAATACCAGATGACGTCGGGCACCTCGTTCTCGGCTGCCTATGTCTCCGGCGTCGCGGCGCTGCTGCTCGAGCGCAACTACGCCTTGAAGCCGGAAGCGCTGCGTATGACGCTGGCGAAGACAGCGCGCGACCTCGGCGCACCCGGGCGCGACGATCTCTTCGGCGATGGCGAGGCCGATGCGTTTGCCGCGGTCATGACCGTTCCCGCCAACGGCGCGACGCCGGTTGCGGCTGCGTCCGGTACAACAAAACGTGAAGATATCGAGAAGCGTCGCGACGAGCCTGGCCTCCGCGCAATAGAGCAACCCTCGTTGTCGAGCACCGGCGATAAAGCCACGGTTTCTCAGGCGGATAGGCCGGCGACGCGATAGCGGCTGCGACAACTTTGCGCGCGGTGCGAAGGTCGAAAAATCAAACGCCGCATTGAACGTTCGGCCCGCTGCCACGACCAAATTATGTGGGAGCGGTCATCCCTCCCCATAAGTCATATTAGGCGCGAGCGCCCATCCACCCCAAGCGCCCATATGGCTCGACCCGTCCGGTTGTCCCCCCGGACGGGTCTTTTCTTTTGGGGCATCCGATTTCTTGAAGCCCTGCGCGAGACCAGCTTCTGGTTCAGAGATCGCGACTCGGTCATCGGCATCGCACCGCAGGCGCGCCATGCTTGTGCGAAGCTTGACTCCAAAACCCCTTGAATCTCCGCACGACTACGGAGTTTGACGACGAAAAGGCTGTCGTTGCTGGACAAGTCGGAACTTTTCCACAAAATATTCATGTCGCGTCTAAATTGATTCGTCTGCGTTGCGTCGCGTCCGTATTTTTCTCCTGACGGGCTGGGTTATGACACATCGCCAAGAGGCTGTTCGCGACGTGGCTATTGGCCGCGACATTGCGGCACGCTGGTGCACTCTCGCCGAGCAGCGGCTGGTGCATCTCTCCGAAATGTTCGAGACCGGGCGCTGGCGCCGCTATCACTCCGAGATCGCATTTCTCGAAAACATCCAGGAGGCCAAGCGCGCCGTTCAGACCTGGCGCGCGCTTGCCACCGGCGCTGATGTCGCCACGGCGGCCGCCAGCGTGTCGCCCGCATTCGGCTGGTCGCCCGCGACGATGCCCCGCATGCTCCCGCGCGAGCTACAGGCGCAGGTCATGCAGCCGAAGGCCGTGCACATCGCTCCCGAGACCGCCGTGCCGGTAGGGCTCGATCCGACACCGGACGTTCTCGCCGAAATCACCGAAGCCCCGATCGTGCCGCTTGCCGCGCTTGCCGCGCCTGCAGCGATGGCACCGCTCAAACTGCCCGCTGCCATGGCGCCGCCTACCGCGCCCGTCGCGATGACAGGACCCAAGATACCGGCCGCGATGGCAGCGCCCAGGGCGCCTGCTGCGATGGCGGCGCTTCTGCCGCAGTTCTCTCCGCCCGCCACCGAAATTGTCGCAGCCCCCGAGCGCCTCGTTGAGTTCACCTTCAGCCTCGACGGCCTGGAGGCGAAGTATCCGCTGCTGCGGAACGCGTTCTAAGGCGAACGTTCAAGAGTGCCGCCGCAATGTCTCCCGTCATCCTGAGGCGCGAGGCATGGGACGCAACGCGGCCCATGGAGAGCCTCGAAGGATGCATGGCCCGTCTGCCGACTGCGCGCCTACCGCCGCACCGCATTCCCGCCGACCACCAATTGCGCAAACCGCTGGGCGCCGTCCGCCGACAGATCGGACGTCACGGCGCGCGCGTGATCGAGGCCGACCACGGCGCCGCGCGGGGCTTCCGAGATCATGTTGTTGTTGACGAGCGCGGTGCCGGCGCCCGGCACGACGGATACGCCGACGCCAGCCAGCGCCTTGCGGATCACGTTGCCCGTGATCGCGACGTCGCGGAGATATTTGCCCCAGCCGGCGACGATACCGTAGGACGGCGCATTCTCGATCACGTTGCCGGTAACGGACGCATCCGCCTCGATGTAGATGCCGACGCCGGCATCGTCGTCCGGCGCGGTGCCGATTGGGCGTTTCGGGATCAGATTGCGGATGATGTTGCCCTGGACCACGGAGATGCGGCCGCCTTCGTTGAAATTGCAGACGGAGACGCCGACGGCGGCGCCGTCGACAATGTTGTTGGCGATTACAGCGGCCTCGAACGCGAACTCCGAATAGAGCGCGACCTCGCGCACGTCGCTGACGCTGTTGCCGGTGATATGGATGTTCGATGCCGAATTGCCGCGCACGGCGGAGTAATCGCAGTTTTTGATGCGATTGCCGCGCACGATGACGTTTCCGGCGCGGAAGGCGTTGATGGCGTTGCCGTACTGGCCGGAGCCGCCGGGGCCGGCCTTAATATCCTCGATACGGTTATCGGTGACCAGCGTGCCGTCGTCGCCGATGGCGGTGCGCAGGATCTCGATGCCGTTGTCATTGGTGCCGGTGATGGTGTTGCGGGAGACGCTGAGACCCCTGGCGTCGAACGACACCACCGCCGTCACCGCGATGTTGGTAAAAAGGTTGCCGGAGATGTCGCCCGAGACCTGCTCGAGCCAGACGCCGCTGCCGCCGGAGCCCGTGATCTCGCAATCGGCGATGCGGACGTCGCGCCCCCCGAGCACGTGGATCAGCCCACGTCGTGCCGGCAGCGGAATGCCGCCGCCATCGAAGGTGATGCCGGTGAGGCCGATCGAATCGGAGCGGTCGCTCTGGATCGCCGAGGCTCCGCCAGTGAAGATGAGCTTGGTCGCGCCGCGCACGCCGATCAGTTGCGCGCCATTCGGCAAGCGCAACAGTCCCGTGCGGTAGACGCCGGGTGGCAGCGCCAGCGGCGTCTGAGCCCGCGCGGCCTCATCGATCGCACGCTGGAGCGCACGGGTCTGATCCTCGCTGCTGCCGGGTCGCACACCATACTGCGTGGCATCGCGGCCGAGCAGCGACGTCACCGGCGCCGCGCGCGCAGCATCGGCCGGCATGGCCAGCGCGCCGGCGATGCCTGCGGTCGAAGCTCCGATGAGATGGCGGCGATTGAGGTCCATGACGCGTCCTCCGGCGGACGCGGGGGTCCGCGATGGTTAGGTAGCGCAGGGCGGCTGGTGGCGTGAGGATTGTTCGCGGTAGGGTTAAATGTTTACGCAGTCGTGTTCCGCCCCTTTCGTACCAACTGCACCATCTCCATCAGCATCGCCTCGCCGGCATCGACCAGTTCCTCCAGCGTGATCCGCGGCGCGCCCTTGCGGCGCACGGCGCCACTGCGCGCCAGCAGGGGAATATGGACGAATGCTGCCAGCCGCGGCCCGCCGCCCTTGACGTTCTCGATCGCGCGCCAGCTCAGATAGTTGCAGAGATAGGCGCCGGCATCGCGCGAGGGGCGGGCGTCGATGCCGGTGAGGCGCGCGGCGCGCAGCAGCCTTGCCGTGTGTGGACCGAAACTCATCGCGTCCGCATTGGCGGCGATGCCGCGCTTGCTCGATCGGGTGTTGGCGGCGTCGGGCCAGAGCATGGTGACGGCGTTGCGCGCACGGCTCTCGATGCGCAGATAGGGCGTACGTGCGGCGAGGCCGAACATCAGCATCGCATCCGGCTTCTCTTTCGCTAAAACCTCCGGCAATTGCCGGTCCACCGCGGCATAGGTGACCGGGAAGACGTGGCTGGAGATCGCGGCATCGTCGAGTGCGGGACGGCGCAATTGCGCCAGCCGGGCGACCAGCGGCTGCGTCGGGTTGTAGGGCGCGCCGGGGAAGGGGCCGAAGCCGGTGAGGAGAATGCGGAGCTTGTCGCTCATTGCAGCAACTCCAAAATCTGCTCGGCGGCGAGCGCCGGCGTGAGATGGCCATTGGCCACCTCGGTCTCAACCTTCCGAACCTTCGTCCGCACCGACGCTTCGCTGCGCAGCCGTGCCAGCATACGCTGCTCCAGCATCGACCACATCCATTTCACCTGCTGCTCGCGCCGTCGCGCGGCGAACTCGCCGGATGCGTTCATCGCCTTGCGGTGATCGAGGACCTTCTGCCAGAGTTTTGCAATGCCGTCTCCGGTCAGTGCCGAATAGGTTTCGACCGGCGGATGCCAGTGCTCGGAGCGCGGCGTCAGGATATGCAGCGCGCCGCGATAATCGGCGGCGGTGATGTTGGCGCGCTTGAGATTGTCGCCGTCGGCCTTGTTGATCGCGATCATGTCGGCGAGCTCGACCAGGCCTTTCTTGATGCCTTGCAACTCATCGCCGCCGCCGGGCAGCATCAAAGCGAGGAAGAAATCGGTCATGTCGCAGACCGCGGTCTCGGATTGGCCGATGCCGACGGTCTCGACCAGCACGACGTCGAAGCCGGCTGCCTCGCACAGCAGCATCGCCTCACGCGTCTTGGCGGCGACGCCGCCGAGGGTACCCGAGGATGGCGAGGGCCGGATGAAGGCGTGGTCGGAGGCCGAGAGCTGCGCCATCCGCGTTTTGTCGCCGAGGATCGAGCCGCCGCTGCGCGCCGAGGACGGATCGACAGCGAGCACCGCAACTTTGTGGCCCTGTTCGATCAGATGGGTTCCGAGCGCATCGATGGTCGTGGACTTGCCGACCCCGGGCGAGCCGGTGATGCCGACGCGGACCGCCTTGCCGGTGTCGGGCAGGAGCATCTGCACCAGCTCACGCGCCAGCGCCTGATGGTCGCCGCGCCGGCTCTCGACCAGCGTGATGGCCCGCGCTAGCGCCGCGCGGCTGCCGACGCGGAGGTCTTGGGCGAGGGATTTGATGTCCAGTGAAGGCTTTTTCTCAACCATGCCCTGCTTTACAACGCCCGCGCGGGGCAGGCGAGGGTTGCTCGCCCGATATCACCGGGATGTCGCCGCCACTCCCGTCCGTACTGGTTTCAGCTTCCGCCACGCCCAGACCATCACCGGCCACAGCAGCGCCCCGATCGCCATGGCGGCGAGGATGGCGGCGACGGGGCGCTCGAAGAACGGCAGGATGCTGCCGTCGGACTTGATCAGCGAGGTCACGAAAGCCTGCTCGACCATGGTGCCCATGACGATGCCGAGCACCATCGCGGCGACGGGATAGCCGTTGGCCTCCATCACATAACCGATGATGCCGAAGGCGGCGACGGTGACGACGCCGAACATGTTGTTGCCGATCGCGAACGAGCCGACAGCGCAGCACAGCATGATGATCGGCATGATTGCGGAGCGCGGTGCCAGCAGGATGTAGGCGGCGATCCGGATCATGGCGATGCCCAGCGGGATCATCAAAATGTTCGCGATGATGAACATCAGGTAGATCGCGTACATGCTCGACGCTTTCTCCGTGAAAAGCGTCGGCCCGGGGTTGAGCCCCTTCATATAGAGCACGCCGATCGCGATCGCGGCGATGGTGTCACCGGGGATGCCGAACAGCAGCGACGGCACCCAGCCCGAGGCGATGCTGGCATTGTTGCTGGCGCCGGCCTCGACCAAGCCTTCGACATGGCCGGTGCCGAATTTTTCCGGCTCCTTGGAGAAGCGCTTTGACATCGCATAGGAGACCCAGGCGGCCATGTCGGCGCCGGCGCCGGGCAGCACGCCGATGATGATGCCGACGATGTTTCCGCGCGTCATCTGCCAATGGTATTTCTTCGTCAGCATCCACTGGCCGGCCATGATGCTTCCGAATTTGCGCCGCGGCAGCGGCGGCGGCTCCGGCGTCAGCATCGCGCGCATCACCTGCGCCACCGCGAACACGCCGACCAGTGCCGGGATCGGCTCGATGCCGCCGAACAGGTCCGTGAGGCCGAAAGTGAAGCGCGGCACGCCGCCGGGATTTTCGATGCCGATGCAGGAAACCAGCAGGCCGAGGAACATGCCCGCGATCGCCTTGACCGGCGAGGAGCGCGCCACCAGCGTCGCGCACATCAGGCCGAGCAACGCCAGCCAGAAATATTCGAAGGTCGAGAACGACAGCGCGATCTCGGCCAGTGGCGGCGCCAGGATCATCAGCGACAGCACGCCGGCGATGCCGCCGACGGCCGAGAACCAGACGCCGGCCCCGAGCGCCAGCTCGGCCTGCCCCTTGCGGGTCATAGCGTAAGCCTCGTCCGCATAGGCGGCGGAGGCTGGCGTGCCGGGGATGCGCAGCAGCGCACCCGGGATATCGCCGGAGAAGATCGCCATCGAGGACGCTGCGACGATGGTCGCGATCGCCGCGATCGGCGAGAGATAGAAGGTGACGGGGACGAGCAGGGCGGTTGCCATCGTCGCCGACAGGCCCGGCAGCGAGCCGATCACGAGCCCGTACACGGAGGCTGCGAACATCGCGATGATGACCTCCCAGGTGGAGATCAGTGCGAACGCTTCAATCAGGGTTTTCAGCATGGGATCACCAGGGCGTCGGCAGCAGGCCGGCGGGAAGCGGCACGCGCAGCAGCTTGCCGAAGATGAGATGGATGGCGAAGGGCGACAGCGCGGCGAGCGGCAGCGCCAGCTTCCACTTCGCCCCTAACGCGGTCGAGGTGACATAGACCATGATCGCCGCGGTGATGATGAAGCCGAGCCGGTCGGCCGCGACCACGTAGAACAGCAGCAGCGCCGGCGGCAGCAGCGCGCGCAGGCTGTAGAACTTGCCCTGCGGCGGCGCTGCGGCGGCGGCTTGGCCGTCCTCGAGCGGGATCAGCTCTTCCTCCTCCTCGAAGGTGTGACCGATGCCGAACACGATCGCGAGCCCGCACAGCGCAAGGCCGATGCCGATCACGAGCGGAAACACGTTGGGGCCGACCGGCTGCCCCGGCACCGGCGGCAGCAGCCAGCCGCCATAGGCAGAAGCTGCGCCGAGCACGACGAGAAACGATCCCGTGACCGAGTCGGGAAGACGCATGGGAGGAGTCCTATGAAAGAGGTTCTCCCTCTTCCCGCGCGCGGGGAGAGGCGATCAGCGCGTACAATCCCGGCATCATCCCGGTGCCGGATGCCGGATCACGCCTTGCTCAGACCCGCCGCCTTCATCGCCTCGCCCATCTGGGCGTCGCCCTTGTCCATGAAGCTGCCGAACTGGCCGGCATCGCCCCACACCGTGCCGAAGCCGCGATTGCTCATGAAGTCCTTGAACTCGGCGGAGTCATAAACCTTCTTCAGCGCCGCGGTGAGCTTCGTCGCAATCTCCGGCGGCAGGTTCTTTGGCGCGCCGATCCCGCGCCAGGCGCCGGTCGCGTAGTCGATGCCCATCGCCTCCTTCAGCGTCGGCACGTCCTTGAAGATCGGATTGCGCGCTGGCGCCATGATGGCAAGGCTCCTGGCCTTGCCGGCCTCGATGATGGCGCGGGCTTCCGGCACCGAGCAGGTGGTGAGGTCGAGGCCGCCGGCGGCGAGATCCTGCATTGCGGGCGCGGCACCGTTCGACGGCACCCAGGCGACCTGGTTGGCGGGCAGGCCCATCGCTTGCATCCAGCCGACCAGCGCGAGATGCCAGATGCCGCCCTGGCCGGTGCCCGAGGCCTTGAACTTGCCGGGAGGGGCCGCCTTGATCGCCTCGGCGAGCTCCTTCACCGTCTTGTAGGGCGAGGAGGAGGAGACCTGGATACCCGGCGGGTCCTCGTTCATCAGCGCCAGCGGGGTGTAGCTCTTCGGCGCCAGCTCGGTCAGCCCCTGCCAGTGCATCATCGAGATTTCGACCGTGAGCATGCCGATGGTGTAGCCATCGGGCTGCGCGGTCGCGATCGCGGTATGGCCGACGACACCGGACCCGCCGGTGCGATTGACCACGTTGAAGGGTTGGCCGAGATCCTTTTCCAGAAGGGCTGCGACAATCCGCGCAGTCGCGTCGGTGCCGCCGCCCGCGCCCCAGGGCACGATCACGGTGACGGGCCGCGCCGGGTAGGCTTGCGCAAATGCGGGAGTGAGGCCGAAAGCGGCGGATGCCGCGACCGCGGCAGTTGAGGCCGCAAAGGTGCGGCGCGTAATCTTGGACATGAATGCCTCCCAGCGGCGCCCGTGATACCGGGCGCTCTTGTCAATGGCGGCATTCTAGTCGGCTTTGCAGCGCCGCTGCAAGGTAGCGCTACCAGCGCATTTTGTGAGCAATGCGGCGCTGCTCAAACGATGGTCACTGCGGCTCTTCGGCGTCGGCCTTCGGGCGCGCGCCGCCGAACATGCGGGTGCCTTCCGCGCTGAGATAAGGCTTCAGCGTTTCCCACGGCGCGAATGCGACATATTCGCCCTCGGCGTAGGGTCCGACTGCATAGGGCGGGTAGTGGAAAGTGAGCCCGGAACTCTTGCCCGCATCGGTCGAAGGCGCGAGCGTCACAGCGCCGATCTTGAGCAGGCTCGGCTCCACGCTTTTGAACCATTCATCGGTCGCGGTCTCGCTGGTATCGCGCTTCTTCTTCTCGAACTTCAGCGAGGCGATCACGGCCTTTACCATCGCCTTCATGGTTGGGCCGTTGTCGGCGGTCTCGGTGAAGAACGGGCGGATCGAGATGCGCTTGTTCTCTGCCTTGTCCCACAGGATCGTGTTCACGTCCGAATTGGGATGGGCGCCGTGGGTATCCATGTAGTCGTTGCGGAGAATGCTGACATAGCGCTCCGCGACGACGGAGCGGATCGCATATTTGCGATCAAAGTCCCAGCCGCCGTCCCTGAAGAACTGCGGATCCTCTTTGCGCGAGGCGGCAGCTTCAGCCGCGTTCTTGTCGAGCCACTTTTTGCCCTCAGCGAGACAATCCGCCGCCAGCGTCGGGGCAGCCTTGATCTTGTCGTCGAGGAAGACGCGCGCCTCGATGCTCTTGTTTTTGATGACGGCGTCGGGTTTGGGGTCGGCGGCGAGAGAGGGACCCAACAACGCGCCGCAAGCTGCGATCACAGCCAGTGTGTGCGTGAACGTTGGCGCGGAAAATATCACGCAATGCCCTTCTTGCCTGAGATCGACGGCGACACTACTCCGCCGCCTCGCTATGTCCGAGCCGGGCGTTCAGCTTGCGGATCAGCTCCTCGGCCGCGTCCGCGATCACCGTGCCCGGCGGGAAGATCGCTTCGGCGCCGGCCGCATAGAGCGCGTCGTAATCCTGTGGCGGCACCACGCCGCCGACGATGATCATGATGTCGTCGCGGCCCTGCTTCTTCAGCGCGGCCTTCAATTCCGGTACCGCCGTGAGGTGGGCGGCGGCGAGGGAGGAGACGCCGAGGATGTGCACGTCGTTCTCGACTGCCTGCCGCGCGGCTTCGTCGGCGGTCGCAAACAGCGGCCCGATGTCGACGTCGAAGCCGATGTCGGCGAAGGCTGACGCGATCACCTTCTGGCCGCGGTCGTGACCGTCCTGGCCGATTTTTGCGACCAGGATGCGTGGGCGGCGGCCTTCGGCTTCCTCGAAGGCGTCGATCAGCGCCTGAACCTTCTCGACCCGGTTACCCATGCTGGACGCCTCCCGCTTGTAGACGCCGGTGATCGACTTGATCTCGGCGCGGTGCCGGCCGAACACCTTTTCCATCGCGTCCGAAATCTCGCCGACGGTCGCCTTCGCGCGCGCGGCGTCGATGGCGAGCGCGAGCAGATTGCCGTTGCCTTCGCCGGCCGAGCGCGTGAGTGCTGCGAGGGCGGCGTCGACGTCCTTCTGGTCGCGTTCGGATTTCAGCCGCGTCAGCTTGTCGATCTGGAGCCGGCGGACATTGGTGTTGTCGACCTTGAGAATGTCGATCGGGGCTTCGTCCGTCGGCTTGTACTTGTTGACGCCGATCACGGCCTGCTTGCCGGCATCGATCCGGGCCTGGGTCTTGGCCGAAGCTTCCTCGATGCGTAGTTTCGGCACGCCGGCCTCGATCGCCTTCGCCATGCCGCCGAGCTCCTCGACCTCCTGGATGTGGCTCCACGCCTTGGCAGCGAGGTCGCGCGTGAGGCGCTCGACGTAATACGAGCCGCCCCAGGGGTCGATGATGCGAGTGGTGCCGCTCTCCTGCTGGAGGAAGAGCTGGGTGTTGCGGGCAATGCGCGCGGAGAAATCGGTCGGCAGCGCCAGCGCCTCGTCGAGTGCGTTGGTGTGCAGCGACTGGGTATGGCCCTGCGTCGCCGCCATCGCCTCCACGGTGGTGCGCATCACGTTGTTGAAGACATCCTGCGCGGTCAGGGACCAGCCCGATGTCTGGCAATGCGTGCGCAGCGAGAGCGAACGCGGGTCTTTCGGATTGAACGGCTTGAGCAGCTTCGCCCAGAGCAGCCGCGCGGCGCGCATCTTGGCGACTTCCATGAAGAAGTTCATGCCGGTCGCCCAGAAGAACGACAGCCGCGGCGCGAAGCGGTCGACGTCGAGGCCCGCCGCCAGGCCGGCGCGAAGATATTCGACGCCGTCGGCCAGCGTATAGGCGAGCTCGAGGTCCTGCGTCGCGCCGGCCTCCTGCATGTGATAACCGGAGATCGAGATCGAATTGTATTTCGGCATTTTCTGCGAGGTGTATGCAAAAATGTCCGAGATGATCCGCATCGAAGGCGCGGGCGGATAGATATAGGTGTTGCGCACCATGAACTCTTTCAGAATGTCGTTCTGAATTGTCCCTGAGAGCTTTTCCGGCGCCACGCCCTGTTCGCCCGCGGCGGCGACATAGAGCGCGAGGATCGGCAGCACCGCGCCGTTCATGGTCATGGACACGCTCATCTGGTCGAGCGGAATTCCCGCAAACAGCGTGCGCACGTCGTAAATGGAATCGATCGCAACGCCGGCCATGCCGACGTCGCCGCCGACGCGCGGATGGTCGCTGTCATAGCCGCGATGGGTGGCGAGGTCGAAGGCGACCGAGAGCCCCTTCTGTCCGGCTGCGAGGTTGCGGCGGTAGAATGCGTTGGAATCCTCCGCCGTGGAGAAGCCGGCATATTGCCTGACGGTCCAGGGCTGGTTGACATACATGGTCGGGTAAGGGCCGCGCAGATAGGGCGCGATGCCCGGATAGGTATCGAGGAAATCAAGCCCGGCGAGATCGGCCTCGCCATAGGCGGGTTTCACCAGAATGCCCTCGGGCGTCAGCCAGGGCTCGGCGCTGCCTGATGGCGCGGCGCATGTGGTCCGCTCGAAGGCGATGTCTGCGAAGTTCGGAATGCGGCTCATGGTTTCAACCATATCATAGGCGCTCAATCATGGTCCGGATGCTGATGGCTGACGATGGTCGCCATCTTCTCCGGTCCGTAATTCTGCTGCGTGGTCTGGCTCGGCAAATTGGAGATGCCGACCACCCAGCCCAGGCGGGATTCGGTGCCGAACTGCCGCGTCGGCACGATCTGGTCGGGGCGGTCGAAGGCGCCGGTCATGATCTCGATCCGGTCGCCGTCGATGCGGCCAAAACTCAGCGGCGTGCCGCAGGCGGCGCAATAGCCACGTTCGGCGATGGATGAGGAGCGGAAGAACGACGGCTTCCCCTTGGTCCAAGCAAAGTCCGTCTTGTTGATGTCGGCAAAGGAGGCGAACGGCGCGCCGCTGGCCTTCTGGCACATCCGGCAGTGGCAGATCGAAACCTTGTTGGGTGCTTCCGTCAACGCAAAGCGGACCGCGCCGCATTGGCAGCCGCCGGTGAGAACGGGTTTGCCTGCTTCCGTCATGGCTGCTCCATCCGTCGATAGGCGTCCTGCAATGTCGCAAGCGCATCGCCACCGGCGAAGACGAAGCCCGTGACGCCGGCGGCACGCAGCGCCGCCTCGGTATCCGTCGGGCGGCCTGCCAGATAGATAAGTCTGCTACCTGCGGTTTGCAGGGCCTTCGCCGTTGCCTCGGCATGTTCCGCATAAACCTTGTCACTGGAACAAAGGCAGGCGAACTCGGCGCCGGAGGCCTTGAACGCGGCAGCTAACTGGGATGGATCGGCAAAGCCCTCGCTGTCGACGGCCTGAATGCCGCCGGTCTCGAACAAGCTTTTGGCAAAGGTCGCCCGCGCCGTGAAATCGGCGGGCGTGCCGAGATTGGCCAAAAACACTTTTGGCCGCGCGCCGCGCGCCTTCAACGCCGCGTCCGATTTGTCGCGCAGCGCCTCGAACGGTTCCGCCAGCCGGATCGGCGACAGCGCGTCGAACTTGTATTTTTGCTCGCCGTAGGGCGCGAGCGCGACCGGCGTCGCGTTCAGCACCGCCGTCTCGCGCTCATGCAGGTTCGGGAACTCGCTGGCGCCGGTCAACACGTCGCGGCGCTTTGCGATGCTGGCCTCACGCGCTTTTCGCGCGGCCGCGACCTTGCTCTGGAACACGCCTTGCTGAAGCGCGGCAAAAGCGCCGCCGGCTTTCTCGCTCTCCTGGAACAGTGCCCAGGCCGCGTCGCAGAGCTGCGCCGTCAGCGTCTCGATGCCGCCTGCGCCCGCCGCGGGATCGCTGACCTTGGCGAGGTTGCTCTCTTCCAGCAGCACGGCTTGCGTGTTGCGGGCCACGCGCCGCGCGAAGGGATCGGGCAGACCCAGCGCCAGCGTGTGCGGCAGCACGGTGATCGCGTTGGCGCCGGCGAGTCCCGCCGCAAACGTCGCCATGGTCGCGCGCAGTATGTTCACATCGGGATCGCGCTGCGTCAGCATGCGCCAGGCGGTATCGGCGGCGACGAACAATGGCCTTGGCGTGAGCCCGCACGCCGTCTCAATGCGCGCCCAGAGCAGCCGCAGCGCGCGGAATTTTGCCATGGTGAGGAACTGGTCTGCATCCGCCGCAAGCCGCGCATAGACCATGCCCTGCGCCTGCTCCAGCGGAACGCCGGCGCCTTCAATCGCGCGCAAATAGGCGACACCGCAGGCGAGCACAAAGGCGAGCTCCTGCGCCTCGGAGCCGCCGGCATCGTGGATCACGCGTCCGTCGGCCGAAGCAAACGGCCCCTTGAAGCCGAGCGCGACGAGGCCCTTGATGCCGCCGGTCACGGCAGGAACGATCTCCTCCCAGCTATAAGGGCTGTGGCCCCACACCGCGCCGGCCGCGAGCGGGTCGAGCCCGAAGCGGATGTCGCAGGCACCGGGATCGATGCCGTTGCCCTTCACATATTCCGCGAGATGGATCGCCGCCATCCGCGATTGCGGACCGATCTCAAGCTCGAGGCCGATGCCGGCATCGAGATGGACGTCCTTCAAGATCTTTGCGACTGCGTCTGCGGTCGGTTCCAGCCCGAACCCGTGGGCGCCATTGCCGCCGGCGAACACCAGCGCAAGCCCCGTCGCGCCATTTTCGAGATCGGTCAGAGCTTGCGCATTCGCCGCACTTGCATCGGGATGGTCGATCCGCTGCATGATCTGCCAGGGCGCCGCCGCCAGCCGCCCCACCACGGGCGCAACGCCTTTGGCGCGCGGATAGAGCGGTTCGATCCTGACACCGTCATAGGTCTTGCCGACCAGCTTTTCGAACGGCGCGCCCTTCAGCACGCCATCGACCAGCTTGCGCCAGTCTTCGACGGTCGCCTTGGGAAAATCCGCCGCCAGCGGCAGGTCGTCAGTCACGGAGGTCATACGGCCAAGGGCTCCCGGAAATCTTGTTGTGCGCGGGCGAAATTGCCACGGCCGGCCGTCCCTGCAAACGGTTGTTTTTGGTTAACCGGTATCCGGAAGCCGCTCAATGCCTTGCGTCGAGACGCTGGCTAGCCCGTCGCGCACACGAATGCCGGCGATCACGCGGTCGGGCGCAATCTCGGCCAGCGGCACCAGCACGAAGGCGCGCTCGAACAGGCGCGGATGCGGCAACGTCAAATCGGGCTTCTGAAACGACACATCGTCATAGGCGATCATGTCGAGATCAAGCGTGCGCGGGCCCCAGCGCCGCTCTTTGTCGCGCGTGCGGCCGAATTTTTGCTCGACCTTCTGCATTACGAACAGCAGCGCGTGCGGATCGAGATCGGTCTCGATCTCGACGCAGGCGTTGATGAAGGGATCCTGGTCTTCGTCGCCCCAAGGCGGCGTCGAATAGTCCGACGAGCGCGCGATCATCGCAGCTTGCGCCATGCCGCAGATATGGGCGATCGCCTTTTGGAACGTCGCGCGGACATTGCCGACATTGCCGCCGAGTGCGATCAGCACGCTTGCCATGTCAGGGCTGCCGCGAGCGCGTCAGCATGATGCCGACGTCGTCGAAGATCGCGGCGATTGGCGCATGCGGCTTGTGCACGGTAATCTTGACCGCACGGATGCGCGGAAAATGCGACAGGATGGCGTCGGCCACCGCGCCGGCCGCGCGCTCCAGCAGCTTGTAATTGGTGTTCTTGAACGCGGCCGTCGTGGTCGCCACGACGTCGGCGTAGGACACGGTGTCGGCTAGCCGGTCGCTGCGCGAAGGCTCCGACAGGTCCGTATAAAGCTCGAGGTCGATGACAAAACGCTGGCCGACCTCGGTCTCGTGCTCCATCACGCCGTGACGGGCATGGATCGACAGGCCGGTTACGAAGATCGTATCGGTCATGGCTTGCTCTCGATTGCGTGCGCCACTCGCAGGGCCTGCAAGGTCTCGGCGACGTCATGGGTCCGGATGATTTTTGCGCCGCGCTGCGCGGCGATCAGATGCGCGGCGATCGAGCCGGCGAGCCGCTCTTTCGGCTCCGACGGCGACACCGAAGCGATGAAGCGCTTGCGCGACGCGCCGACAAGGACCGGCAGGCCGAACATGTCGAATTCACGCAACCGCGCCAGCGCGGTCATGCTCTGCTCGGCCGTCTTGCCGAAGCCGATGCCGGGATCGAGCACGATCTTGTCGCGGGCGATGCCGGCTTGTGCGGCGATGTCGAGCGAGCGCTGAAAGAACGCGGTCATGTCCGCGATGATGTCGATAGCGGGATCGACGCTGTCGCGGTTGTGCATGACGATGACGGGGACGCCCTTGGCGGCCACCAGCGGCGCCATGCCGGCGTCGCGTTGCAGGCCCCAGACGTCGTTGGCGATCGCAGCGCCCTGGGCGAGCGCGAACGCCACCACCTCCGCCTTCATGCTGTCGATCGAGACCGGCACGCCGAGCGACACGACGCCTGCCAGCACCGGGTTGAGCCGTACCAGTTCGTCTTCCGCCGTGACCGGCCGGGCACCCTTGTAGGGCCGGGTGGACTCGGCACCGATATCGATGATGTCGACGCCGGCCTCGATCATCGCCCGCGCCCGCGCGATTGCCTGCTCGGGCGCGATGAATTCGCCGCCGTCGGAGAAGGAATCCGGGGTGATGTTGAGCACGCCCATCACCGCCGGGATCGGCCGCTCGAGAAGCGTCCGCAGCACGTCAGGCCCGACTGAACCGGCCGCCGGGACGGATGGGGAAAGCGAGGCATTCATGCGCGTCGCTTTGCGCGGTCGGGAAGGGGGAGTCAAGAAGGGAGGGGGGCGCAAATACGTGCCACTCTATCACCATCCTGAGGTGGCCGCTTCTTCAGCGGCCCTCGAAGGGCGACGGCCCGGCGCTCTCCGAGTGGTGGCAGCGGTGGCCGTTCATCCTTCGAGGCTCTCCACGGGACGCGTCGCGTCCCGTGCCTCGCACCTCAACCGACAACCGCTTCGCGGTTGCGCGGGGATGACGGAGCTACCATCAATACGAAATCTTCGGCGGCAGCTTCTTCGCCTTGGCGATGATGTCGCCGACCGACTTCTCGGAAGGAAGGATGCGGAGGAGCTTTTTCTTTTCGTTGGCATCGCGCATGCTCTGTGCGAGCCTTGCCGGATTCCGATAAGAGAGCTCGCGCACGGTGGTGACGCCGGCAGCGCGGACCAGTCCGACCTTGGCCCTGCCCATGCCGGGGATACGCATGTAGTCGGAGACGTTGGCCCATTCCAACAGCAGCTGCTCGCTGATGCCGGTCTTGGCGGAGAGCGCCTTGCGGCCCTTCACGGTTGAGGCCGCTTCGAGCAGCGCATCGGTTGTGCGGATACCTTGCGCCTTCAACTTGTTGGCGGCAAAGATCGACAGGCCCTCAATCTCGGAGATCGGATATGTCATGATACTCGATATGAAATGCGCAAGCTTCAGGCGAACTGGCTGAGGCCCGGTGTCCCCGCGATGATCTTGCCCATCTGATCCGCTCCGATTTTGTCTCGGCCGAAGCGAAAAAGTTCACGGGCGACGTTCTGAATCTCGGACATGCCAAGTCCCAGGCCCATCAGGCGCGTGCCGACGGCCATCAGGCCGCCGCCCATCAGCCGCGACAGTCCGCCGCCGCTCCTGGACGCCTCGATTGCGGCCTCCGCACCGGGGATATGATCAATCAGGGTCTGGACACTGTCGGAAGGCCCCTCGTTGCGGAGGAAGCCCAGGATAATGCCGACCGTCTTTTCAGCGTCAGCACTATCTATGCTGGCGATTGTCGCCAGCCGTCCGATCAGCTCGTCCATATGGCCTGCCCCTCAGCCGGTTCACATGCCGGGTATTGTTTTCCAGAATGATCTTGAGCCGGTGTGATGTGAAATACAAGCGATGAACGCCACCAACGTTCCGATTCATTCTCGAACGCGCGGCAAGTGTTGCAGCGATGCAAGAGCGGAGATGGAATCGGCGAAAAAATGCCGCGGTGCGAATGCGTCGTTCCTACTTTCGACGGATGCCGCTCGCATGTTTCCGATAATGTCGCATGCTTGGAGCGCGTGGAATGGTTTTAATCGGCGCGCAACATGCGTTAAAGTACGGAACTGGTGCATTCGAGTTTCGATACGCGAAACACGGCAGAGAGATCAGAGAGAATAATGACCGCACAGGACAGTAAGCTCGGCGACACCGACGACAAGATCTTCGTCGGCAAGGGAGACGAGCAGGCGTGGCTGACACTGGCGCTCGCCAATCGCCACGGCCTCGTCACGGGTGCAACGGGAACCGGCAAGACGGTGACGCTGCAAGTCATGGCGGAAGGATTTGCGCGCGCCGGCGTTCCGGTCTTCGCCTCCGACATCAAGGGTGACCTCTCCGGCATCTCCGAGGTTGGCGAAGCCAAAGACTTCATCCTCAAGCGCGCCACCGAGATGGGGCTGACATTCCAGCCGGACCAGTTCTCGACGGTGTTCTGGGACGTATTCGGCGAGCAGGGACACCCGGTGCGGGCGACCGTCACGGAAATGGGCCCGCTGCTGCTTGCACGCATGCTCGACCTGAACGACGTGCAGGAAGGCGTGCTCAACGTCGCCTTCCGCGTCGCCGACGACAACGGGCTTGTCCTGATCGACATGAAAGATTTGCGGGCGCTACTCGATGCCATCGTGCCCGACAGCAGCAAGAAGGGGCCGGACGCCGCGGCGGATCCGCTCGCCGAGATTCGCAAAGCCGCGCAGGGTTTTGGCAACGTCACCAAGGCCACCGTCGGCACCATCCAGCGCCAGCTTCTGGTGCTGGAGAACCAGGGCGGCACCAAATTCTTTGGCGAGCCGGCGCTGACGCTGAAAGACTTCATGAAGACCGACCGCGACGGCCGCGGCATGGTCAACATTCTCGTCGCCGACAAGCTGCTCCAGAGCCCACGGCTTTACGCGACATTCCTGCTGTGGATGTTGTCAGAACTGTTCGAGGAGCTGCCGGAGGCCGGCGATTTGCCAAAGCCGAAGCTGGTATTCTTCTTCGACGAGGCGCATCTGCTTTTCAACGACGCGCCCAAGGCGCTGATGGACAAGATCGAGCAGGTGGTGCGTCTGATCCGCTCCAAAGGCGTCGGCGTTTATTTCGTGACGCAAAACCCGGTCGACGTGCCCGACCGCGTGCTCGGGCAATTGGGCAACCGGGTGCAGCACGCGCTGCGCGCCTTCACGCCGCGCGACCAGAAGGCGGTCGCCGCCGCGGCCCAGACTTTTCGGCCCAACCCGAAGCTCGACACCGCCAAGGTGATCATGGAGCTCGGCAAGGGTGAGGCGCTGGTGTCCTTTCTCGAAGGCAACGGCACGCCCGCGATGGTCGAGCGGGTGATGATCCGGCCGCCCTCGGCCCGGATCGGACCGATTACGCCGGCAGAGCGGAAGGCGATCATGGATGCAAGCCCGGTGAAGGGCAAATACGACACCGCCGTTGATGATGAGTCCGCCTACGAGATGATCCAGAAGCGCATTGCCGGCACGGCTGCGCCTGCCGATCCAGGCGCGGCGGGCGGTGGAGGCGGCGGCATCCTCGGCCAGATCGGCTCGATCGTCGGCACCATCTTCGGCACCAACGTCAAGCGCGGCCGCCTGTCGACGGGCCAGGTCATCGCGCGCGACATGACCCGATCGGTGACCAACCAGGTGATCGGGGGGATGGCGGCCAATATCGGCAAATCGGTCGCCGGCCAGCTTGGTGGCTCGATCGGCCGCACGCTGGTCCGCGGCGCGCTCGGCGGCCTGCTGCGGCGCTAGGCATGCAGTCGCCGTTTTAGGCCGTTCGCCGTATCAGGCCGTTTTCGGGAAGTTGCCTGATGCGCGACGGGAACAAATTCGGGTGAACAGGACTCTCCAAGCGTCCATCGGTCTGCTAGGTGCTATGGCCCATGACTGGACCACACCGTGACCTCACCTGAATCTTTCGCCGAACCCGGCGCACTCCGAACCCTGTCGCTGCGTGCGCCGCTCGACCTGCTCTTCCTGCTCTGCTGCTTCATCCTGGCCGCCGACGTCCTCGGTCCAGAGATCTTCGGGCATGGCAAGACCAAGGATTACGGGCTGTGGTACTGGGCCGGGCAGCAGGTCTTGCAGGGCGGGCCGCTCTATCCCGACGACATCCATGAGTACTTCGAGTTCATCTACCCACCGCTGCCGGCAATCCTGCTGGCGATCCCGAGCTGGTTCGGCAAGGTCGCGCTCTACACTGTGCTGTCGATCCTGAATATTGTGGCGTGGTGGTACACGGGAATGTTTTCCAACGCCATGACCGGCTCGGGCCACAGGCCCGGCCCCTGGCTGGAGGCGCTGCCCGCTTTCGTCACCGTGACTTTCGTGTTCGACATGTTCGATCTCGGCCAGCCGAACCTCGTCCTGCTGGCGATGATGCTCTACGGCTTCTGGAGCTTGCAGCATCAGCGCTCCTGGCTTGCAGGCTTCATGTTCGCGCTCGCCACCGCCATCAAGGTGTTTCCCATTGCGGTGCTGCCCTATCTGGTCTGGCGACGGAAGTGGGGGGCCGCCGTTGCAACAATTGCCTTCACCGGCATGCTTCTCTATGTCGTGCCGGCACCCATTCGCGGCTTCGAGCGCAACGCCGCCGAGCTCAAGACCTGGTATCAGGGCATGGTCGGGTCGAGCTCGGAAAAGGGATTTGGCCAGCGCGACGAGCAGAACTGGTCGTGGGTGAACCAGTCCCTCATTGCTGTCACGCACCGGCTGGTCCGGCCGATCAACTACAATCAGGAAGATGCCAACAAGCCGCCGCGCACGATGAATGTCATCGACGTCGATTACAGGACGGCGAACTGGATCGTGCTGGTGCTGTCGGCGTTGCTCGGACTCGCCTTCGTCGCGGTCATGCCACGGCAGGGGCGGCGAACGGCGCGGTCGGACGCCGAAGAGCTCGGCATCCTGTTCTGCCTGATGACGGTGGCATCACCCCTGGCGCGGCAATACTACTTCATGTGGCTGTTCTTCCCGATGACGGTGCTGATGCATCGCGCCGCCTTCGACGAGCGGGCGAACGTACGCCTGGGAACCTGGCTCGCCCTAGGCGCCGCCGGCGTGCTCATGCTGCTGTCGCTGCCGTGGTTTCCCAATGTCTTTCAAGCCTGGGGCAATAACCTCGTCGCCACGGCGGTCCTCGCAGGTAGCCTCGCATGGCACATCCGCCATCCGCCGGATGCGGCTGGTCCCAAGGCCGCGGCAGCGCTAAAAGCCAAGACATCTTGAACGCAGGGAACACGACCATGGCCAATGCACAGCTTCAATCCGTGCTCGACCACATCGACAAGGATTTCGACAACAGCCTGGAGCGTCTGTTCTCGCTGTTGCGGATCAAGTCGATCTCCGCCGATCCCGCCTTCGCGGCGGATTGCAAGGCGGCGGCCGAACATCTGGCCAAGGACATCGCGAGCCTCGGCGTTGCGACTGAAGTGAGGCCGACCGCCGGCCATCCCGCGGTCGTCGGCAAGAGTGTCGCCGGTGGCCGGCCGCATGTGCTGTTCTACGGTCACTACGACGTGCAGCCCGTCGATCCGCTCGATCTCTGGCACCGTCCGCCATTCGAGCCTGTTGTCACCGACCATGCAGACGGCCGCAAGATCATCGTCGCGCGCGGCGCCGAAGACGACAAAGGCCAGGTCATGACCTTCGTCGAGGCCTGCCGCGCCTGGAAGAAGCTGACGGGCTCGCTGCCGATTGACGTCACTTTCCTGATCGAAGGCGAGGAAGAGGTCGGCTCGAAGAATTTCGTGCCATTCATCGAAGCCAACAAGGCCGAGTTTGGGGCGGACTACGTGCTGGTCTGCGACACCGGCATGTGGGATCGCGACACGCCGGCTATCACGACGTCGTTGCGCGGCCTGCTCTATGAAGAGCTGAAGATCACCGCCGCCAATCGCGACCTGCATTCAGGCGTGTTCGGCGGTACGGCGATGAACCCGATCCGGGTGCTGACCAAAATTCTGGGCGGCCTGTTCGACGACGACAACCGCATCACCATCCCCGGCTTCTATGACGGGGTGAAGGATGCACCGCCGGACATTCTCGCGCAGTGGAAGAAGCTCGACTTCACGCCGGAGACGTTCCTCAAGCCAGTCGGGCTATCGATACCGGCCGGCGAGAAGGGCCGGCTCCTGGTCGAGCAGGCTTCCACGCGTCCGACCTGCGACGTCAACGGCATCTGGGGCGGCTATATCGGCGAGGGCTCCAAGACGGTGATTCCGTCACACGCATCGGCAAAGGTGTCGTTCCGATTGGTCGAAGGCCAGGATCCCGCGAAGGTCCGCAAGGCTTTCCGCGAGTATGTGTCGGCGCGGATTCCGGGAGATTGCAGAGTTGAATTCGGCGACCATTCCGCCGGGCCTGCGATTGCGCTCGACTGGAACATGAAGCCGCTCGCCGCGGCCAAGACCGCGCTGACCGAGGAATGGGGCAAGGAGACCGTGCTGATGGGATCGGGCGCCTCGATCCCGATCGTCGCCGACTTCAAGCGCACGCTGGGGCTCGACTCGCTGCTCGTCGGCTTCGGTCTGGACGACGACAATATCCACTCGCCGAACGAGAAGTACGACCTGCGCAGCTTCCAGAAAGGTATCCGCTCCTGGGCCCGCATCCTCGCCGCGCTCGCGGAAGTGAAGTAGGGCGAAAACTCTATCTCGTCATTGCGAGCGAAGCGGCGAAGCGAAGCAATCCAGAATCTCTCCGCCGGGCGACTCTGGATCGGTTCGTCGCAAAAGCTCCTCGCAATGACGAGCAGAGGAGGCCGCACCAAATAAAAACGCCGCCCGGAATTAGGCGGCGTTTTATTCGAAAAGGTGTAGAGGTTAGTTGACCGCTACCTTACACCAAACCCGGAAAATTTCAAGACCGGTAGCCCGGAAGCTCGCGGTCGAGCTTGCGGAGCAGCGGCGGCCACACCAGGTTGGTGGCGCGCAGCTCGGCGCGGTCGCGGTTGGCGAGCAGCTCGGTGTTCTTGTCGATCGCGATGTCGTCGACCGGATAGACCGGCGTGCCCAGCGCGCGCGTACGCACCTGAATCGAGCAGGCGCGCTCGAGGTGATACATGCGCTCGAAGGCCGAGGCGACCGAGCGGCCGACCGTCATCGTGCCGTGGTTGCGCAGCAGCATGTGGTTATGGTCGCCGAGATCCTTCTGGAGCCGCGGCCGCTCGTCATGGTCGAGCGCGATGCCTTCATAGTCGTGATAGGCGAGGTCGTGGGTGACGAGCTGGGCGGTCTGGTTCAGCGGCAGCAGGCCTTCGGCGCTGCTCGACACCGCGGTGCCGTCGAGGGTGTGGAGATGCAGCACGCAGATCGCGTCCTCGCGCACCTCGTGGATGGCCGAATGGATGGTGAAGCCGGCCGGGTTGATGCTGTACTCGCTCTCGGAGAGCTGGCTGCCGTGCAGATCGACCTTGACGAGGCTCGACGCCGTGATCTCGTCGAACATCAGCCCGTAGGGATTGATGAGAAAATGATGCTCGGGGCCGGGTACGCGCGCGGAGATGTGCGTGTCGACCAGATCGTCCCAGCCGTAGAGCGAGACAAGCCGATAGCAGGCGGCGAGATTGACCCGTTGCTGCCACTCGGCCTCCGTCATGTTCGAGGGCACTTCCTTCAGACGCACTTCCGCTGGCGACATGGCCTATCTCTCCGAACATCGTTGTTGCGGAGCGGGAGCGTAGTCTTGGTGATGGTCGGCGGCAAGGCGCTGAAAGCGCGGCAGTTAGGCGTGGCCCGCATGGAGAAAATTATTACGGCGCCGGGATCGAGAGCAGGCTGGAAATGCTGCTGCCGCGGATGTCGTAGACGCGGGCGAACACCACGTCGTCGCGTTTGATCTCGACCAGAACGGGCGCGGTGAGGCCCTTGCAGTAGAACTCACCGAGCGTCATGGCGAAATCGGCGGCATGGGAATCCCAGCCGATGGTGAAGTCGGGGCCGAGCGCGACCTGGGCGGGGCGCTGCGGACCGCACACGGCGACCTTCCATTTGCGGTTGCGCGGCGGCACTTCCTGGCGTTCGACGAGCTGCTCACGCAATTCGTCGGAGGCCTGCTTCAGCGCGAGGCCCCAATAATCCAGC
This sequence comes from Bradyrhizobium sp. 197, assembly GCF_023073375.1. Lineage (NCBI taxonomy): Bacteria > Pseudomonadati > Pseudomonadota > Alphaproteobacteria > Hyphomicrobiales > Nitrobacteraceae > Bradyrhizobium > Bradyrhizobium sp. 197. Next base: position 45,684 of record NZ_JADPJJ010000175.1, on the reverse strand, counting down.
ATGAAGCGATCGTCGGCGCCGCGCACGGTGCCGGCGATGTGGTTGAAGTGGGTGTATTGATACGGATGCAGCCGGATCATCTCGGCGAGCGAGAGCGCCAGGCCAAAGCAGAAGGTGGCGAGCACGACCGGCTGCCAGGTGCGGTGATTGGCGCGCAGGCGTTCCATGGCCCAGCCAAAGGCGACGCCGCCGAGCACCGCCATCGGCGGGATCACGAAGACGAAGTGGCGGATGCCGTTGTACAGCGCCGGCCGCTTCACCATCGCGATCGCGAGCGGCAGGGTCGCGGCGAGCGTCAGCATCAAGAGGATGGTCTTGCGGCGGGCGGGAATCTCGCGGCGCGGCAGCATCGCGAACGTGCCGATCACGGCGCCGAACATCAGCACCAGCATCACTTCGGGCAGTTGAAGCGCGAACAGCGTCGGCAGATAGGACCAGGGCATGTCGGGCACGGACACGATCGCGCCGTCGAACATCTCCTTCCAGGGCTTCTCGAAGAAGTGCGAGAAGTAGGTCAGCGCCTCGAAGGGATTGCCGGGCTCCATGATCGACCACGGCCAGATCAGCCCCATCACGAGGTAGCCGAGCACGAGGCCGGGCAGCAGCAAATAGACGACATGAGCGAAGCGGCGGACCGATTCGCGCAGGCCCTCGCCACGCAGTTCCTCCAGGAACAGCGGCATGAAGCCGATCACGGCATAGACCAGCGCAAGGCCGCCAAGGATGCGGGTGCCGAGCGAGAGGCCGGCGCCAAGGCCGACGATCAGGATCGTGCGCGGCGAAGGCTGCGGATATTCTTCGGCCAGGCGGACCAGACCGAGCATCAGGATGATCATGGCCACCGCGAAGGGCGCATCCTTCGGATTCATGAACATGTGGCCGTAGAAGATCGGGCAGAGTGCAAGCAGCAGGAGCGAGGCAAGTCCCGCAAGGGGGCCGCCGATGCGGCGGCCGAGCCGCCACGTCACCGCAAGCCCGATCACGCCGACGACGGCGCCGACCAGACGCCGCGTCTCGAACAGCTCGAGCGGAATCACCTTGTGCAGGAGAGCCGCGACCATGTCGAAGCCGCCGCCATACATATAGAGGTTGGCGAAGGAGAGTGCCGCGGTGTCCTTGAAGCCGGAACCGAACATGCGCAGCAACAGGTCGGCATATTCAGCGTGGGTGTAGTCGTCCCAGCCGAGCCCGTAGTCGCGGAAGGTCAAGCCTGCAATGACGGCGACCGCAGCCAGCACCAGCATGGCGAGATCGTCGCAAGTCCGTTCAATCGAGCGCCGCAGAGGCGTGTCGATCGCCGAAGTCGTGATGGATGTCATGGCTATTGGTGACCCAGAATCCCCGCTTGGCCCTGCTGGTGCGCGCGGGCCTGCTCCCCGGAATCCCTATAGCGCAGTTCCATTACCAAGTAATTGGGCATTATGGCTAAATTCCTGATGCGACGCAGCAAATCCGACCAACTTGAGAGCTACTTAGAACTAGCGATCCGTAGCTGAAGGGAATGTGAATAAGTGCCTGATATCCTTCCCTTCAGGAACAGAGGCTTCAATTCGACGTTGGCGTGGAACACGGTATGACGGTATCGTGGCGTGACGGGTGTCGCGTATGGCTGCGCGGCCGGGGGTGAGTTAGATGGCGTTGGTATTGTTGATCGCGGGGATTTTCGCCGTTCTGGCGGGCCTCCTTGCGATCTTGTTTGGCTTTACCGTCAGGGAATTCAGTCTCGGCAGCACCCTCATAATCTCAGGTACGGTCGGCGTCTGCTCCGGGATGTTACTGGCCGGCCTCTACGTCGTGATCGCGGAACTGAAGGGCATCGCGCGCCGGCTGGCTGGATCAGTCGCACCGTCCGATGTTCGGGTCAGCCCCGTCCTGCCGGGCCCCGGGATGCCTGGAACGCCCGCGCCCGAGCCGGTGGGCGCAGCGAAGATCGAGCCGACGCCGCCATTGCCTGCCTCAGGGCCGCCGCCGTGGCAGAACGAAGCGGCCGCGCGGGAGCGTCCGCGCATCGAGCCGTCGCCGGAACCGGAAGTTCCGGTCCTGCCTGAGGCTGCGGAACCGCCGCGCCGGCGTAACCTGATGTTCGCCTCGACCTCCCGCAAGGAGCGCGAGCGCGCGGAGGCGAAGGGCGGCGAGGGCGTGCCGCCGCTGCCGCATGCGGAGCCGCCGGCGGCGCCTGACGCACCGGATGGTCCGCCTGCGAGCTTTGACGACGCCTGGCCGAAGCCGGACCGTATGAGGCCTCAGGAGCCGCCGGCCGCCTCGCGGCGCCCGCCGCCGCGCTCGCCCTCGACCTTCGCGGAGGCTGCTCCTCCACCTGCACCCGAGCCGGCTCCAGCGGTCGAGCAGGCGCCCGTGACCGTGCTCAAATCCGGCATCGTCGATGGCATGGGCTATTCGCTCTATTCCGACGGCTCGATCGAAGCGCAGATGCCCGAGGGCATGATGCGCTTTGCCTCGATCGACGAGCTGCGCGCCCATCTCGACCAGCGGTTCTGAGATCTGCTGCAGGCAAGTAAAGCGTGGCTATTCTTGTCGCACCGCCAGTAAATCAGTCCAGCCTCGTCAGTCATCTCATTTCAGCCGAACGTATTGTTGACACGGAATACTTCCGCGTCGTCAATCCCGTGAGACGCAAGGTCGAGAAAGGTCGGGCCCATGTCGGATGCCGGGGCTAAGAATTTCATTGAGCTGACGGCGAGCATCGTGTCGGCCTATCTCAGCAACAATCCGACGCCTGCGGCTGAGATTCCGAACCTGATCAGCCAGGTGCACGGTGCCCTGGTGCGGGTGTCGTCAGGCCGCACCGAGACAGCGCCGCTCGAGCCGGCGAAGCCGGCGGTCTCGCTGAAGAAGTCGATCGCGCCGGATTATCTGGTCTGTCTGGAAGACGGCAAGCGCTTCAAGTCGCTAAAGCGCCATCTGCGCACCCAGTACAACATGACGCCGGAGCAATACCGCGAGAAATGGGGCCTGCCTGCCGACTATCCCATGGTCGCGCCGAACTATGCGGTGGCCCGCTCGCAGCTTGCGAAGCAGATGGGACTGGGGCAGCAGCAGCGGAAGCGGAAGTAGAGCCGCTGTTACATCAGCTCACTCGGCCCTCATCCTGACGAGCCCGCAAAGCGGGCGTCTCGAAGGACGGCCGCGGGCGAGAGCGGGGCCGTCATGGTTCGAGACGCGCGTTCCGCGCTCCTCACCATGAGGGTCCTCAGGACGCTTCCGCGAGCGCTTCTTTCGCGTCGGTCTTGATACGCTCGACCATCGAGCGCAGGCCGTTGGAACGCTGTGGCGTCAGATGATCGCGAAAGCCGAACTCGTCGAACACGGCAATGGCGTCAGTCGCAAGAATCTCCTGCGGCGTGCGGCCGGAGTAAAGCGACAGCACGATCGCGACCAGCCCGCGCACGATGTGGGCGTCACTGTCGCCGCGATATTTCAGGATCGGCGCGCCGCCATGGCGATGATCGATCAGCTTCTGGAGCCAGACCTGGCTGACACAGCCATTCACCTTGTTCTCGGCCGAATGCTCAGCCTCGGACATCGGTTCCAGGGTGCGGCCGAGCTCGATGACGTACCGGTAGCGGTCGTCCCACTCGTCCAGAATCTCGAAATTGTCCCTGATTTCGTCGATCGTCGTCATGCTGGCCCGTGTTCCCGTTCAGGCCAATATAGGGACGCAAGGCCGTGAAATCGATAGGGTTTGGGGGCTAATTCGCTGGCGCAGGCGGCGGGCCGCGCCATTCCAGCGCAAGGTCGTCCTGGGATAGGGTGTCGCCCGGGGCTTCGCTCGTAGCAGTGTCGCCTTCGCCGGCCAGCGCGATCGAGCCGGTGTGGTCGGGCGCCTTCTTGTCGGGCTTCTCGAGCTGCTCTTTCTTGTCGTTGATGATCTGGTAGATCTTGCGCGCGCCGTCCTGTGCGCGCTGGCCGATGATGGTCGCGGCCTGTCCGCCGACCTCGCAGGCCGCGGGCTGGCGCTTGCAGAACTGGGTCATGTCGGAGACGGCCGCGGTCGCAGCCTGCACCGCGTCGGCGGCGCCGATCTGCGGCAGCTTGTCCGATTCGGGCGTCTTGTCCCGCGGCAGGAGCACCAGCACCAGCCCGAGCCAGAATGTGATGCGAAGCAGAAAGCGCATCTTGCGACCTGTATGTTAGATCCCGCCGCGGCATCTCCGCGGATGTCGGACCTAGCAACTCTCGATAAATCGCAAGTGATTGCCTTCCGCTTAATTCGCAGAAAATTTACGCAAAAATCTTCGAAATCGACGGTCTCGTAAATTTTCGATTGACGCCTATGCCCGTGATTCTGCCGGCACGCCCAATCACCATTTCGAAACCATGCGGATCACGGTGAAACCCTGCGTTCACCATCCTTGCCGATGACGTCGTCAAATCGTCTAAAAAGCCCCGCGATGACACGGTGTCCGGCGGCACGCCGCATCGCCTTAGTGTTCGTTTAAGGTCGCTCTGACACGGTGACCTCACGATAAGGAGAGGCGTTCCGGCACGTCTTCTCGACGAGTAAGCCGAAGCGCGAGATCCGTGACAGTTTTGAGTATCATCCGCGATTGTCTCGATGCGCTGCTGCATCCCTCCGCGCGTTACGACGCGCTGACGCGAGCACGCCATCGTGCCTTCATGTTGCCGCGTCTGCTCGGCAGCCTGGCCGCCTTTGCCGCATTCCCGGTCTATCTCGCCATGCGCGGCGCGCCGAGCGCAATCGAGGTCGCCGCCTTCGCCTGGCTGATCGCGCCGATCCTGTTGTCCTGGTTCCTGTCGCGCACCGGGCGCTATGAAGGCGCGCATGTGCTGTCGTCGCTGGCGCTCGCGGGCCTGATCTTGGCGGTTGCGGTTACGACCGGCGGCATCGAATCATTCGCCGCGATCTGGCTGGTCGTGGTTCCCCTCGAAGCTGCGTTGTCGGCCTCGCGCCGTGTCGCGGCCTTTGCCTCGCTGCTTGCACTGTCCTGCGCCGGCATCCTCATCCTTGTCGGCCAGCTCGGCTGGCTGCCGATTGGCGACACCAGCGCCGCGGAGCGCGGCGTGCTGATGGCGTTCGGCGTCGCCTCGGCGACCCTCTATGCCGCAGGCCTCGCGTTCGGGGCGGAATCGCTCGCGCGCACCAGCTTTGCGCTGCTGTCGCGTGAGGAAGAGCGTTACCGCCTGCTGGCGCGGAACATGAGCGACGTCATCTCGCGGCATCGGCGCAACGGCGCGGTGCAGTTCATCTCGCCGGCGGTGGAAGCCATGCTCGGCGTGCCCGTCGCGCAACTGCTCGGCCACGGCCTGTTCGACCGGGTCCATGTCGCCGATCGTCCGGCGTATCTGACGGCGCTGTCCGATGCCGCGCGCGGCGACGTGCGCAGTGTCGAGTTCCGGTTGCGGCGGGAGCCTGTCGGCTCGGAGCGTGGCCAAATTGATTTCATCTGGGTCGAGTTGCGCTGTCGCCCGCTCGATCAGGATGCGGGCCGTGATGCCACGCGCGAGGCCGATGTCGTCGCCGTGATGCGCGATGTCACCGACCGCAAGCTTTCCGAGCAGGCGCTCGATCGGGCGCGCAGCGCCGCCGAGGAGGCCGACGCCGCCAAGACGCGCTTCCTCGCCACCATGAGCCACGAACTGCGCACGCCGCTCAACGCCATCATCGGCTTCTCCGAGATGATCGCGCAGGAGCAGACCTTGATGCTGGGCGCGGCCCAGCGCAGGGAATACGCCCAGCTCATCAACGATTCCGGCCAGCATCTGCTCTCGGTCGTCAACGGCATCCTGGACATGTCCAAGATGGAATCGGGCAATTTCGAGATTGCCTCCGAGCCGTTCGCGCCGCGTGCATCGCTGATGCATTGCTGCAATCTGCTGGCGCTGAAGGCGCGGGAGAACGGCGTCGATCTTGTCACCGATGCGCCGCAGGACCTGCCTTTCATGACCGGCGATCCGCGCGCCTTCAAGCAGATCGTGCTCAACCTCGTCGCCAACGCCATCAAATTCACCGAGCGCGGCGGTCAGGTCACCGTAACAGCCGCGGTGTCGGGCTCGCAGCTTGCGCTCGGCATCAACGACACCGGAATCGGCATCGCGCCTGACGATCTCAAGCGCGTCGGCGCGCCGTTCTTCCAGGCCGGCAAGACTTATCAGCGCCGTCACGAAGGAACCGGCCTCGGACTTTCGATCGTGAAGAGCCTCGTGGCGTTGCATCTCGGCGAATTGACGGTACAAAGCAGGCTTGGCGAGGGCACCGCCGTCACCGTCAAGCTGCCGCTCGTCTACACGCCGCCCCAGGCCAAGACTTCTGATCAAAAGACGTCTTCCGATCAAAAGACGTCTGAGGCGAGCGAGAGCAAGATCGCGACGCTAACGCCGGTGCCGCGTCAAGAATCTCACGACCAAGTTCAGGACCAACCCGCTCTGGTGAAGAAAAGTGCCTAAAAAGTCTGCCAAGGACGAAGCCGCTCCGCGCCGACGTGGCGCCAAGGCCGCGGTGATCGACGTCGAAACCGAGCGCAATCTCGTGGTGCGCGTGCTGCTGCACAGCCCCAAGGATACCCTGGCCGGTCTCGTCGCCGTTGCCGCCATCACCGCGATCGTTGCCAATGCGCTGTTCCTCCAGACCGGCCGGCATCCGGCGCCGATGTTCGGCACCGTGATCAATCTTCCTGCGCCGTCATCCCTGCCGTTGTCGAACCCCTTGCCGCGTCCGCGTCCCGTCGGCGCCGATACCTCGCCGCTCGAGCCGAGAGCGACGGAGTTTCGTGCCGAGCCCAGACCTGCGGAGAAGGCGCCGGAGAAGCCGGTTGAGGCGACCGCATCGACGCCGCGCTCAGGCGATCCCATGACCAATCTGGTCAAGCAAACGGCGTCGGTGCCGCCGTCCGTCGCCATCGCGCGTCCGCCCGCGCCGATTCCGGTGCAGCAGAGCCCGGCTGGGCGGCGTATCGCCGGTGTGCAGCGCGCGCTGTCCGAATACGGCTACGGGAATTTGAAGGTCACGGGCGCGATGAGCGGCGAGACCCAGTCCGCGATCCAGAAATTCGAGCGCGAGCACAAGATGCAGGTCACCGGTCAGGTGTCCGACCGCCTGCTGCGCGAGCTCGGCGCCGCGATCGGCCACCCCGTCGAATAAGCATCAGGCTTCGCAGGGTCCGAAGCCCGAAGGCTGGTGCTCATTGCAGCCCTGGCCTATCGTGCGCCCATGCGATTAAAATCAAACATCTGGGTCTCAGCCTATCTGCGCCGGTGCCAGACCGAGGGCGTGTTCGGCGCGGTGCGCCGTCGCGGGGCCGAGGAGGCGGGCGCGGTGTTCGTGAAGGTGTCGCTGCTCGACGGCAATGCGATGCTCTACGCACCGGCGCCGCAGACCGTCTATGACGATGGCCGGCCGGTCGATCGCTTCTTCGTGCCGGTTGCGCCGCAGCCCTTGCCTGAGCACACCATCGAGGAACGGCTGACCAAGGAAATCCGCTTCGATCAGGACGTCTGGATCGTCGAGACCGAAGACCGCGCCGGGCGGCATTTCCTCGAGCTGGCGAAGGCCTAACGATCCGACCCGTCGGTGCCCGTCCGCACCGCAGGCGCGGAGCCGGGCTGCACGCCCGGGCGCGTCTGGCTTGCGCCCGCACGCGCGCGCTGACGATCGCTGTCATGCAGCGACGGCTGGTACTTCGCGCGGGTGACGGCGAGTGTCGAGCCGCGCCAGGCGGCCAGCAACACCAGCGCCGAGCGATCGCTGAGGCGATCGTAGAGCCGCGACAGCCGGTACACGTCGGTCACGGAGTTGCCGATCTCCGGCTTGAAGAACAGCAAGATGCGCTGGAACACCGGAGTCGGCATGTCGAGCGCGCGCGCCGCGACAGCGAGCGCTTCGCCGCTTGCATCGTCGACGATCTGGGCTGCGACGCGCGAGGGCAGGATCAGGCTGTCGCCGAGCTCGAAGGTGAAATTCTCGACATCGCCCGCGATCGCCGCCATCTCCAGTATCTGGATCGCGCGCTTGGCACGCACGGTCGGAATCCGCGGCGCGGCCTTCAGCGGGGTCTGCGCCAGATTGTGCAGGATCAGCGCGCGCTCGGAGGCGCCGGCGCGGAAGAACATGTCGTGGATCTCGGCCGCGTCCTTTGGCTGCATCGCCATGTTCGAGGCCATGCGCTGCTCGGCCTCGGTTGGCGTGCGAACCGGGGAGGGGGCAGGCGGAGCTACCGGGATTTCGCGCGCAAGCGGAACCCTGCGGCCCTCCTCCGCGGCCGACAGTCCGAGCTTCTGCATGATCGGGGCGGGCGTCGAGGGATAGATCGCAAGCCGCGCCTTGACGGCCGCGCGCGTCGCGTCGTCGACCTGGTCGATCAACCGCATGGCAAGCTCGACGAACTGGCGCTGCTCGTCGTCGCTGTGGGTGCTCGACTGAACATAGAGGTCGGTCAGCACGCGCAGCAGCGTCGGACGAACATCGACGCCTTCGCGACGGGAGAGGGACATCAGCCCGTCGAATCCTGGAAACAGCGACTTGGTCATGGAGAGATACGCGACCTGGAAAAGATACTGGCGGCCAGCCTATCGCGGGCTCCTTTAAAGGCTCGTTAAGGAAAACGAGGCGTGAAGCCCAACGCGCGTTTTGAAGCGTTCCCGTGCCGCAAGGGGACGGAAGGTCCGGCCCGTGCGGTTACGGTCCGGCCGGCGCGTTTACACACCGTTAACCATGAACTGATCTTAATGAATGCATGTTGCATAAGCGCGCCGGGTCGCGCGGCAATTGATAGAGAGCGGATTATGGGGACCATTATCGAATTTCCGGCCGGTCGCCGGGTGGGCGCGTCGGATGACGTGGCTCCGCACGTGGACATGGGAACGATTCTGATTCTCCCCGTGATCCGCATCGAGCGCGAGAGCGACGAGCCCAGCGGCGATCACGGGCCGGAGCAGGGCACCGCGCCGGGGCGCCGTCGTCGTCGCCGCTAACATCCGGCCTTTTGCAATGCCGGAAAACCTCCGCCAGATCCGGCCTGTCGTAACGGCCATCCTGCTCGTATCGCTGGGCGCTGCGCTCGCCGCCTGTAGTGGCGGTGATTTCGGCCGGACCCGCGCCGACATGCGCAGCGACGACATGCATCGCTGGCTGGGCGCTGAAGTCACCTCCAGCGTCGGCCTGAAGCCGTCGCAATTCCAGCTCACCGACGAAGAGCGCCAGCTTCGCGACCTCGCCTATCCCCTGATCGAGCCGCCACTGTCGCGGCCCGCCTGGAAGAGCGTGTTCGGCGACTACAAAGCGCTGCCCTCGCCCTGGCGGCAAAAGATCGTGTTCGACCGCACCATGTACGGACGCACGCTGATCGACGAGCCGCACCGTTCGCATTCCTCGCGCTATGCGCAGCTGATCGAGGACGTGCGCAACGACATCACCCGCTTCGAGCCGTTCTTCGGCTCCGCGATCCGCGTCATCGACCTCGACAAGAAGCGCAACGCCAGCATGGCGCGCGTCTCCAGCCTCTCGCCGAAGGAGAAGGAGGACGCGGTCGAGCGCATGCAGGAGAATTCGCTGATCATCCAGTGGGTGCAGCAATGCCTCGAGCAGCGCGTCTCGTCGTATCGCTGGGGTCTGGAGCGGCTGGTGATCCAGGCGCCCGACGGCATGGCCGCCGATGCCGATCGGCTGATCGGCGAACTCGCCGCCCAGACCGCCAACCCGCCGGTCGCGGCCCAGCCGCCGTACGGCCGCGCGGTCGTCTCCAAGGGCTAGAATTTCTCGCGAACCTACTTGGCCTCGACCACCTCGCCATCCTCTTTCACGAACCGGCCGACGGGATTGTCCAGGAGATCGATGACGGCTTCCGAGGGCCGGCACAATCGCGCGCCCTTGGGCGTCAACACGATCGGGCGGTTGATCAGAATGGGGTGCGCGAGCATCTGGTCGATCAGCTCGTCGTCCGTCCATTTCGGGTCGTCGAGGCCGAGATCGCGATAGGGCGTGCCTTTCTCCCGCAGCAGCGCGCGAGCGGAGATGCCCAGGGCCTTGACCAACTCGATCAATGTTTCGCGGGATGGCGGCGTCTTCAGATATTCGATGACGACGGGCTCGGCGCCGCTCTGCCGGATCATCGCCAGCGTGTTGCGCGAGGTGCCGCAGGCGGGATTGTGATAGATCGTGACGCTCATGATCGGGCCTCCACGACAGTTGCGGGCTCGCGCACGTCGGCACAGCGAATAGATAGTGTCGTCATTGCCGAACCTCAACCGCAGTGGCCGCCTTGCCAGCGCCTGCCTCGTACCAGCCTCTGGTCGCCTTCACGATGCGGACGACGGATAGCATCACCGGTACTTCGACAAGAACGCCGACCACAGTTGCAAGCGCTGCGCCGGAGTCCAGACCGAACAAGCTGATCGCGGCAGCGACTGCCAACTCGAAGAAGTTGCTCGCGCCGATCAGCGCTGCTGGAGCGGCGACGCACCAGGCCACGCCAAACCGCCGGCTGAGCCAATACGCCAGGCCCGCATTGAAATAAACCTGGACGAGGATCGGCACCGCGAGGATCGCGATCACGCCCGGCTGCTTGACGATCTGCTCTCCCTGAAAGCCGAATAGGAGAACCAACGTCGCCAGAAGCGCAACGAGCGAAAGAGGTTGCAGCGTCCGCAGGCTGCGGGCGAATGCAGCTCCCCCCTTTTGCAGCAGCACCCTTCGCCACACTTGCGCGACGATCACGGGGACCACGATGTATAGCAAGACTGACAGGAGCAACGTGCCCCAGGGGACGCTGATGGAGGCCACTCCGAGCAGCAGTCCCACGAGCGGCGCGAACAGGAAAACCATGATCACGTCGTTGAGCGCGACTTGGCTCAAAGTGTAGTGAGGCTCGCCTTCGCACAGGTTGGACCATACGAACACCATGGCGGTGCAAGGCGCGGCGGCCAGCAGGATCAGGCCCGCGATGTAGGACGAGATCTGGCCCGCTGGCAGCATCGGTGCGAACACATGGCCGATGAAGAACGAGCCCAGCAGCGCCATCGAGAATGGCTTTATGGCCCAGTTGATGAAAAGGGTAACGCCCACGCCGCGCCAATGCTCACGGACTTGGCCCAATGAGCCGAAATCAATCTTCAGCAGCATCGGCACGATCATGAGCCAGATGAGCGCCGCAACCGGCAGGTTGACCTTGGCAACCTCAGCGGTCGCGACCGCAGCAAAGAAGCCTGGCAAGACATGTCCCAGCGCTACGCCGGCCACGATGCAAAGCGCAACCCAGAGAGTAAGGTATCGTTCGAAGAGTCCCATGGGCTACGCCACATCGCGCAGCGCCAGCGGATGCGCCGCGGCTTTCGGCCTGCTGCCGGCGGAGAACGCCCGAAACCGGCCGGCACCGTCCTTGCGGAGGATCGACTCGGCGAAGCTCGAGCGCGCCGAATTGCCGGTGCACAGGAACAGCACATTGAACATCTGGTCAGGCACGGCTTCGCTCCTTTCGTTTTGGCGAGCAGCAGGCTTGAAGGCTATCGACGACCGGCTCGCAAACTTCCGGCCGCCCGCCGCAGCAATCCCGGAGCAGGAAGACCGCAACGTCCCGGAATTCGGCGAGGTTGGCGCGGTAGACGATCGAGCGGCTGTGTCGCTCGGAGGTGACAAGGCGCGCGCGTGTCAGGATCGACAGATGGGCCGACAGCGTGTTCGGCGGGACTTCCAGCAGGCGGGCGAGATCGCCGGCCGGAAGGCCGTCGGGCTCGTGCCTGACGAGCGTCCGGAAGGCCTCCAGACGGGTCGACTGCGAGAGGGCTGCGAGCGCAAGAACGGCCTCTTCGATTTCCATATATCCAGATTTATGGAAATATCGAGGGAAAGTCAATCCGGAAATCCGTGCCGCTCCACACAGATTGATCGAAGTGGTATTTCGAACTTTCTAGAAATACCGTTGACAGTAATTGGCGATCGGCGCATGATGGCACCCATGAAGATTGACGACGCAGCAGCACGCCTGGAAGCCTTGGGCAACCGGACACGGCTTCAGATTTACCGGGCCCTGGTCCGGGCTGGACGATCGGGCATGCCCGTCGGTCGCTTGCAGGACAAGCTGAAGATCCCCGCATCGACGCTGTCCCATCACATCAAGTCTCTGGTCGCGGTCGGGCTCATCAGTCAGGTTCGGGAATCCACGACCCTGGTCTGTCACGCAAACTACGACGGCATGCGTGGCTTGGTGGACTTCCTGGTGTCCGAATGCTGTGCCGACGAAACCGAATGCAAGAATGCCAAAACGGCGGCGTGATTTTTTGGTCTAATTATTCGATAATTCTAGAATGATGGGAGAAGTGGAATGAGCGGTGAAAAAACGGTTGCTGTCATCGGGGCAGGGCCCGTCGGCCTGGCTGCGGCCGCGCACGTGCTCGAACGCGGCATGTCGCCCGTCGTGTTGGAGGCCGGGCACGAAGCCGCGCACGCGGTGCGTCAATGGCAACATGTCCAGCTCTTCTCGCCGTGGGAGTACAATATCGACAAGGCCGCGGCGCGCCTGCTGACGCCGACCGGATGGAATTCGCCGGACCCAAGCGCCTATCCGACCGGTGGCGAACTGCTTGATCGATATTTGATGCCGCTTGCGACGCGAACGCCACTGCGCGAGGTGATCCGGACATCCAGTCGCGTCTCGGCCATCAGCCGCGTCGGTTTCGACAAGGCGAAGACCAGGGGAAGAGAGCAGGCGCCCTTCGAAATCCGCTATCAGAACGGCGGAGGTCCGGAAGTGCTGCGCGCGGATGCCGTGATCGATACATCAGGCACATGGTTCTCGCCCAATCCGGCGGGCCGCAACGGCTTGCCGGCGATCGGCGAGCGTGAATGCGCCGGCCACATCGCCTACGGCATGCCGGATCTGCGGGGCGCCGATCGCGCCAGATATGCCGGGAAGACCGTCGCCGTGCTCGGCGCCGGCCATTCCGCGGTGGGCACGCTGATCGATCTCGTCCATCTCGCCGACGAGGCGCCGGGGACGCAAGGTATCTGGCTGTTGCGCGGCGCCGATCCCGCGAAGGCTTTTGGCGGCGGCCGGAATGACAAGCTTGCTGCACGCGGAGAACTCGGCAGCGCCTTCGCTGCGCTTGTTGCCTCCGGGAAGATCAAGGTCGAATCCGAATTCGGCGTCACGCATCTCTCGGAATCCGAAGGTTGCCTCGAGATCGCGGCCGGCGCCTGTTGTGGCGCGCGAAGTGTGATCGTGGACGAGCTGATCGTCTCGACGGGCTTTCGTCCCGATTTTTCGTTCCTGTCCGAATTGCGCCTGCGGCTCGATCCCGCCATCGAGGCGCCGGTCGCCCTGGCGCCGCTCATCGATCCCAACGAGCACAGCTGCGGCACGGTGCGCCCGCATGGCGCGCGCGAGCTCTCGCACGATGAGCCGGGCTTCTACATGGCGGGCATGAAGTCGTATGGCCGCGCGCCGACCTTTCTCATGATGACAGGGTATGAGCAGGTCCGCTCGATTGCGGCCGATCTCGCCGGCGACAAGGAAGCCGCCGCAAGGATGGAGCTCGTGCTGCCGGAGACCGGCGTCTGCACGCGCGGTGGCGTCGAGTCCACTGAAGCGGCATCGGGATGCTGCGGTGGGCCGGCGAAGCAGGAACCAACGGCCTGTTGCGCGGCCGATGAAACGGCGAAGAAGGCCGGCGCTTCGGGGTGCGGTTGTTCATGAATTTGGTTCTTGCAGGTGAAGCGGGAGATTCTCCCACCGTGGTTCGTGCGCCGTTGCGGCTTGGGGGCGGGAGGACAGCATTCGTAACTTGAGCGGTCGGTCGCTGATCGCGGTGATGTGCATCGGCCAGGTCGGCAATCTGCTGCAGCATGTGACGCTATCCGCGAACCTTGCGCAGCATTTGATGCCGGCTTGGGGGCTTTCCGCCGCCGAAGGCGGGCTGATGGCAAGCGGTTATGCGTTCGGCTACATGCTCGCGGTGCCCGTGTTGACGACGTTGACCGACCGGATCGATGCGCGACTCGTCCTGCTCTGCGGCTCGATCCTCAGCGGGCTGGCGACCTTGGCGTTCGGAATCTTCGCGCAAGGGTTTTGGTCCGCGACTGCGATCTGGTCCCTTGCTGGACTTGGATTTGCGGGCGCCTACATGCCGGGCCTGAAGGCGCTGACGGACCGGCTTCCCGCCGGCGACACTTCACGGGCCGTCACTCTGTACACGTCGAGCTTTTCAGTTGGTGTCGGCCTCTCGTTCCTGGTGGCGCAGATCATCGCTGACGAATGGGGGTGGCGGACCGCCTTCCTCGTGACTGGCTTCGGTCCCATTGCGATGGTTGTCGCGTGCCTTCTGATGCAGGAGCAGCGCCCCGCGCCGAAGACGGGACGTCTTTTGAACTTCGCGCCCGTCTTCGCCAATCGCGAGGCGCTCGGATACATATTCGGTTACGGCGCCCATTGCTTCGAGCTCTACGGCATTCGCACCTGGCTGGTCGGGTTCTGGACCTTCGTCATCTCACATCAAGGCGCGCCTTCCTGGTTGAGCCCCGTTGTGCTGAGCTTCTGCTTCGCGGTGATCTCGATGCCCGCAAGCATCCTCGGCAACGAGGCTGCGCTGAAGTTCGGGCGTCATCGGGCAATCACGATTGTGATGATTGCATCGGCTTGTGTTGCGCTGGTCATCGGGCTGAACGCGACCGCCCCGGCATGGCTGCTCGCGCTGCTGCTGATGATCTATGGCCTGACGGTGCCGGCCGATTCCGGCGCATTGACCGCCGGCATGTCGGCCGCGGCAGTGTCCGAACATCGCGGCGCGACCCTGGCCTTGCACTCCACCGTTGGCTTCGGCCTGTCGGCTGTCGGCGCCTGGGGAACCGGCGCCGCGCTCGACGCAGCCGGCGGCCCGCAAAGCGCCAACGGCTGGCTGCTGGCGTTCATTGTCCTCTCGGCCGGGATCGCGCTGGGGCCGCTGGCGCTGCTGTGGGCACGGAGCGTGCAACCCGGTGGGGCGAAGTCGACGTGAGGTCGCGCAGAGAAGATGACGGGTGCGGTCGCCAGCAACTGACCAGAGGTGCTACTCGGCAGCGCGGTCCCGGATGGGTGCTGGGGTCGCATCGGAGCGCCTGGTTGGTATAAACGGAACGGCGAACCTCGCGTAGCGGTCATCGCAACGGGGCGAAAGCGCGTCAGCGCGCCTTCGCCGATGGCGCTCCTTGGGTCCACGCCGTCAGCGATCAGCTTGCGGATTTGCGTCAGCATGACGAGGCCGTTCAACACGGCGACGCCTGACAATGCGATGAAGCCGACGGCGGCTGAAATCGAGAACGGCATGCCGCGCAGCCACAGGGCCGCGATCCCGCCGGTCAGGGCCAGCGGCACGGCACTGAAGACCAGCAGCGCGTCACGAGCCGAGCCCAGCGCGCCGAACAGCAGGAGATAAATCAGGATGAAGACGCCGGGGACAACGAAAGCCAAGCGCTGACGGGCGACTGCAAAATTCTCGAACTGGCCGCCCCAGCCCAGATAACTGCCGGGCGGCAGCTTCACCCCATCGGCAACCTTCGCCCGAGCTTCGGCGACCAGCGACCCGATGTCCCGTCCGCGCACCTCCGCGGTGGCGACGACCCGCCGCTTGCCGTTCTCGCGGCTGATCTGGTTGTAGCCGGTGGTCTGTTCGAACGAGGCGATCGAGCGTAGCGGAATGGAGGCGGCATGCGCATCGGAGCTCGGGCGGGGAAGCGGAATGGGCAACTCCTCCAGCGTTGCGATGTCGTTGCGCATCGCGTCGGCAAGACGCACCACGATCTTAAAGCGGCGGTCGCCCTCGAACACGAGGCCTGCATCGGTGCCGCCGATCGCGGTCTGCACCAGATCCTGCACGGCTGCCAGACTGAGGCCGCGCCGCGCAATCTCGGCCTTGTCGATCCTGATCTCGAGGAACGGCAGACCCGAGGTCTCCTCGACCTTCACGTTTTGCGCGCCGTCGATCTTGCGCACCACGTCGGAGATCTGGCTCGCGGTCTTCTGCATCTGGGTGAAGTCGTCGCCGAAGACTTTGACGGCGAGGTCCTCGCGGACGCCGGCGATCAGCTCGTTGAATCGCATCTCGATCGGCTGCGAAAAACCGACCTTGTTGCCGGGCAGCTTGCCGGCCTCGGCCTCGATCTTCTTGATCAGGTCCTCCTTGGTCATGGAGGGATCCGGCCACTCGTCCTCGGGCTTGACGATGATGTAGGTGTCCGAGGCATTGGGCGGCATCGGATCGGCCGCAAGATCTGGCGTACCCGTGCGCGAGAACACGAACGCGACCTCCGGAAGCTTGCTGACCTGCCGCTCGATCAGAAGCTGCATCGCCTGCGATTGTGCGAGCGCCGTGCTCGGCACGCGCTTCACCTCCATCACGATGTTCTTCTCGTCCAGGGTCGGCGTGAACTCCTGACCGAGCCGCATGAACAGCAGCGCAGCGCCGCCGAACAGCAATGCGGCAGCGGCGACTACCGGCAGGGGCCTCGCAATGGCGCCCGAGAGCAGCGGAGCGTAGCCGCGCTTGAGCGTCCGAACCAGGATGTTCTCGCGTTCGTTGACCGCGCCGCCAATCGAGATGGCGACCGCGGCGGGAACGAAGGTCAGCGAGACCACGAAAGCCACGGCCAGCGCGATCATCACCGTCAGGGCCATCGGCTCGAAGGTCTTGCCTTCGACGCCCGTGAACGCGAGCAAAGGCGTATAGACGAGAATGATGATGATCTGGCCGTAGACCGAGGGACGGATCATCTCCGACGTCGAGACCTCCACGGTTTCGAGACGCTCTTCCAGAGACAGCACGCGGCCAAGCGCGCGCTGACGTTCGGCAAGATGGCGCAGGCTGTTCTCGGCGATGATGACGGCGCCGTCCACGATCAGGCCGAAATCGAGTGCGCCGAGGCTCATCAAATTGGCGCTGATCCGCCCCTGAAGCATGCCCGTCGCCGTGATCAGCATGGTGATCGGGATGACGCAGGCGGTGACGAGGGCGGCCCGGAAATTGCCGAGCAGCAGGAAGAGCACGGCGATGACGAGCAGGGCGCCCTCGGCCAGATTCTTCGCGACGGTCTGGATCGTGGCATCGACGAGCTGCGTCCTGTTGAGGACGGTGTGGGCGAAGATTCCCGGCGGAAGCGTCTTGCTGATCTCCTTGATGCGGGCGTCGGCCGCTGCCGCCACGGTTCGGCTGTTGCCGCCGATCAGCATCAGCGCAGTGCCAAGCACGACCTCGCGTCCGTTGACGCTCGCGCTGCCGGTGCGCAATTCCTTTCCGATCGCGACGTCGGCCAAATCCCTGACCCGAACCGGGAATCCGTTGCGGGTCGCCACCACGATTTGCGCGATGTCTTCGAGATTTTCGACACGGCCGGCCGCCCGCACCACGTAGCCTTCGCCGTTCTGCTCGATGTAGTTCGCGCCGCGGCTGATGTTGTTGGCTTCGATGGCTTCGATGACCTGCTTGAAAGACAGGCCGTAGCCGACCAGTCTGGCCGGGTCGGGCTGCACCTGGAACTGCTTGACGAAGCCGCCGATGGCGTCCGCGCCGGCGACGCCGGGAACGGTCTTCATCTGCGGGCGGACGACCCAGTCCTGCACCGTGCGCAAGTAAACGGTGCGCTGGAAGTCGTCCGCGAGCTTCTCGCCTTCGGGCGTGAGATAGCTGCCGTCGCTCTGCCAGCCCGGTTGGCCGTCGCGAACCGGCGCGGACGCACCCAGCTTTTCGTACTCGACCGCCCACCAGTAGATTTCACCGAGCCCGGTCGATACCGGGCCCATCCTGACGTCGACGCCGGGAGGCAGGTTGGATTTCGCGTCGTTGATGCGCTCAAGGACTAGCTGGCGCGCGAAGTAGATGTTGGTGCGGTCGGCAAACACCGCCGTGATCTGCGCAAAACCGTTGCGCGAGAACGAGCGCGTCGCCTCCAGCCCCGGCATGCCGGCGAGCGCGATTTCGAGTGCGGTGGTGACCTGCTTCTCGATCTCGACCGGGGTGAGGGCCGGCGCAGTCGCGTTGATCTGGACCTGGACGTTGGTGACATCGGGCACGGCGTCGATCGGGAGGCGCGTCAGGGACCAGAAGCCCGATGCGGCCGCGAGGAGCGTGGCCAGCAGCACCAGCCAGCGCCGCCGCACGGAGAATTCGACGATCCGCTCGATCATCGCTCAGTCCTCGTCGCCGGACTTGGAGAGTTCGGCCTTGAGCGAAAACGTGTTCGTGGTGGCGACGGTCTCGCCGGCGGAAAGTCCCGAGGCGATTTCGATGAGGGGACCATCCCGGCGCCCGAGCGCAACGTCGCGCTTCTCGAAGCCTTCGCCGGTCCGGACGAACACAGCCTTGCGGCCGTCGACCGTCTGCACCGCGGTGAACGGGACCGCGACGGCCACCTCGCGACGCTCGACAGCGATGCCCGCCGTGACGAACGATCCCGGCCGCCAACCGCCGTCCGCATTGGGCAGGGCGGCCACGACGCGCGCCGCGCGCGTCTCCTTGTCGAGCAAGGGGCTGACGAACATGATTTTGCCTGCGCCGGCTTCCGCCAGTCCCCGCAGCGCGATGTCGACCGGCTGGCCTTCCTTCACCAGAGGCAGATCGGTCGGGGAGACCGACAGTTCGACCCATACCCGGCTCAGATCGACGACGACGAAAAGCTCGGTCTCGAGATTATCCCGCCCGACGGCGGTGCCGGGCTCGACCTTGCGTTCGGCGACGCGGCCGGAGATCGGCGCCCGGACGTTTTGACTGCGCAGCGTGCCATCCGGCGCCTGAGGTAAGGCGGCGATCTCGGCATCCATGACGCCGAGAGCCATCAGCTTCTGGCGGGCAATGCCGAACCGCATCTCGCTCTGTGCCGCGGCGTTGCGCGATTTGATGTATTGTTGCTCGGGAACTGCGCGGCCTTCCCACAGGGATTTGTCTCGCGCCGTCAGATCCTGTTGCAGCTCGTTGGAGAGCCTCGCCGCAAGATACTCGCTCTTGGCGTCGGCGACTTCGCGGCTCTCCAGGACGGCCAGAACCTCGTCCTTGACGACATCGTCTCCGATGTTCTTGCGCAGTTCTGCGACGGTGCCGGAGAGCTTGACGGAGACGTGGGCGACCAGGCCGGCATCCGGAACGATGGTGCCGGGCACGATCAACCGTCTCGCGATCGGGGCCGGGCCCGCCTCGCGCAGCTCGATCTCGGCAAGCTTGATGCGCTCGGCGTCCATGACGATGACGGCCGGCTTGCCGCCGACCTTTGCCGGCGCGGACTGTGCGACGGCCTGCGGTGTGACGCCAGCTACGACAAGCAGGGCCGACACGATCGCGGCGGCCGAACGAGTGGCCGTAAACATCGAGAACTCCACGCTAAAGATATCGCGAGATCGCCTTGAACTCGGCGAGGACATTCTTTGCAGTTTTGCCGGAGCCGCCATTGGCAGCCGCATCCAGGCAGTGGTCGACGTGATCGTGGATGAGGGCCTTCTTGGCCTCGGCGATGGCTTTCTCGACCGCATGAAGCTGCTGGGCCAAGTCGAGACAGGAACGTCCATCATCGAACATCGAGATGACCCTGCGCAGGTGCCCCTCGGCGCGCTTCAGCCGCTTGACGATGTCCGGATGGCTTTCATGGATGTGCTGCGTCATGGATAATCCTATCCCCCGGGAGAGTCCATGACGGGCGCGCAGCCAAGCCCCTTGTCGGGCCAGATTGCCGCATCGTGAGGTGCATGGAGGTGTGTCTGCGCAGACTTTCAAGCGGACTTTTCGGTGGAAATTCGATCGAGGCGCAATCGATGTCGGTGATCGGTCAGAAGGCGAGCGCCTCCCATCACAGCGGCGAGAGTTCCCAATCCCGTCCCGCCGGCGATCAAGAACATGATCAAGAGCTGATACTTAACGGCGTCTATCGGTTCGACGCCTGCAAGGATTTGACCGGTCATCATCCCCGGCAAAGAGACAAGGCCGATCGCGGCCATCGCATTGATGGTCGGCATCATCCCGCTTCGCATTGCATCCCGCAGGACCGGCAGCAACGCCTGATACCGGGTGCCGCCAAGAGCAAGGCAAGCTTCGACGGCGGCCCGTTCGCGCACCAGGCTATTCGTCAGCACGTCCAAGCCCAGGCTTATTCCAGTCATGGTGTTGCCCAGGATCATGCCCAACAATGGCAGCGCATAGCGCGGATGATACCAGGGATCCGGGCGGAGCTCAGTCAGAAGCGCGAACATCGTGACGGTACCGGCAGCGAGCAGCATGCATCCCGCCCCTAATCCATAGCTCCAAATACCCGGTAGGCGTCGCTTTTGCCGAGCGACGATTTCCCGTGATGCGAAGAGAACCATGATGAAGGCGGCGAGGGCGGTCCAGAGCAGCGAGACCGCGGCAAACAGGAACGTCAATACGTATCCAACGAGCACCAGCTGAAGCACCATCCGCACGGTGGCGATGGCCAGCTGCTTTTCAAGCTTGAGGCGGAGAGCGAGCGAGAGGGCGCCGTCCATGACAACAAGGAGCGCGGGCAGAACCAAATCGGCGTATGCCAAGTGAATGTAACTCACGGCCGATTTTCCTCGATTCCGCCGTCGGCATTCATCACAAGGACCCTCGACCCGACGCGGCGGGCCTGGGCGTTGTCGTGAGTGCTCCAAACGACACTCGTTCCATTCGAAATGCGTTCCGCGATCAAGGATTCCACAGCCGCCGTCGATGCCGAATCGAGGGCCGATGTCGGCTCGTCCAGTAGAAGAACTCGCGATCGCAGCATCAGCGCCCGCACCAGTCCCAGCCGTTGTCGCTCGCCAGTCGAAAGTCTTTGGACTGGCCAAGGACCGCAACTGCACGGCAACCCCAGTCTCGTGACCAACGGTAAGGCATCATCCCAGCCGCTGAAGTGATCTTGCACGATGTCTGACCACCAGCCCGGCTCGGCAGCGAGGTAGGTCACTCGCTTACGCCAGGCCGGGGCGGGCATCGCCTCTCTGAGCGTTCCGTCCAGTTTGACCATTCCTTCGTTGGGATCGAGATCCGCGATCGAGCGAAGGAGTTGGGTCTTCCCTACGCCAGAGGGCCCTTGCAGGGCGACACATTCGCCGTCCTGCAAGTCGAATGAAACGGAGATGTGCAAGCGCTTGAGCGCGCGGACCGTCAGCATGTGTCAAAGCTTGCGCCGGAGCCGATCGGCAACTCGCCTCGCGATCTCCGCCGGTGCCTCGTCCGGATAAGGATGCACCGAGCTGACATTGATCTCACCGAGTACATAGCTGTCGGTCCCGTCGGGAAGGGCCGGGCCGAGCATGAAGTCGGCGTCCCAAATCGCAGGCAGGTCAAGTCGCGGAATATCCAGCAACGACGTCAGCTGGGGCGTCCACTTGTCTTCCATCAACCCACGCAGCCGCTGGAAGCGCGAGTCTGCGTTCGAGGTATAGAGCCGCGGTCCGGCCTGGGAACGCGCATCCGGCGAGTCAACCAGGGCTTTGACTTTGTGATAGCCGAAGCCGGCACAGCGATCGCCCGCCATATAGCAGCGCACCACGCCTTCGCTCAAGCGAGGCTGGAATGGCTGATCGACCACGCTGCCATTTTCGAAATATTCGGCGCAGCGACCGAGAAAACTATCCAGCGTCAGTTCCTCGGAACCATCCTTGGTCGCGTCCAGCACGCTGATCATCGGGGAGGTCGGCAGCCTCTCGACTTTCCACACGCCTTGGCCGCCGTTGCCCCGATTACGCTTGATCACGCGCGGACCGGTGGCGAGCCGTGTCGGCAACTCGGCGCGCATGGCGTCGGCGGTTTCATATAAAGCGGTGTCGCATCCCCACCCTATCGAGCGGGTACGATAGAGTACCTCCTTGGTGCCCATCTTGAGAATGACGTCCGGATGAGCGCTGACCCACACGCCCCGTGCGGCGACGTCGCGCAGCAATGCGTCGAGACCAGCGCGACTTCGACCGTCCTGAATGGGGTTAACCCAGACGAGCACGCCGTCCACCCCGAGCAATTGTTCGCGGACCTCTTCGGCGAAGCATTCATCGTAGATCGCGGGGCGTGCCTCGATGCCGACGGCGGCCAGGGCTTCGAAGAGGTGCACGAAGCGGCTGTTTTGCGCCGCCGCGTCGCGGCGCGCGGCAGCGTCTCCACGCGACAGAATGGCGACGGTGTGTTGGTGAGAAGGGTGTCGTTCGGTGTCCATGCGCAAGCTCCACGAATGGCGTGCTGCGCAGAGCTTGGACCGAGGCCTCACGGGGAGTCTGCTTTGTCCCCACGCAAAGGACACTAGCGAGCCCGTCCGCGAGTTTCAAGACGTGGCTGGCGCGGTTCCGTGGAGCGGTGAACTCTTTGTGACGGTCGCCGGCGACTTCGGTGGACCCCCCGAAGCATACGCCGGTTGACAGCTCCCGCCATCGGGTTTTTATTTGGAGTTCGGGGACGTGCGATCTCCCCGCGAGGCGACATGCCCAAGAATCGCGTCCTGATCAGCAAGGGCGAGCATGTCATCATACATCCGGATTTCATCCCACAGATTGTCTCGACCTGTCGGCACGTTGGCCGCGCCGACGCTCGTCGACATGCGCGTCGATGCCGGCGTCCTGCCGCGCCCCTTGGGCGCCAGATAGGGACAAGCTCGTGAACGGACTTCACCTGGGGCAGGGACACAACCAGGAGAATGAACATGCGAAGGTGCACAATTTTTCACACGGTCCTGCTGTTGGCGCTCGCGGGCGGGCTGTCGCCGGTCCACGCCCTGACCCAGGAGGAGCTGATCGCCAAGATCCAGGCGGCAGGCTACTCGCAGGTGAGCGATGTCAAGTCGACGGCCGAAGGCATCACCGCAAAGGCGGCGAGGAACGGTAAGGCTGTGACGCTCGTCGTCGACAGCAGCGGCCAAATCAAAGAGCGAAACTGAAGGCGAGGAGTAGCACGATGAAAAGAATCATCTGGGCCATGGTCGGCATTGGCATCTGCCTTCTTGCATTTGGTTTCGGCCCCTTCATCCGGGCATACGCCCAAGATGCCGAATGGCAGAAGGTGGACGAGACCCTGGGCCGCAAGCCTGCCGTCTCGGACGACGTCCGCCGTTACGGCTTTCCCCGCAGCGATCTCTCCGTGACGTTGGACGGCGTCACGATCAAGCCGGCGTTGGCGCTGGGCGGCTGGGTCGCATTCAAGCCTGCGCATGGCGGCGCAATGGTCATGGGCGACCTTGTGCTGCTTGAGACCGAGATCAATCCAGTGATGGCGAAGATGATCGCGAGCGGCCTCGAAATCACCGCCGTGCACAATCATCTGCTGCGTGCGAGCCCGGCAACGTTCTACATGCACGTCGCCGGCCATGGCGATCCCGTCAAGCTGGCCTCCGCGATCCGCGATGCGCTCGCCGAAAGCAAGACCCCGCTGACGGTCGCGGCGCCGGCGAACCCGCCACCTGCCGTCGACCTCGACACGGCGAAGCTCGACCGGATCATCGGAGTGAACGGGAAAGCGAATGGCGGCGTCTACCAGTTCAACGTGAAGCGGCGCGACCCGATAACGGAAGACGGCATGTTGTTGACCCCCGTCGCCGCGATGGGCGTCGCAATCGGTATCAATTTCCAGCCGGTTGGCGAAGGCAAGGCGGCCATCACCGGCGACTTCGTGCTGACCAGCGACGAGGTAAACCCGGTCATCCTGGCGCTTCGGACGCACGGCATCGAGGTGACGGCACTGCACAGCCACATGCTGGATGAGCAGCCGCGGCTCTTCTTCATGCATTTCTGGGCGAACGACGATGCCGTCAAGCTTGCTGAAGGTCTCCGTGCGGCGCTCGACAAGACGGCGAGCACGAAGAGCTGAAGGCATGGGAAGGCTTGCACTGGCATTTATGCTGGCTTTGTTAGGAGGAGGGAACGCGGTGGCCGAGACCCTGAATTTCGACAATGCTGCTGCCGGAACTTCGCCCGACGGGTGGACTTTCACGATGACCGGCAAGGGAGAACCGAAATGGACTGTCGAGGCCGAGTCCACGGCGCCAAGCAAGCCGAACGTTCTCAAGCAATCCGGACGGGCGACGTTTCCCCTCGCCATCAAGCGCGATACCAACATCCGCGACGGCTTCGTTGAGGTGAAATTCAAGGCCGTCGCCGGGTCCGAGGATCGCGCAGCGGGAGTCATCTGGCGGGCGAAGGATGCCGATAATTATTATGTGGTCCGCGCCAACGCGCTGGAGGACAATGTCGTGCTGTACAAGACGATCAATGGCGTTCGAACGTCACTTGAGATCGTGGGTCGCAGAGGCGGGTATGGCGTCAGCGCGCCGGTGTCATCCGGGCAATGGCACGTGCTGCGCTGCGACTTCGCGGGAAGTCGGTTCAAGGTGACCTATGACGGACAGCCGTTGTTCGAGGTAGAGGACGCCACGATTGCGCATGCGGGCATGATCGGCCTCTGGACCAAGGCGGATAGCGTGACCCTGTTCGATGATCTGACATATGGTGAGATCAAATAGGCGTTTGGTCACTTACGCCGAGATTGCCATGAATGTTCTATGCCGGCCGGTTGCGACGGCCCTGCTGATTGCGTCGATCTGCCCACTACGGGCGGAAGTAGTTTGGTCGCGTTCAAATCACTCGATCCGGAACTGGCGCTCGATCTTGCGCGCGCTCTTGGGAGCTTGGCGGCCGTCTGAGTGCGCATGGATTGACCGATATTTTCATCCGAAGCCTTAGCGAGACAATGCTGACTGGAATGCTCGGCATTTTCCGGCCGTCAAGATCGGTCAGTTGCAGACTTCTCTGTTGCGACTTGCTGCTCCCATTGATCCCATCGCGGCAGATGTAGAAGCTTCTAAATGACAGCCCTTTTGCACCGGCCGACAACCAGCGGAATTGCAGACAATTTGTCCCGAGGTTGGAGCCGTTAACTTCTCCGGGGCTGCTGCGGAGCTTTCCGGCCGGATGCGTTTGGGCTGAGTGTCTTCACGGCTTGCGGTTGGCTTTTTTGCAATCTTCCCGCAAATGTTGTCATCGCCGACCTCATAACCGCTGCGACACACAATCTTTGTACAGCGGTCACCGTCCGCCCTAAAGCCATGTTCACAGAGCAAGGGGCAAACGCGTCCGCTCTTGTGAAAGGTTTTCAGATGCCGGCCCCATGAAGGTGGGCGCCGCGGGTACGGGGCCGGCGTCCGAATTGTCGGTCAGCAAGGTCGGGGGAATCGTGAGCTGAGCGCTGATGCCCGCCGCTGGCTCGCTGAGTCACAGGCACGTCGGTCATCCCTGCACAGCATAACAAGTGAAACGGTTGCAATCCTGGTATATGCCGCGACACTCGAAGGATGGTATTTGCTTCAAGGACAGGCAGTCGCGATATCGCGCACGACAGATGTTTAGGCATTGCTGTTTACCGGTGTGAGCCGCCGCGAAGGTGAAAGAGGCGAGATCGGCGTCGCGCGCGTAGAGCGTTCCCGAACCTAATGAGAGAAGCAATGCAAGCAGCACGAAGGCGACGGCAAACGATCGATTGCTAGAGGTCATGGCTCTGGGTCCTTTCTGGGTTGAAAAACACGGCGAAGTCTGGAGTGTCGCGCATCGGACAGAAATGGCAGGCCAGCGGGAGCGGGACAGGTTTGTTTTCGAATCGCATCCATCTTCCCTGGCTGCTGACGCAATCCCCACGACAAGGCCGGCGCGCGGTTCACAGCCCCATCACCATTCGGGAGGCCGGATCGTCGGCCCGATATCTTGAGGACCAGGCAGACCCGGCGCCAGCGGTTGTTGCTCGTTTGCCGGCGGGAGCAAATTTCCCCAGTCCGTCCGTGCACGCATCCGTTCAAGGGTTGCGGCGGTGACGAAGTTGCCACCTTCCCGTATCTGCCATCCGCCACCGAGCGCCCGAAACACCGCGGTCAGTCCAAGCGGAACGTTGGCCGAAGCGCCGGCCAGGCTATTCTGTGCCTGAAGGAGATTCTGTTCCGCCGTCAGTACGGTGGTAAATGATGTCCCGCCCTGCTCGTATTGCTCAAGTGCGATTTTGAGGGCTCCCTTTGCCGCTTCAACGCTGCGACGCAGATACGCGGCCTGGTTTCGCGATTGTAGATATGTCGCAAGACCGTTGTCCACCTCCTGCTGGGCGCTCAACGCGGTGTTCTGATAGTCGATCAGCAATTGCTGCAGCTTGGCATCCTGCAAACGGATGTTGTTGGTGATTTGCCCGTAGTTCAGAAGATTCCATTGAAACGATGGGCCCGCAGCATACGCCACGCCCTTCCAACTGACGACCTGACCTAGATTATGGCCGTTGGCGGTGCCCGCCGAGCCGCCGAACGTGCCCGTAATACTGATTGCCGGATAGAGTTGCGTCGTGGCGATTCCAATCTGCGCGCTCTGTGCCAAGGCGGCAAGCTCCGCTGCTCGGACGTCCGGTCTCCGGCGCAACAGATCCGCGGGTATACCGACAACGACGGACGCGGGCGGCAACGGTATCCGGCCGATTGAGCGTGAAAGCATCATGCCGAGTGACTGCGGCGGAACGCCGAGCAGGACGCACAGCGCGTTTTGTCCCTGCTGCAATTGTATCGTCAATTGGGGTATTGCCGCACGGGTCTGCTCGAGGACATTTGTCGCCTGGAAAACATCAAGCTCCGAAGTTCCGCCGCCCGAGAACTTCGCCTTTGCGATACCAAGCGCCTGTTCCTGCCTGCGGACATTGGCCCGTGCAATCCCGATCAACTGCTCTATTGTGCGTATACCGATATAAGTTGCGGTGACATCGGCTAGAAGCGACACCAGAACGCCGTCATAAGTCGCAATCGACGCCAGGTACACGGCATCGGCGGATTCGACTCCGCGGCGAAACTTGCCCCAGAAGTCCAACTCCCAGGCCGCCTGTGCGGCCAGGCCATCGGTCCAGAAGTACTGTGGCGTCGCATTTGGACCGGCCAGCGGCGTCGCGGCACTGGTCCGATTGTAAATGACCGATCCCACTCCCTGTTGGACCTGCGGATAGGTTATGCCGATGGCTATTCCCAGCACGGCACGTGCTTGCAGCACCTTGGTCCCCGCGCTCTCCAGCGTCAGATTTTGGTTGTACGCAATTTTTATTAGCTGATTGAGCGTCGGATCGCGAAAGCCTTCCCACCAGGGTTCATACGCGAGCGGGCCGGATTTAACCGCGCGATTGCCTGCGCCACGAAATTTTTCGGCAAGCGGAGCGACAGGCGCTGTAAAATCCGGCCCAATCGTACATGCTACGGTTGGCAGGAGAAGCGCAGCCACAAGCAACCCATGAATTGACCAGCCAGCAATAGCGCGGGCATTGTGCGGCCGCCCAAACGTTGCCTGATGCTGAGTCTCCAAGATTTTCTCTCCCCACGCGTCGGCCAGACTCGTGTGTATCTCTTTGTTGTTGTATTGCACGTCAGGACGGCGGCTTTTCCACTGAGGGCATGACGTACAGCAGCCACTTCTTCATCCGGATCGTGACCTTCGAAATGACGTGCGTGGCCTTGCCCTTCTGCGTATAGATCGCCGCTGATCCGCCTGACCCAAGTGACAGCTTGCGGGCTATGGCATCGTCGCTGAAATTGATCCGCACTGCATAAAGCCCGTCGGATCCGATCCGCGCTGCGTTCGGTATTGTGCCGCTGGTTGTGAATTGACCTCCCCCAGTTGCCGGAATCACGTAGTCTACTTTTCCAAGGAAGAGGCGGCCCGGATACGGGTTGAGCACCATTTCCACGTCATCGCCAGGCTCGACATTCGAGAGCCAATTCTGCGGAAACACGGCGGCTACGGCCGTATCGGACACGTTGACGAATGTTCCGGCTGCAGCAAGCGGCATCGGCACAAGCATGGTTCCGATCTGCACCTGCCAATTGGTAACATATCCATCGCCTGGCGCCGTCATCTTGCACTGGGCCAAGTTGAACCGCGCGTCATCGAGTTGCGCTTCAACGGCCGGAACGTTGCTTTGAGCCGTTTGCACAACGGCTTCGGCCTGTTGCGCAGAAGCCTCCGCTTGCGCAAGGGCCGCTTCGGCCTGTTGAACGGCGGCTTCCGCTTCCTGACGTTCCTGCGTTGCCTTGGCTACGTTAAGCTGACTAATGGCCGCTTTGTCCGCGCGCTGAATGTTGAGGGCGATTTGCTCCTGGGTCTTTGCAAGTTCGTCAGCAGCCTTCGCTTTTAAGAGACTGGCCTGCGCATTCGGTATGGCCGTCTTTGCGGTCGCGAGCGCAGCTTCGGCTTGCCTTACGTTGGCCTTCGATGCAGCCAACTGCGCCTCGACCTGGTTCACCGTGTACTTGTATGGCGCCGGATCGATTTCCAGCAGCAAGTCACCTTTCTTCACTCGTTGATTTGCCTCGGCGTGGATCACCTTGACTTGCCCTTTGACGTAAGGGACGAGCTGCACCACGTACTGGCTGGTCACCATCTTGTCCGTAATCGGCGCCGACTGCGTCCAGACCACCACGACGCCGCCGATCATGAACACACCTGCGACGATCAAGCCTGCAATCAGATAGGCCGTGGGCTTGAGGCGCAGGACCTTGAACAGTACGAGAACGAGTGCAACGTAGACGATGATCAGGATTGCGATCACGGTCGTGTCTCCCTCTCCACCGAGTGCTGCCGTGAGGCTGCCACGGCGTCACTTTCGACGTTACCCAGCTCAGGGGTGTTCTTTCCAGACCTCAGTCCGAACGGCTTCGTGAACGCCCATACGAAAGCTACCGGCCACAGCAACCCACCAGTCGCGATCCCGACCCAGCTCATGGCATTGATCGCGCTGGCCTGGGGGTGATTCCATTTGCGAGCGAGCTGGCCTGGAAGTTTGCCTAGATTGACGACGATTAGGACGCCAACAAAGATCAGAACAGCGAATACGACAAACGCGAATGCGTCCAATGCACCGAACGAAGAATCCACTGCCAGCACTCCAAGTAGGACTAAGCCATCGGATTCGGCGCAATTACTCGCAGTTCAATCCCGTCGACCGAGCCAGCCGAGGATTGGATTAATACGGGGTGCGCTTTGGTTTCACGAAGGACATGCGCAATCAGAACCATCTTTGAGCCTCGTCGAGGAATGGTCATACCGAACTCCTGCGCTTCGGAAAAAAACCGCAACGTTGAGGAGGCAGCGCTGCGGCCATGCCCGCGGGCCGCAGCAATGATGGAGGACAACCGCCTTCCGGGGCTATGCATTTTCGGCCGACGACATAATTATCGTTCGAGGGCCATGAACGAACGCTTCAACGTCCGGTTCGGGGACAAGGGCTGACATCAACTTGGAGCTGCTCCGGTATGAAAAAACCCGCGGCGGATTTCTCCGCGCGGGTTCTACGAATTCTCGATAGTGGCATTCTGCCGGTGTTTTGCCCGACGTGTCAAAGCTGAACGGCGCGGCGCTCTGCACGGCCGGCTTAGTCCGAGACCGGGTGCTCGGCACGAGCTCAGAATTGCAAATGATTTCAGTGCCCGCGCTACTGTGCATGGGGTTGTTTTTCAGTTTTTATTTTTGCGGTGCCGAAGCGGCGCGCGTCAGCGCCGTCCGCGCGGCGCTTCGGCCTTGGCCGGCTGCTCGGTCTGCGGTCCGCAGCTTGCGGCAGCGAGGGTTGCCTGCGCCTGCTGCATCAGGCCGGGCTCGGGGGCCAAGGCCTTCATCACGATCAGGCCGGTGGTAGCAGGGGAATCGATGATCAGGCGGTCGGCCGCGGTGATCTCTTCGTCCTCGGGCAGCTCGTTGTGCTGCGGCTCGGTCATCAGGTCGAGCTCGATCACCTTCTTGCCGGCCGAGCGGTCGTTGATGGCGTAGTAGGCGATTTCGTTGCGGGTGTAGAACGACACCGAGGTGTAGGCCTGGCTGACTGGCACGGTCAGCTTGATCGGTCCGTTCGACAGGTCGTAGCGGCAGATCGCTAGCGCAAAGGCCGGGTCCATGAACGGCATCGGCGAGGTGTTGGGGTCGGCGAGGGGAAGCTGCGTGACGGCGTTGAGCTTGGTCATCGGCGTCAGCCGCGAATAGGCGTCCTGGGTCGCGATCCGCGGCAGCGCCAGCACGCTGACCAGATGGACCACGAGGCCCAGCACCACGCCGGTAACGATGGTGAACAGCAGCCGGATCATGAGCAGCCCACCGTCGTGATCGTGGGCATCGGCGCATCGCGCTGGGTGCGCGTGGCAACGCCGACCGGGGTGTCGTAGAGCCGCAGCATCAGCGCATAGCGCTCGATGCCGCCGGTCGGCAGCCAGTTGCCGGCGCGCGAGCGCGAGGCGATGCGGATCTCGAACGAGCCGTCGGACTGGCGCACGATCTCCTGGCTGGTGAAGCCGTAGCGCTGCAGCGAATTGGCGACCAGATGACCCTTGCGGTCGTACAGCGTCAGCGTCCAGAACCGCGCCGGCGGCGTCACCCCGGAGACCACGACATCGCAGCGGCCGTCCAGCACCTTCTTCTTGTCATCGGCGGTTGCGGTGAAGGCGACGCCGTCGCCGGTACCAATCGGCAGCTCGCCGTTGCGCACGATGGTGGCGCGCGAATAGGGATCGACGTCGGCAGTGCCGGTGCGCGGGCGCGCGGTCCAGGGGCCGATGGTCAGCGCGCCGATCTCGGTGCCGCGCGTCGTCGTCATCCAGGTCGCGCCGACGCCCACGACGGTTGCGAGCAGAAGGGCCGTCAATGTGATCAGGATCAGCCGCACTTGTTTCGATCAGTTCTTGCGCGGGACGGATGCGTTCGCATTCTCTTCCGCATAGTTCTGCGGGAAGGCGAGCGCGCTTGTCGCCGAGGCGGGGTTGGCCGCCTTGGGGTCGTTGCTGGTTGATTTGGTCGCGGTCTTGGCGGCGTCGTCCAAAAGCTTCTCGACACGAACAAGGACGTCGGCGCCGCGCTTGGTCAGCACCGGCGGCGGACCGGGCTTGGTCTCCAGCACCTTCGGTGACGCGTTGGCTTGCGCGTTGGCGATTGGCTCCCGCGGCAGTTTC
This sequence comes from Bradyrhizobium sp. 197, assembly GCF_023073375.1. Lineage (NCBI taxonomy): Bacteria > Pseudomonadati > Pseudomonadota > Alphaproteobacteria > Hyphomicrobiales > Nitrobacteraceae > Bradyrhizobium > Bradyrhizobium sp. 197. The sequence continues at coordinate 14,786 of NZ_JADPJJ010000175.1, read as the reverse complement.
TGGCCCATGCCGACGCCGGGGATTTCCCGGACCTCGACGCCCTGATGCGCCGCGAGCATGATGTCGTGCCAAGTCTGCGCCGGCAGGGAGCCGCCGGTCATGCGGTTGGTCGGCGAATAGTCGTCATTGCCGTACCAGACCGCGCAGGTGAAGTTGCCGGTGTAGCCGACGAACCAGGCGTCGCGATAAGCATTCGTGGTGCCGGTCTTGCCCGCGGTCGGAATGCCGTCGAGGGCTGCACGGCGCGCGGTGCCTTCGCTGACCACGTGGCTCATCATGCCGGCCATGTCGGCGGCGACGGAGGCGGGGATCGCCTGCCGCGGCTTCGGACCGTCGCGGTCCCAGCGCCAGACCGGATCGCCGGCGCCGGTGCGCACTTCCAGCACGGAATGCGGCGTCACGGCCTTGCCGCGGTTCGGGAACGTCGCATAGGCGACGGCATGCTCGAGCACAGTGACTTCGTCCGAACCGATCGGCAGCGACGGCGTGTCGGGCAGCGGCGCCTTGAGGCCGAAGCGGCGGGCGACCTCGACGATCTTGGCGCGGCCGATCTTGGCCGGGTTCGGCGCCTTCGGCTGCTCCTTCTGGCCGATCGCGATCGACAGTTTGACGGGCACCACGTTGATCGAGCGCGTGATCGCCTGCGTCAGCGTCACCGCGCCGGAATAAGAATGGCCATAATTCTGCGGGCACCAATTGCCGATGCAGACCGGGCCGTCGACCACGATCGAATTCGGCGTGAAGCCGTTGAGGAGCGCGGTGGTGTAGACATAGGGCTTGAACGACGAGCCCGGCTGGCGATAGGCGTCGGCGGCGCGGTTGAACTGGCTGGCGCCGTAGTCGCGGCCGCCGACCATGGCGCGAATGCCGCCGTCGAGATCGGAGACGACGGTCGCGGCCTGGGTCGCGTGATAATCGCGGCCGAACTGGCGCAGCTGGTTCTCGACCGCGTCTTCCGCCGCCTTCTGCACATTGGCGTCGATCGCGAGGCGCACCACGAAGACGCGCTCGGTGTAGGATTTCGGGAAGGTGTCGACCAGCTTGCGCATCTCGTCGAAGGCGTAGTCGAGATAATAGTTCGGCGACGCCTCGTCGCGGCGGTCGACCGCGAAGGCGGGGTTGCGGCGGGCGCCGAACACCTGGCCCTCGGTCATGAAGCCGGCATCGACGAGGTTGTCGAGCACGACGTTGGCGCGGGCGCGCGCCGCGGGCAGGTTGATGTGGGGCGCGTATTTGGTAGGTGCCTTGAAAAGGCCGGCGAGCATCGCGGCTTCGGCAAGCGTCACGTCACGCGCCGACTTGTTGAAGTAGAAATGCGCGGCGCCGTCGACGCCGAAGGTGCCGCCGCCCATATAGGCGCGATCGAGATACAGTTTCAAAATCTCGTTCTTGGTCAGGCGCCATTCCAGCCAGACCGCGAGAAAGGCTTCGTTGACCTTGCGCTCGATGGTGCGCTCGTTGCTCAGGAACAAATTCTTGGCGAGCTGCTGCGTGATCGAGGAGCCGCCCTGGCGGACGCCGCCGGCCTGGGCGTTGGTGACGAGCGCGCGGCCGGTGCCGGCGATGTCGATGCCGAAATGCTCGTAGAAGCGGCGGTCTTCGGTCGCGAGCGTCGCCTTGATCAGCACGTCCGGAAAATCTTCCAGCGGGATCGAGTCGTTATGCTTGATGCCGCGGCTGCCGATCGGATTGCCGTAGCGGTCGAGGAAGGACACCGCGAGGTCGGACTTCTTCAGCCAGTCCTCGTCCGCAGTTTCGCGGAAGGCGGGAATGGCGAGCGTGAGCATCACGACCAGGCCGCCGAGTCCGATGGTCGCAGCCTCCGACAGCGGCTCGATGAACACCCAGCGCTTCCACCGCCCCACATAGAAGCGGTCCATGAAGGTCGAGTAGCGCTCGTAGAGCTCGCGGATGCCCTTGGCCGAGGAGAACAGCGAGGAGTCGATGCGCGCATCGAGGTCCAGGAAGAAATTCCGGACTTTCTGCTTCCAATGCGATGGTATGATCTGGCGCACCTAGAACCCTTGAGGCTTGGTTCGAAAGCGTTCAAGCACCCGGCCGGGGCGGCATCGAGACGTCTTGCGGGAGTGTTGCGGCAAACCCAAGGCGCCCGGCTAGCGCCTCGGGGGACTTGCTGTTCCTTCTAGCCGAGCAGGGCCTATAAACCAATGGTCACGCTCGCGATTTTGAATAACAGGCCTAATTGACCCCGGTTCATTACGGGCCTCACGCTGGCGTTGCTTGCAGCCCCGCGGCCGCACGCCCTAGATGACATGAACCGTAGCTCTTTCGAACTTTTGTTGAGGCCCATGACCGCAGCTCCCAAACGACCTTCAGGCCAGGAAGGATTCTTCTGGAAAACCAAGACGTTGGAACAGATGTCGGGGCCGGAATGGGAAAGCCTGTGCGACGGCTGCGGCCGCTGCTGCCTGAACAAGCTCGAGGAAGAGGGCACCGGCGACATCTATTTCACCCATGTCGGCTGCAAGCTGCTCGATGGGGCGACCTGCGGCTGCAAGGACTACCCGAATCGTTCCGACAAGGTTCCTGACTGTGTTCGCCTGACCCCCGCCAATGTCCGCACCCTGAACTGGCTGCCGCCGAGCTGCGGCTACAAGCTCGTTGCCGAAGGGCGCGACCTCTATTGGTGGCATCCGCTCGTGTCAGGCGATCCGAACACGGTGCATGAGGCCGGCGTCTCCGTACGCGGCCGGGTCGAGGGCAACGAGGAGCAGATCCCGGACGACGAGCTCGAGAACCACATCGTGCAATGGCCGGCGCAACTGCCGAAGCGGGCGCGCCTGAAGCGACGTCCGAAGGACTGATCCGGCGGGGATTCGGATCACGTCTTCGGGAAGACCGTGAGGTGGGATGCACCCATGCGCCGCGGTGCCTGCCTGAGAAGAACTTTGCTGTCTACACTGGGCTGCATAGAACGAATCCTTCGCGGCGTTGCGCCGCCTCATGGCTTCCGATCGAGATGAACAAGTTCGAGCGGCAGAGCAGTTCTGCCGACATCCAGACATTGCCCGACGACATCGCCGAGGAATTGTCCCGCCTGCCGTCCGAGGTCTTGAGCGTTGATGACGCTCCGTCACTGGCGCCGCCGGCGCCGCTGTCACAGGACGAAGTCCGCACCATCGTCATCAGCCTGATGCTGACGATGTTTTTGGCTGCGCTCGATCAGACCATCGTCGCCACCGCGCTTCCGACCATCGGACGCCAGTTCCACGACGTCTCCAATCTCTCCTGGGTCATCACCGCCTATCTGCTCGCCTCGACCGCGGTTGCGCCGGTGTTCGGGTCGCTGAGCGACATCTACGGCCGCCGCGTCATGATCATCATCTCGCTCAGCCTGTTCGTCGCGGGCTCGGTGCTGTGCGCGATCGCGCCGAACCTGCCGATGCTGATTCTTGCGCGCGGTCTTCAGGGACTGGGTGGCGGCGGCATCATGCCTGTCGTGCAGACCGTGATCTCCGACGTCGTGAGCCCACGCGAGCGCGGCCAGTACCAGGCCTATTTCTCCAGCGTCTGGATGGTGGGCGGCATTCTCGGCCCGGTCATCGGCGGCGTGTTCGCCGAGCATCTGCACTGGTCGATGATCTTCTGGATCAATGTGCCGCTCGCGGCCGCGGCGATCGCGCTGCTGCTGCCGAGGATGAAGAAGATCCCGGTGTTCCACCGCAAGCGCAAGGTCGACTGGCTCGGCGGCGTGTTGTTGATGGCCTCCGCCGTCGTCTTCATGCTGGTGCTGACCTGGGGCGGCACGCGCTTCCCGTGGCTCTCGCCGACCGTGCTTGCGATGGTGGGCGGCGCCGTCGCGCTCGCGGTCACCTTCGTGTGGCATGCGCGTCGTGCGGACGAGCCGTTCCTGCCGCTGCCGCTGCTCGGAGGATCGGTTGCCCCGTTCGGGCTGGCGGCCGGCGGTTGCGCGCTCGGTGCGATCACGGGCCTCACGGTGCAGCTCCCGCTCTATTACGAGGCGGTGTATCATCTCAGTGCCAGCGAGGCGGGCCTTGCGCTGATTCCGCTCGCGGCCGTCTCGACCATCGGTGCGGCCGTCGCTGGCCGCACCATGGCGCGTGCCAAGCACTACAAGCGCGTCGCCATCGTCGGAACGTCCTGGGCTGCGCTGTGCGGCCTCGGCCTCACCTTGACGACGCTGCCGCTATGGGCCCTGCTGACGCTGATGGCTGCGTTTGCGCTTGGCCTCGGCACCACCTTTCCGGTCTGCGTGGTCTCGGTGCAGAATTCGGTCTCGCGTCCACAGGTGGGCACCATCACCGGCGCATTGAACTTCTTCCGCTCGCTGATGTCCTCATTCACGGTCGCGGCGTTCGCGGCCATCCTGCTCATCGCGCTCGGTGCCGACATTCCGCTCGCCGGCGAGCATCACGTCGCGGGGAGCGTCGCAATCGCGGCCGACGACATGCGCCACGCGTTCCGCTACGTTTTCGGCGCCGCCACGGCGCTGATGACCGGCGCCGCCCTCTGCCTGATCATGATGGAAGAGCGGCCGCTGGCCGGCCCCACCGTCGTCCAGCAGGTCGAGATGGCGGAGTAGGGATTAGCCGCCGCGATCGTCGTAGGGATTGTCCCCGCCGTCGCCGGTCTTCCGCGCCTTCGCCGCAAGCTGCTCTTTAAGCCGCGCCAGTGCGTCGGCGGGCCAATCACGGACATCGGTGACCGCGACCCAGGCATCGACGTAATGCTCGGGCGCGTAGACATGGCCAAAGCCCATCGGCGTGCCGTTTGCGACCGCCATGTCGAGGGCGAGCTGCAGCATCGTGACGATGGGATACCAGCGCAGTTCCGGCGACACGTCCGGCCCGCGCGGTGCGCTCATCCAGGCCGGGGCCCGATAGGCGTCGCGGTAGGCGAAGAACGTGATCGCGTCACTGGCATATTGCAGATAGACGATCCGCATCGGACCCCAGGGCGCGTCAACCGGCACCGTCGGTCCATTTTGATTCATGAAGCGCACGAAGCGGCTGTCGCGAAATTGCGGCAGCCACGCCGGCGAGCCCGGATTGCGGTTCGCGGTGACCGAGCGCCAGATGCGGCTCTCGAACGGTGGCCCGCTCCAGAGCGCGCCGGCGATGGGATCGCCGATCGTCTCGAACAGTTCTGCCGATTTCTCCGAGTTCATGGCGCCAAGGCTAAGCCCATGCAAATACAGATTCGGCCGTTTTTCTTTCGGCAGCGTCGTCCAATAGCCGTAGATTTCCGCGAACAGCGCGCGCGCAGCGTCCGCGCCGTATTCTGGCTGAAACAGCAGTGACAGCGGGCTATTGAGATAGGAGTATTGCATCGCGACGCTTGCGACATCGCCATGGTGGAGATATTCGACGGTATCGATCGCGGACGGATCGATCCAGCCGGTTCCGGTCGGCGTGATGACGATCAGGATTTTGCGGTCGAAGCCGTGCTGCCGCTTGAGTTCCTCGAGCGCAAGCCTGGCGCGCGCCTGCGCGGTGTCGCGGCTGCCGAGGCCCACATAGACACGCAGAGGGTCCTGCGCAGGCCTTCCCGTGATTGCACGGATGTCTGTTGCGGTCGGACCTGAGGCGATGAATCGGCGGCCCGTACGCCCGAGCTCTCTCCAATTTACCAGCGATGCCGCGCCTCCTGTTCGACCGGGATCGGTCGGCTGCGGCCGCTCGGGCTCGTGCAAGGCGTCGAGTTCACGGAAGGACGAATCAAGCGCGTTGAACGCCATGCGGACCAGGATGTTGCTGGCGATCGCCCAGAACAGCAGGCCTGCAACGAGCACGCCGATGACGTTCGCGATCCTCCGCGGCATGAGGCGCCGTTTGCGTGCGGCAAGGAAGCGGGCGACAAGCACAAACAGCCGCCCCAGCGCCAGCAGCACCACGAATGTGACTATGGCAATGACGCAGACCTTGAGTGGATGCGCGGTCTCGACCGGGGCCATCTTCATCACACTGCGGATCGAATTCTGCCATTCGGTTGTGCGCCAGAGGAAGACGATGACGAGGAGAAGGCAGCCGACTGCCGCCAGCGCATTCGCAATCGCTCGTGCGCGCGCCGACGGCTCGGGCAATTCGAGATAGCGCCACAGCCGGCGCCACAGCACGCCGGCGAGGTAGCCGATCGCGAAGCAGCCGCCGGCAAGCGCACCTTGCGTGAGATAGCTGCGCGGGATCAGCGTTGGCGTGAGCGCGGCCGCGAAGAACAGCGCGCCCAGAATGAGGCCGACGCCGGACAGCGAGAGCAGTTGCCGCCGAAAGAACCACGCGAGACCCTTCAAGACACCCTCCCGGTAACGCTATCCCTTGTTGTTCTCCGCAAAGCGGCTCTTGCGCGGCAGCAGAATCCTGAACTCCGTGAACGCGCCGGGCTCGGTCGCGACGTCGATCGTGCCGCCGTGCTGCTTTACCACGATGTCGTGGCTCATCGACAATCCGAGGCCGGTGCCTTCGCCGGCCGGCTTGGTGGTGAAGAACGGATTGAACATCTTCTCCTTCACCTCGTGCGGGATGCCGGTGCCGTTGTCGCGGATGCGGATCTCGATGCTGTCGCCGCGATCGCGCGTCGTGGCGGTCACGACCGGATCGTAGTCGCCGGCACCATTGTCCGCCTTGCGCTTGGCGACCGCGTAAAAACCGTTCGAGATCAGGTTCAGCAGCACCCGGGTAATCTCCTGCGGAAACACTTCCGCTTGCCCGGCCGCGGGATCGAGCTCGCGCTTCAGCGTCACGTCGAACTGCGGCTTCTCGGCGCGGGCGCCGTGATAGGCGAGGTTGAGGCTCTCTTCGACCAGCGCGTTGATGTCGCTCAGCCGATGCTCGCCGCCGCCCTCGCGGGAATGCAGCAGCATGTTCTTGACGATAGAATCGGCGCGCGTTCCGTGCTGCACGATTTTCGCGAGGTTGTCCTTCAGAAGCCCGGTCAGCTCGTCGACTTCGCTACGGACGTCGTCCGCGAGCGGGACAGTCGCGAGCGCCTCGTTCAGCTCGTCGGTCAGCTCGGCGGAGAGCGCCGCGAAATTGTTGACGAAGTTGAGCGGATTCTTGATCTCGTGCGCGATGCCGGCGGTGAGCTGGCCGAGCGAGGCCAGCTTCTCGGTCTGGACCAGCCGGTCTTGGGCGGCGCGCAAATCGTCGAGCGATTTGGCGAGCTCCCTGGTGCGGTCCTGCACCTCGTTGAACAGCCGCGTGTTCTCGATGGCGATCACGGCCTGGTCGGCAAAGGTCTTGAGCAAGGCGATCGCCTTGTCCGGGAAAGGACCGGCCTCCGGCCTCGTCACGCCGATAGTGCCGATCGCAACGCCGTCGCGCAGCATCGGGATCACGAGGATGCTGCGATAACCTCTGGTCCGCGCCAGTTCCCTCATGGCGTCCGTGAGGTCGGGCTCGTTCTGCATGTCGCTTCGGAATGCGAACTCTCCGCTCGTCGCCACCCGGCTGTGAATGCCGGATGCCGACAGCGGCGCGGGGAACGAGCTGAGCAGATCCGCGTTGCCGGCCTCAACGTCAGTGGTAAAGGCCGCCAGATGCAGCAGGCCGTCGATGACGCGGGTGACAGTGGAGGAATGTCCGCCGATCAGCGTCTTGGCGCTGTCGGAGATCGCCTGGAACACCGGCGTCACGTCCGCGGGCGAGGCCGCGATCACCTTGAGGATGTCGGCGGTCGCGGTCTGCCGTTCCAGCGCTTCCCTCGTGGCGTTGAACAGGCTGACATTCTTGATCGCGATCACCGCCTGGTCGGCGAAGGTCTGCAGCAGCCGCACATGATGCTCGCCGAACGCGCCCGTCGCTCGCCGCGTGGCGATGATGATTCCAATGGCCTCGCCGTCGCTCATCAAGGGTGCGAACAGCATGCTGCGGTAGCCGCGGGCGCGCGCGATGTCGCGGGCCGCCGGTTCGAGCTCGGTGTCGGGCAATTGCGCCGCCGCACCATGGGCCACGAGCTGGTAGGGCGGGAACTGCGCGAACGGCACCGGGAACGAGGACTGGAGCACGCGATCGCCGGCCGGATCGGTCGGCGTGAACGCCGCAAGGTGCGCGGCGCCGTCGATATAGCGCAGCACTGCGGTGGAGAAGCCGCCGATCAGCCGGTTGGCGTTGGCGGCGATGGCGTCGAACACCGGCTGTACGTCGGACGGTGAAGCGGCCATCACTTTCAGAATGTCGGCGCTGGCAGTCTGGCGCTCCAGCGTCTCGCGCGTCTCGTTGAACAGCCGCGCATTCTCGATCGCGATCACGGCCTGGTCGGCAAAGGTCTGGAGCAGCTGCACGAGGTCGGCCGCGAACGCGCCGGGCTCGGCGCGCGTGACGCTGATCATGCCGACCGGGGCACCCCGGTTCATCAGCGGCATGAACAACACGCTGCGGAAGCCACGCAGCCGTGCAAGGCTCCGGTTCAGCTCCGGGACGTCCGCAGCTTCGCTATCTGGAAACTGGATCGTCTCGCCGCCACGCACCAGGGCGAAGGTTGGAAAGTCGGCAATCTTGCGCGGGAACGAGGCCTTGAGCCCTTCGTCCGCCTCGGGGCTCGTTGGTGTAAACGCCACGAGGTGCAGCTCGTCGCCGATGAATTGAAGCACGGTGGCGGAGAAGCCGCCGAGCAAATGCCTGGAGCTGGACGCAATCGCCTCGAAGACCGGCCGGGCATCGGACGGAGAGGCCGCGATGGTGCGCAAGATCCCGGCGCTGGCGCGCTGACGATCGCGCGCAGTCGCAAGCTCGCTGCGAAGCTGCGCGTTTTCGGCTGAGGCCGATTGTAACAGGCGCTCGAGTTCCTCGATGTCGTTGGTAGGGCTGGTCATTCGCAATCCGGCTTGATGCAGCGACATGCGCGGCACCAGGGCGGATTATCACATCTCCTGCGGCCGGAGCCAGCGCCCGCCCCAGTGAGTTTGTCGCCAAAACACGGCCCGCTTCACGTGCCCGGCCGCGACACCTCGGTCTCCTTGCTGGTGATGAACTCCAGCAGCACCGGAACGCCTTCCCGCGTCTTCTGGATGCCACGCTTGATCGCAGGGATGATGTCCTCAGGCCTCGTCACCCGCTCGCCATAGCCGCCGAAGGCGCGCGCCATCGCGGCGTAGTCGCCGGAAATGTCGGTCGAACGAAATTTTTCGGTCGAGATTGGCATCACCTTCAATTCGATCGCCATCGAAAAATTATTCAGGAGGATCGACATGATCGGGATGCGCTCGCGCACTGCGGTCTCGAAATCCATGCCGGTGAAGCCGATCGCCGCGTCGCCCCAGACATTGATGCAGAGCTTGTCGGGCTTTGCGAGCTTGGCGCCCATTGCCAGCCCAAGGCCGTAGCCGAGCTGTGTCGTCTTGCCCCAGCCGAGATAGGCGAGGGGCTCGACCGACTTCCAGAACGGCGAGAGCTGGTCGCGCGGGCTGCCGGCATCATGGGTGATGATGGTGTTGCTGACGTCGACGGTATGTTGCAAATCCCACAGCACGCGATAGGGGTTCAAGGGCGCGTCATCGCTGGTGAGTTTTGGCATCCATTTGGCCAGCCACTCCTTGTGCGAGGCCGCGATCTCGGCTGCGACCGCCGATGCGTCGCGATCCGCGGTGACGGTCCTGCCGATCTCCTCCAGCAGCGCGTCGAGCACGAGCCCGGCATCGCCGACGAGGCCGATCCTGGCTTCCACGTCCTTGTTGAGATGGTTCGGATCGAGCGTCGAATGGATGATGGTCTTGCCCTTCGGCATCGCGATGCCGAAATTGGTTTCGGTGAAGGAGCACCCGATACCGAGGATGACGTCGGCCTCGGCGAGGAATTTTGGCACCGCGCGCGGCACGGCAAGGCCGCCGGAGCCGAGCGAGAGCGGATGCGTTTCCGGGAACGACGATTTGCCGCCGAGGCTGGTGGTGACGGGAATGGCGAGCCGCTCGGCGAGCCGTTTCAGTTGCGCCCATGCCTGGGCGTAATGCACGCCTTGGCCGGCATAGATCACCGGGCGCTTGGCGTTGACGAGCAGCGCGGCAGCTTCCTTCACATGAACGGGATCGGCGCCATAGCGGGTGCGCAGCACCGGCGTGTAGTTCAGCGGCTCCGGCACCTCCTCGTTCCACATGTCAGCAGGAATTTCGACGATGACGGGACCACCGCGGCCGTTCTTTAGTTTCGTGAACGCGCGGCGAAAAATATTGGCGACCTCGGCGGCCAGGATGATCGGCTCGGATGATTTCGAAAATGGCTTCATCGCCTCGCTGGAACTGAAGTTCGGCTCGATATGCGCAAGCCTGCGCTGATAGCCCATGGGCAGCACCAGCACGGGAACGGATTCGCCGTAGCATTGCGCGACGCCGCCCATCGCGTTCTCCGCGCCGGGGCCATGCTGCATGCAGAACGCGCCGATGCTGCGTCCCGAGGTCACCCGCGAGATCGCATCCGCCATGTGGATGCCGACGCGCTCCTGCCGTACCATCACCGGGCGGATATCGGCCTTCGCCGCATGCTCGATCAAATGGTTGACGGGATAGCCGCAGAGGATCTCGATCCCCTCGCGCTTCATGATTTCCGCAATCGCGGTGCCGAGCTTCATGGCGTCTCTCCCTGGGGCAGGCCGGTTGATCCGGCTGATTAGGGATAGAGGATCAGGAATCGGGGAGAGGGTAAAGCGCGAGCGGATGAGAGCCGCGGTAGGTCAGCTATGCAGCGAGCTGCCGTGGCCGGATGGAGCGCAGCGCAATTCGGGGGCCGTTCCACCCGGATAGACCGGTGCCGAATTTCGCTGCGCTCCATCCGGACTACGACCGCTTACTTGCAGCTTTGGCAGATCATCAGCTTGCGTTTCAACGCCTCGTCTTCTTGATCGATCAATTGCTCAGCCGCGCCGCCTTTAGGACCCTGATCGGCCCTGGAGCGCTTTGTAGTGCGTGACCTCACAGGCGGGACTACCTGACTCGAGATGTCATTGTCGTCGCCGGTGCCTACGCTGAAGCCATCGTAGTCGGCGGCGGGGTTCGGCGACGATGGAAGCCCGCCGAACACCGGCGGCGAAGCCTCTCTGATGGATGCTGCCGGCGGAGGTCTGGAATTTTTGGCGCCCGCATGCGGCGGCGATGCATTGGGCGGAGAAAGCGAAACCGGCGGCGCGGCCGAAGTCTGTCCTCTCGCGCTGTCCTGCGACCAGAGGCCGGCAAGCATGAGGCTGAAAGCCAAGAGCGTCGCGCTTTTCATCCGCATCCTTCAAGCAGCTCTGGTTCGTCGATCGGACGGTGCAAGAGTATCAGGACTCACGTGGTCGTCAAAGCGCCGCAGCCCGAATTTCGCTGCCAGGAATATGGTTCACAAAGAGTGACCGGCCCGCCCGCACAGGGCCAGGCGTGGTGAGTGTCAAAGAGGAATTTAACGCTTGCGCCTTAACTTGCGCTCGCCATGAGTGACCAGGTCGTCCACAGCGAGGTTCAACCATTTTCGGCGCGTGCGGCGCTTCCCTGGCTGGTGGGCCTTGGCGTCTATGTCCTGCTGCTGATCCTTGGACCGCGGCTGCTCAGTGATCCCGACAGCTATTCTCACATCGAGGTCGGGCGCTGGATCATCGCGCACGGCTCGCTGCCGGCGAGCGACCCTTACTCCTTTTCGATGCACGGCGCGCCCTGGATCACTTTCGAATGGCTCTCGGAGATCATCTACGCCGGAGCCTACGCGCTTGCCGGCTGGCAAGGCGTCGTCGTCTTGGCCGCCGCGGCGATAGCGCTTGCCTTCGGCCTGTTCACGTTCTTCCTGGTGTGCGAGCTTTCGCCGGTCCATACGCTGCTCATGGTGATCGCGGCCATCATCCTGTTGGCGCCGCATATGCTGGCGCGGCCACACGTGTTGGTGCTGCCGGTGATGGTGACCTGGGCGGCTGCCCTGGTGCGCTGCATGGATCGTGAAGGGCCGCCGCCGTACTGGGCCCTGCCGCTGCTGGTCGTGTGGGCCAATCTGCACGGCAGTGTGGTGCTGGCGCTTGGACTGATTGGCCCTGCGGGGCTCGAGGCGCTGCTGCGCGAGAAGCGCAGCGAATGGCCGCGCGTGTTCCTGCGGTGGCTACCATTCACGGTGCTCGCAGTCGCAGCGTCCTGCCTGACGCCGTACGGGCCGGAACCGCTGTTGATGCCGCTGACGACACTCGGCCTCGGTCCCGCGCTCGGTTGGATCTCGGAATGGCGGCCGCAGGATTTCAGCCACATCGGTTTCTTCGAGTTGCTGCTGCTGGCCGGCATCCTTGCGCTCTCGCGCGGCGTGACGCTGCCGGTCGTGCGGGCCTTGGTCGTGATCGGGTTGCTTCATTTCGCGCTGGCGCAGGTCCGCAATGCGGATCTGCTGGCCTTGCTGGCGCCGCTCTATCTGGCGGCTCCGCTGGGACGGAAGTTCGGCGGGTCGAGCAGCCAAGATGCGGCCGGCTCGTCGCGCGGCCTGAACCTGGCCGCGCTCGGTGTGTTGATCGTGGCGAGCGCAGCGGCGCTGGCGCGTGACATACGGCCGGCTCCGGTCATCACCCCTCAGGCTGCCATCGCCGAAGCCAACCTCGCCAAGACGGCGCATGTGCTCAACGATTATTCCTTCGGTGGCTATTTGATCTTTGCCGGCATTCCCAGCTTTATCGACGGTCGCGGCGAGCTGTACGGGGGAGCGTTCATCAACCGCTACAATCGCGCCCTGGCGCTGGTCGACCTCGGCGATTTTCTCAAATTGCTCGACGAATACAACATCGGCGCGACGCTGCTCGCGCCGGAAACGCCGGCGATAGCGATGCTCGACCGGCTGCCCCAGTGGCAGCGCGTCTACAGCGATGGCGTGGCGGTCGTGCACAAGCGGCGAGATACGCCGCAAAGATAGATCAAGCGGTCCCGAAAGCGGCGTACTGGCCGCCGAGCCACACGCCGCTCAGGGCATCTTCGAGACGTCGCGCCGGTTTGGTGTCCCAGGGCAGCAGCAGGAAATGGCGCGCACCGATCTCGCGCAAGCCGCCGGCAGCCATCAACTTCCGGGTTGTGCCGGCACCGAGCAGCACGGCGTCCCGGTCGAACTCACAGCGCGCGACGGCAAGGCGTGTCAGTGGGTTGTACGGATTGTGCTCGATGACGCAGACGAGCCCCCCGGGGCGCGTCACACGCCGCATCTCGGCGATGAATTGCCCCCATTCGGAGGGCACGACGTGATGCATCACGCAGACGGCCGTGACCAGATCGAAGCTGGCATCGTCGAAAGGAAAGGTGCGGCCGTCAAACTCGCGGTAGTCGACGCCACCGTTGTCGGCGCGGGCCTGTGCCAGGCTGGCCGAAGAAACGTCGATACCGCTCAAGCGGCCGACCATGCCCCGCAGCAGGGGATGAAGGCTGCCCACGCCGCAGCCGACGTCCAGCATTTCGGGCCTGTCCGTGTCGAGCCGCTGCGCGATCAGATTGCCCAGGAGATCGGCCTTGGCGCGCACGAAGAAATGATGCGGCAAGCCGGAGAAGTCGATCGAGGATTGGACCACGTCGCGGTAGTTGTCGTGATAACCGTCGAAGAGCTCGGTCATGCGCTCGGTCACTCGTTGACGGCGTGGATCGCGGGTGCGGCCGCCGTTTCGTTGCGATCGAAGCCAGCGCGGGTCTGCACCACGTATAGCGGGCGACGTTTCACCTCGGCATGGATGCGGCCGACATAAAGCCCCACGATGCCCGTCATCAGCATGTTCATTCCGCACAGCAGGGACACGACGACCATCGTCGAGGACCAGCCGGTGACGAGATGACTGTCCTTGCTGAGCCACAACAGGACCACCCAGCCGCCGTAGAGCAGCGCGAGTCCCGACACCGTCAATCCGCACCAGATTGCCAAGCGCAAGGGCAGATCGGAAAAGCCGAGCGCTGCGTTCATCGCGAGCCGCACCATCTTGAACAGCGGGTACTTGGTCTCGCCAGCTGCACGCTCGAGGCGGTGGAAGGCGACCTCGGTCTGCCGGAAGCCGAGCCAGGCGATCATGCCGCGTACGAAGCGGTCCTGCTCCGGCATCTGCCGAAGTGCGTCGAGCACCTTGCGATCGATCAGGCGGAAGTCGCCGACATCGGCGGGGATGCCGACCGAGGACATCCTGCCGAGAAGCCGGTAGAACAGATGCGCGGTTGCGCGCTTGAATTGGCTTTCGCCCTCGCGCGACAGGCGGCGGGCGTGGACGATGTCGTTGCCTTCCTTCCATTTTGCGATCATTTGCTCGATCACTTCGGGCGGATCCTGCAGATCGGCATCCATGACGATGATCGCTTCACCTTGCGCAGCGTCCATGCCGGCGGTGATGGCGATCTGATGGCCGAAATTTCGCGACAGGCCGATATAGCGATAGCGCGGGTCGCGCGTGGCGAGCGCCCGCAGCACGATCGAGCTGGAATCGCTGCTGCCGTCATCGACGAAAATCGCTTCTGCCGGCCCGTCGAGCCGGGACAAGACCAGGTCGAGCCGGTGCAGCAGGACCGGCAGCACGGCTTCCTCGTTGAACACGGGGATGACGAGGCTGTAGCGGATCGACTGGAAACTGGCCGCCATGCGAGAGGGTCCAACTCGTTGCAGAAGCGGAAGTCTATGTCGGCGGTGGTTAAGGCGGCCTTGCCACAACCGTCAAGGATATAGGGCGCTTGAGTGACTAGTAACGCCCGATTAACCACGCTGGGCAGAAGCGGCTTCAGCCTAGGGTCTGTTGGGATTCATCTGGAGTTTATCGCGGCCGCGGCCAGATAGATCATTGAAGTGAAGCTCTGGTCGGTCTTGTCGGCGCGCATTGCGATGCGCTTGAATTCCTTGAGCTTGCCGAAGAAGTTCTCG
>NZ_JADPJJ010000017.1:0-108574 GCF_023073375.1 Bradyrhizobium sp. 197 | reverse complement strand
GCGCGGATGGAACATGCTCGAAACATTGTCCCGATGCCCCACACAACTCATCCACAAACTCAGCGTCGCCTAACCGAGCAAACGGACCTGGGCAGTTACGCGTAGCGAAGCAATCCAGAGCCGTTCAGCGGAGGGATTCTGGATTGCTTCGCTGCGCTCGCAATGACGATGCGGCGAGAGTGCGGCAAGCTCCGCTCTCGTGCCCCGGACGCAGCGCAGCGCCCTTGCGGTGCGCTGCAGAGCCGGGGCCCACGTCGCCGCATTGTACCGTGTCGCCTTCTGGGTCCCGGCTCTGCGCAGCAACGCTGCGCGTTGCAGCGCGTCCGGGACACGGACGTGAGCGGTACCGTTGCTCCCCGTCACAAGTCCGCCCCTCCCATCACAACCAAGTGTCTTTATTCGGAAACAATCATTCCCTATTATCCCGCAATGCAAAAAGCAGTCCGCAAATCCGAGCCCGTTGCTCGCCGGCCCGGCCGTCCCCGGGAGTTCGACATGGACACTGCGCTTGACCGCGCCGTGCGCGTGTTTTGCGAGCGCGGTTATCATGCGACCTCGATCGGCGATCTCACCGCGGCGATGCGGCTGGCGACGGGGAGCGTCTACAAGGCGTTTCGCGACAAGCATGCGGTGTTTCTCGCCGCCTTCGAGCGCTACGCGGCGCTGCGTCAGGAGCAGACGCGCAGCGCCGCGGCGCAAGGCGCCAATGGCCGCGAGCGGCTGCGCAACATGCTGCTCTCGTATGTGGAGCACTCCCAGGGCAGCGAGGGGCGGCGCGGCTGCCTCGTGGTCGGCAGCGCGGTCGAATTGTCGGTGGTCGACCCGGTGGTCGCCGCCCTCGTCAGCGCGCGGCTCGAGACCAACGAAAACTTCATCGCCGGCCTCATTCGCGAGGGGCAGGCCGACGGCTCGATTCCCCGCCATGTCGCCGCCGACGACACCGCGCGGCTGATGATCTGCATCACGCAGGGCCTGCGCGTCGTCGGCAAGGCGCGCCTTTCGCTCGACGGCAAGCGCCTGGTCGCCGTCGCGATGAAACTGCTCGCCTGAATTTTTTGTCATATTGGGAAACGAACGTTTCCTATATCTGGAGACCGCGTGAATGACGATGAATGCCACGATCGAGACCGCGCCCGGACCGGATGCGGTGTCGCAACGACTGACCTTCGTGCTTGCCGCGGCCTGTGGCATGGTCGCCGCCAACATCTATTACGCCCAGCCGCTGATCGCCCCGATCAGCGCCGCGCTCGGCCTGTCGCATGAAGCGGCGGGGCTGATCGTCACCATGACGCAGATCGGCTACGGCGTGGGGCTTCTCTTCATCGTGCCGCTCGGCGATCTCGTCGAAAACCGCACCCTGATCTGCTCCGTCATCACGCTCGGCGCCGCAGCGCTGCTCGCCGCGGGGTTCGCGTCCCACGTGCTGCCGTTCCTGATCGCCGCATTGTTCATCGGGCTCGGCTCGGTCGCGGTGCAGATCATCATTCCCTATGCGGCGCATCTCGCGCCGGAAGCCATCCGCGGCCGCGTCGTCGGCAACGTCTCGACCGGCCTGATGCTGGGCATCATGCTGGCGCGCCCGGTGTCGAGCTTCGTCACGGCAGTGCTGTCGTGGCACGCGGTGTTCTTGCTGTCCGCCGCGCTGATGATCGTGCTCGCAGCTGTGCTCTGGATGACGCTGCCGAAGCGCAAACCGGTCGCGCGCATGCACTATGGCGAATTGCTGCTGTCGATGCCGCATCTGGTGCGGACCACGCCGCTGCTGCGGCGCCGCGCGCTCTACCAGGCCAGCCTGTTCGGTGCCTTCAGCCTGTTCTGGACCGTGACGCCGCTGCTGCTCGCAAACGAGTTCGGCTTCACCCAGCGTGGCATTGCGCTGTTCGCGCTCGCCGGTGTCGCCGGCGTGTTCGCGGCCCCGATCGCGGGACGGCTTGCCGATCGCGGCCATAGCCGCGTCGCGACCCTGGTCGCGATGCTCCTGGTTGCCGTGGGCTTCCTGATCACGCAGATCGGCACGGCCGGTTCGACGCTGAATCTGGCCTGCCTTGTCGTCGCCGCCATCGCGATCGATTTCGGCGTGCAGGGCAACGTCGTGCTCGGCTTCCGCGCCATCTTCGTGCTGGGGCATGAGCATCGCAGCCGCCTCAACGGCCTCTATATGGCAACGTTCTTCAGCGCGGCTGCCGCAGGCTCGGCACTTGGCGCCTGGGCCTTTGCGCAAGGCGGCTGGACGCTGGCATCGGCCATTGGCCTCGCGCTTCCCGTCGCGGGCCTGGCCTATGCGGCCACCGAGTAGCCGCCGGCGTGGCCATAAATGGTGCGATGCGGGCCGTTTACTAAAGCCGCCTGCAAGCAACCTGGGTGGCAATTTCCACCTCGCGGTTTCCCTGCCGCTGTAGTACTTTGGTCGCAAGCGGGCCTGGTTAACGGGCGGCAGGGGGAGGCTGATGAGGAGTGCGGGGCTGTTTGGCGTACCGCGAGTACGGCCATGGTCGTGGCAGGCGTTTCTGCTTGGATTCGTCGTTGTCGCAATGTCGGCTGCGCTCCAGGGCATCTGTGTCGCGCTCGGCGCAAAACTCTATTTCGCGACGTTCCTGCCCAGCCTGTTCGTGCTCGGCATTGTCGCGGGCGCGCCGGCGGCGGGGTTCGCCGCGCTGCTCACCATTCCGGTGGTGTGGTGGGCGTTCATGCCGCCCTTCTTCAAGTTCAATTCGCTGACCGGCGCGCATGCCGATTCCATCAATCTGTTCTGCCTGCTCGCAGTGCTGGTGATCGGCCTTGCCGACCTCTGCCGCGAGACGATGGCGATCATCAGCCGCGGCGGGTTGAAGCCGCGGGGCGAGAGCGCGGCAACGAATTCGCAATAGGTCGGCATTGCACGGCCGCGGGCGTTGCGCGCGCGCAACAGTCCGGAAACCATTCGGACGCTTGCCGCGCGGCGCTAACTTTTCGAAAAAGATTTGGCGGCAATTTCTCCCCCGGGAATGACGACGGAGTTTTCGGACATGAACGGCCAAATAACCGGTCACGCCATCTTGGAGAACGTGCGCCGCTACCGCGGGATCGCATCGCTCTATCGCCAGACCGCTGCATTCCGCCCGGGCCAGAGCTGGTCGCTGCTCGAGCAGGCGAGGGATTGGGAAGCGCGGGCGCTGACGGAGCTGGAAACCTATTTCGCCGCGCGGATGGACTACGCTACGCAGCTCGCGGCCTGATAGTTAACGTCCTGGAAGTTCCGGCGCTGACGTCTGTTGGCGCGCCGACAGGACTGGTGGCGACAGGACTCGTGGCGACTACGGAGTTATCTCGATGCCCGCATATGCTAGCAACGTCCGCACAGAGATATTCCGGGGCAAGCGATGACCACCTTCAACCGCATTTTCACGACCGAGCGCCTGCTCCAGATCATCGTCATTCTGGCCGCGACGGTCGCAATGAAGCTGATGGGCTGAATTTCGGCGGGCTATCGCGCGCCGAGTTCGGGCACGTCGGGCAGATAGTTCGCCCCCTCCGAGCCCAGAAAATCGAACATCGCCTGCGCCGGCGGCAACAGCACCTTGTCGCTGCGTCGGATCACGTACCATTGCCGCACGATCGGCAAGCCCGCGACGTCGAGCACGATGAGCCGGCCCTCGGTGAGCTCGTGCGCCACGGTGTGCGCCGAGATGAAGGCGATGCCGAGCCCGGCGATGACGGCCTGCTTGATGGTCTCGTTGCTGCTCATCTCCATGCCGATGACCGGCTCGAGATCCGACCTCTGGAACATGCCTTCCATCAGCGTCCGCGTGCCCGAGCCGGGCTCGCGGGTGAGGAAGGTCTCGTGCACGAGGTCCGTCAGGTTGAGGCCGGAATCCTTCTCCAGCCAGTGTCCCTTGCGCGCGACGATGATATGCGGATTGCGCCCGAGCTGACGCACGTCGACGCTGACGTCGGCCGGTGGCCGACCCATCACCGCGAAGTCGAGGTCGTAGCCGTGCATGGCCTCGCGGATCTCCTCGCGGTTGCCGACGGTGAGCTTGATCTCGATCTTCGGATACCGCTTCGAGAACGCCGCGATCGCATGCGGCACGAAATATTTGGCGGTCGAGACAGCGCCCAGATGGACGGTGCCGCCGGTTCGCCCCGCAAGCAGGTCGAGCGCGCCCTGGCAGTCGGCGATCGCGGCGTCGACGCGCTCGGCGAGCGTCAGCACCTCCATGCCCGCCTCCGTCAGCAGCATGCCGTCGCCGGTCCGCTGCACCAGCGGCAGGCCGGCGAGATCCTGAAGCTGGCGCAGCTGCTGGGTCACCGCCGGCTGGGTCAGTCCGAGCTGGCTCGAGGCTGCCGTCACGCTGCCCTTGGCAGAGAGCGCCGCAAGCGAGCGGAGCTGCCGGATCGTCAGATGCCGGAGCTGCGCTGCCGAATGGGCATTATAAGATAATTCTTTGGCGCTCATTATGAATAGAAATTTTCCTTATTAAGCCGGCCCTGTCAATCTCCTCATTGTTGGGACTGACTGCACCAACCTCCAGCGGGGAGGGACTGGATGCGGCACCAGCAAAGGGATGGACGCAGATGACAGGGCAACTCAGGCTGGACGACCACCTTCAACGGTACTCCGAGACCGCACCCCATGCGCTGGCCGTGGCGGCCGCAGTCGATGCCATTGCCGCGGCCGCGATCGAGATCGCCGATCTCATCGCGACCGGAGACCTTGCAGACGCCTCGGGCCTGACCACCGGCCGCAACAGCGACGGTGATGTCCAGCGCGATCTCGACGTCCAGGCCGACGCGATCCTGCGCCGCTGCCTCGGCAAGCTGCCGATCGCGGCACTGGCGTCGGAAGAGATGCGCGAACCGCAGATCGGCGATCGCGAGGCCAAGATCTGCGTCGCGATCGATCCGCTCGACGGCTCCTCCAATATCGACGTCAACATGACCGTCGGCACGATCTTCTCGATCCTGCCCGCGCCCGACGATCTCGCGCTCGCCTTCCATCAGCGCGGTTCGGCGCAGCTTGCGGCGGGGTTCGTCACCTACGGTCCGCAGACCTCGCTGGTGCTGACACTCGGCGACGGCGTCGAGATCTTCACGCTCGACCGCAAGTCCGGTTGCTTCCGTCTCGCGCGCAGCGCCGTGCAGATTTCCGAGACGTGCGAGGAGTTCGCGATCAACGCCTCGAACCGCCGGCATTGGGAACAGCCGGTGCGCGCCTTCGTCGACGAATGCCTCGCCGGTGTGGAAGGGCCGGCCAACCACAATTTCAACATGCGCTGGATCGGTTCGCTGGTCGCCGAGGCCTACCGTATCCTCACCCGCGGCGGCGTGTTCCTCTATCCCTCCGATGCACGGCCCGGCTATGGCGACGGCCGCCTGCGCCTCGTCTACGAGGCGCACCCGATGGCTTACATCATCGAGCAGGCCGGCGGCTCTGCTTCGACCGGGCGCGAGCGCATCCTCGAGCTCTCAGCACAGAGCCTGCACCAGCGCGTGCCGCTGATCATGGGCTCGAGCAACGAGGTGCAGCGCGTCGAGGAACTGCATTGCGATCCGTTGCTGGTCGCCAGCGTCTCCGCACCGCTGTTCGCGCGGCGCGGCTTCTTCCGACTGTGAGCGAGGCATCCCATGTCCAGGAAGCATCCGATCATCTCCATCACCGGCTCCTCCGGCGCCGGCACAACCTCGGTCAAGAAGACCTTCGAACAGATATTCTTCCGCGATAAGGTCAACGCCGCCTACATCGAAGGCGACGCCTTCCATCGCTACGATCGCGCGGAGATGCGCACGCAGATGGCGAAGGAGGCCGATCGCGGCAACAGGCATTTCAGCCATTTCAGTCCCGAGACCAATCTGTTCGAGGAGCTGGAGCGGGCGTTCCGCGACTATGGCGAGACCGGCACGGCGACGACGCGGCACTATGTCCACGACGCCGAGGAATCCGCGCTGCATGGCGCCGCACCAGGCACCTTCACCGAATGGAAACGGCTGCCGGAGAGCTCCGATCTGCTGTTCTACGAGGGCCTGCATGGCGCCGTCGTCACCGACAAGGTCAATGTCGCGCGTTATGCCGACCTCAAGATCGGTGTCGTGCCCGTCATCAATCTCGAATGGATCCAGAAGCTGCACCGCGACCGTAGTGCGCGAGGCTATTCGACCGAGGCCGTCACCGACACCGTTCTGCGGCGGATGCCTGACTACATCCACTATATCTGCCCGCAATTTTCCGAGACCGACATCAACTTCCAGCGCGTGCCGACGGTGGACACCTCCAATCCGTTCATCGCGCGCTGGATCCCGACGCCGGACGAATCGATGGTCGTGATCCGCTTCAAGAACCCGCGCGGCATCGACTTCCCCTATCTGCTCTCGATGCTGCCGCAAAGCTGGATGTCTCGCGCCAATTCGATCGTGTGCCCCGGCGCGAAGCTCGACCTCGCGATGCAGCTGATCCTGACGCCGCTGATCATGCAGCTCATCGAGCGCAAGCGAAACCTGAAGTGAACAAGGGGAGTATCCGATGAACATCTCCGTCCACGCCGAAGCCGACCTCTCGGCGGTCGCGCACAACGATCTCGCCAACGCGGTTCGCTTCCTTGCGGTCGACGCCATCGAGACCTCGCAGTCCGGCCATCCCGGCCTGCCCATGGGCATGGCCGATGTCGCGACCGTGCTGTTCTCGCGATTCCTGAAATTCGACTCGGCTCACCCCAATTGGCCGGACCGCGATCGCTTCGTGCTGTCGGCGGGCCATGGCTCGATGCTGCTCTATGCACTGCTCCATCTCACCGGCGGCAATGTCAGCCTCGACGACATCAAGGCGTTCCGGCAATGGGGCTCCAAGACGCCGGGCCATCCCGAATATGGCCACACGCCGGGGGTCGAGACGACGACTGGTCCGCTGGGCCAGGGGATTGCGACCGCGGTCGGCATGGCACTCGCCGAGCGAATGGGCAATGCGCGGCACGGCGAAGGCCTTGTCGATCATTTCACTTATGTGATCGTCGGCGACGGCTGTCTGATGGAAGGCATTAGCCAGGAGGCGATCTCGCTCGCGGGCCATCTCCAGCTTGCGCGCCTGATCGTGCTGTTCGACGACAACGGCATATCCATTGACGGCCCGACCTCGCTCGCGACCTCCGACGACCAGCTCGCGCGCTTCGCCGCCTCCGGCTGGTCGGTGCGCCGTGTTGACGGGCACGATCCCGAAGCAGTTGCGCAGGCGATTGCGGAGGAGCGTGAGAGCGCAAAGCCTTCGCTGATCGCCTGCCGCACCATCATCGGCTATGGCGCGCCGGATCGTCAGGGCACTGAGAAGGCGCATGGCGCTCCGCTCGGTGCTGAACAGACGGCGGCAGCACGGCGAACGCTCGGCTGGGACTATCAACCGTTCGTGGTGCCTGTCACGATCATGAAAGCATGGCGGATGATCGGGCAGCGCGGGCAGGTCGAGCGTCTTGCCTGGCTCGATCGCTATGAACGCGCGACGCCCGAGCAGCGCGACCTGTTTGTCGAGGGCAAGGCGGTTGCCCTGCCGAACGCCTATGCCCAGGCCTTGGCGAAATTACGCGAACGCTTTGCCACCGAGCGTCCCAAGCTCGCGACGCGGCAGGCTTCGCAACAAGTGCTCGACGGCATCGCCGGGACGATCCCCGGGCTGGTCGGCGGCTCCGCAGACCTGACGCATTCGAACCTGACGCATGCCAAGGCGCAGGCTCCGGTGAAGCGCGATGCGTTCGCCGGCGATTACATCCATTACGGCATTCGCGAGCATGGCATGGCGGCCGCAATGAACGGCCTCGCGCTGCACGGCGGCTTCATTCCCTATGGCGGCACCTTCCTCGCCTTCTCCGACTACAGCCGTCCGGCGATCCGCCTTGCGGCCTTGATGCGGATCCGCGTCATTCATGTGATGACCCACGACTCCATCGGCCTGGGTGAGGACGGCCCCACGCACCAACCGGTCGAGCATCTCACAGCGCTCCGCGTCATTCCGAACTTGCTCGTGTTCCGACCGGCCGACGCGGTGGAGACGCTGGAAGCGTGGGATTGCGCGCTCGGATCCGAAAATCGCCCCTCTGTGCTGTGCCTGTCGCGTCAGGCGCTGCCGACCTTCCGCAGCGATGTCCGCGGTAGAAACCGCGTCGCACGGGGCGCCTATCTCATCGTTTCGCCCGACGGCGGCCGCGACGTGACGCTCATCGCAACAGGGTCGGAAGTGTCCATCGCGCTGGAAGCGGCTCGCCTGCTGGCCACCGAGCACGTCCGCGCGGCCGTGGTCTCCGCTCCCTGCTTCGCGTTGTTCGAGGAGCAGCCGGAGGACTACCGCGCTGCCGTGCTCGGCACTGTGCCACGGGTGGGCATCGAGGCGGCAGTCGCCGGCGATTGGCATCGATGGATCGGCACTGACGGCGAATTCGTCGGCATGCGCGGCTTCGGTGCTTCGGCGCCGGCCCCGGTGCTCTACCGCGAGTTCGGCATCACGCCGCAAAGCGTTGCGGAAGCGGCCCGGCGGGCGATTGCCCGTGCCGGCAAGCAATAACAGGAGGAATTGTCGTGGCCCGTATCACCCTTCGTCAGCTGCTCGATCACGCCGCCAGTCACGGCTACGCGGTACCGGCGTTCAACATCAACAACATGGAGCAGGGCATCGCGATCATGCAGGCGGCGGCCGAGGTCGATGCGCCCGTCATCATCCAGGCTTCGCGCGGCGCGCGCAGCTATGCCGGCGACATCATGCTCTCGCACATGATCGACGCGCTGGAGCGAACCTATCCAGACATCCCGCTCTGCATGCACCAGGACCATGGCAACGACGAGGCGACCTGTGCATCCGCGATCGCCCATGGTTTCACCTCGGTGATGATGGACGGCTCGCTCGAGGCCGACGCCAAGACCGCGGCCGATTACGACTACAACGTCGCGATCACTCGCCGCGTCGTCGATCTCGCCCATTGGGTCGGTGCCTCCGTCGAAGGCGAGCTCGGCGTGCTCGGCTCGCTCGAGCATGGCGGTGGCGAGCAGGAGGATGGTCACGGCGTCGAGGGCAAAGTCAGCCACGACCAGCTGTTGACCGATCCCGACCAGGCGGTCGACTTCGTCCGCGCCACCAAGGTCGATGCGCTCGCGATCGCGATGGGTACCTCGCACGGCGCCTACAAATTCAGCCGCAAGCCGGACGGCGACATCCTGGCGATGCGGGTGGTCGAGGAGATTCATCGCCGGCTGCCGAACACGCATCTCGTGATGCACGGCTCTTCCTCGGTGCCGCAGCCGCTCCAGGACATGTTCAACGAGTTCGGCGGCGAGATGCCGCAGACCTGGGGCGTGCCGGTCGAGGAGATCGTCCGCGGCATCAAGAGCGGCGTGCGCAAGGTCAATATCGACACCGACTGCCGGTTGGCGATGACCGCGGTGTTCCGCAAAGTCGCCGCGCAAACACGATCCGAGTTCGATCCACGCAAATTCCTCAAGCCCGCGATGGGCGCGATGCGCGAGCTCTGCCGCGAGCGCTTCGAGCAGTTCGGCACCGCGGGACACGCGAGCCAGATCAAGGTCATTCCCTTGAGCGAGATGGCGCGGCGCTACCGCGCCGGCGAACTCGATCCGAGTGTCGACGCCCGCGAGCCCGTCGCGGCCTAATCATTCAAAGAGAGAAGAGCAGGAGAGAGCCATGAATGCACACGCAGGAACCGTCCGCGGCAAGGAAAGATATCGCTCTGGCGTGATGGAATACAAGCGCATGGGCTATTGGGAGCCCGACTATGTGCCGAAGGACACCGATGTCATCGCGCTGTTCCGCGTCACGCCGCAGGAGGGCGTCGACCCGATCGAGGCTTCGGCCGCAGTCGCCGGTGAATCCTCGACCGCGACCTGGACAGTGGTGTGGACCGATCGCCTGACCGCCGCCGAAAAGTATCGCGCAAAATGTTACCGCGTCGATCCGGTGCCGGGCACGCCGGGCTCGTATTTCGCCTACATCGCCTATGACCTCGACCTGTTCGAGCCGGGCTCGATCGCCAACCTCTCGGCCTCGATCATCGGCAATGTGTTCGGCTTCAAGCCGCTGAAGGCGTTGCGGCTGGAGGACATGCGTTTCCCGGTCGCTTATGTGAAGACGTTCCAGGGACCGGCCACCGGCATCGTGGTCGAGCGCGAGCGGCTCGACAAGTTCGGCAGGCCGCTGCTAGGCGCCACGGTGAAGCCGAAGCTCGGGCTTTCCGGTCGCAATTACGGCCGCGTCGTCTATGAGGCGCTGAAGGGCGGGCTCGACTTCACCAAGGATGACGAGAACATCAACTCGCAGCCCTTCATGCACTGGCGCGACCGTTTCCTCTACTGCATGGAAGCGGTGAACCGGGCGCAGGCGGCCTCCGGTGAGGCGAAGGGCACCTATCTGAACATCACGGCGGGAACGATGGAGGACATGTACGAGCGCGCCGAGTTCGCGAAGGAGCTCGGGTCGTGCATCGTCATGATCGATCTCGTGATCGGCTACACCGCGATCCAGTCCATGGCGAAATGGGCGCGGCGCAATGACATGATCCTGCATCTGCACCGCGCCGGTCACTCGACCTATACGCGGCAGAAGAGCCACGGCGTGTCGTTCCGCGTCATCGCCAAGTGGATGCGCCTTGCCGGCGTCGACCACATCCATGCCGGCACCGTGGTCGGCAAGCTCGAAGGCGATCCCAACACCACACGTGGCTATTACGATGTCTGCCGCGAAGACTTCAACCCGACCAAGCTCGAACATGGCCTGTTCTTCGACCAGTCCTGGGCGAGCCTGAACAAGATGATGCCGGTCGCTTCCGGCGGCATCCATGCCGGCCAGATGCACCAGCTGCTCGATCTCCTCGGCGAGGATGTCGTGCTGCAATTCGGCGGCGGTACCATCGGCCATCCCATGGGCATCGCGGCCGGCGCAATCGCCAACCGCGTGGCGCTGGAAGCGATGATCCTCGCCCGCAACGAGGGTCGCGACTACGTCCATGAAGGTCCGGAGATCCTGGCCAGGGCGGCCGAGACTTGCACGCCGCTGAAAGCTGCGCTCGAGGTCTGGAAGGACGTCTCCTTCAATTATCAATCCACCGACACGCCGGACTTCGTGCCGACCGCGCTCGAAACCGTTTGAGGAGATTTGACATGAAGTTGACCCAAGGCTGCTTCTCGTTCCTGCCCGATCTGACCGACGACCAGATCACCAAGCAGGTGCAATATTGCCTGACCAAAGGCTGGGCGGTGAACATCGAGTTCACCGACGATCCGCATCCCCGCAACACCTATTGGGAGATGTGGGGTCTGCCCATGTTCGATCTCCAGGACGCCGCCGGCGTGATGATGGAGCTCGCCGAATGCCGCAGAGTGTATGGCGACCGTTACATCCGCCTCAGCGGCTTCGACTCCAGCCATGGCTGGGAATCGGTGCGGATCTCGTTCCTCGTCAACCGCCCGCCGCAGGAGGCCGAGTTCGACCTGGTGCGGCAGGAGGTGGGCGGACGCGCGATCCGCTACACCACCGTGCGCCGGCAGCCCGCGCGCGCGTCAACCTAAGTCGTCTCCTCCGCGCGGAGCACTCCCTGCTCCGTTTCCTTGGCGGACCACTGCTTCGCCGCTCCTCCCCCCGCGGCGAAGCTCTTTTCTTCGAGGTGCCGATGCTGGATGTTCCCCACGTAACGACCGCCGAGCCCGGCGAGACCAATTTCGATCTCCGCAAGGAGGCCGTAGCAGCCGGCATCACCGGCACGCTGCAACAGCTCGAGCAGGAGCTGATCGGATTGAAACCGGTGAAGAACCGGGTGCGCCAGATCGCGTCGCTCTTGCTGATCGAACGCATCCGGCAGCGCGCGGGACTGGCTTCGTCGCCGACGACACTGCACATGTCGTTCACCGGCAATCCCGGCACCGGCAAGACGACCGTCGCGCTGCGCATGGCCAAGATCCTCCATGGTCTCGGTTTCGTGCGGCGCGGGCAGGTGATCTCGGTGACGCGCGACGATCTCGTTGGCCAGTATATCGGCCACACTGCGCCGAAGACCAAGGAGATCCTGAAGAAGGCGATGGGCGGCGTGCTGTTCATCGACGAGGCCTATTATCTGCATCGCCCCGACAACGAACGCGACTACGGCCAGGAGGCGATCGAGATTCTGCTCCAGGTGATGGAGAACCAGCGCGAGGACCTCGTCGTCATCCTTGCCGGCTATGGCGAGCGCATGACGAGCTTCTTTGCCTCCAATCCCGGCTTCCGCTCGCGCATTGCGCACCACATCGATTTCCCGGACTATGCGCAGGAAGAGCTTCTCGTCATTGCCGAGTTGATGCTGAGGGAGCGCGGCTATCGCCTCTCGGCGGCGGCGCGTGAAGCTTTCGAGAAGTACATCGCGCTGCGCCGGACCCAGCCGTTCTTCTCCAATGCGCGCTCGATCCGCAACGCCGTCGACCGCATCCGCCTGCGGCAGGCGGATCGCCTGGTGTCCGATCTCGACCGCATGCTCGATATCGCCGACCTCGAAACGATCGATCCCATGGACGTCCTGGCGAGCCGCGTTTTCAGCGGCGGTGCGGACGCGCAGAGGAGTGCGAAGCCATGACGAAAGAAATCCTCATCGCGCCTTCGATCCTGGCCGCGGATTTCGCGCGCCTCGGCGAGGAGATCGCTGCGATCGACGCGGCGGGCGCCGACTGGATTCATTGCGACGTCATGGACGGGCATTTCGTCCCGAACATCAGTTACGGCGCCGACGTCATCAAGGCGATCCGGCCGCTGACGGCGAAGATTTTTGACGTTCATCTGATGATCGCGCCGGCCGATCCCTATCTCAAAGCGTTCGCGAAGGCCGGTGCGGATGTCATCACGGTGCATGCCGAAGCCGGCGTCCATCTCGACCGCTCGCTCCAGGCCATCCGCGCGCTCGGCAAGAAGGCTGGCGTCAGCCTCTGTCCGGCGACGCCGGAAGCCGTGATCGAATACGTGATCGATCGTGTCGATCTCGTGCTGGTGATGACTGTCAATCCGGGCTTTGGCGGCCAGTCCTTCCTCGAGTCCCAGTTCGAGAAGATCAGGCGCATTCGAAGCTTGATCGGCGACCGTCCAATCCGGCTCGAAGTTGACGGCGGCATCACGCGCGACAATGCCGCTGCCGTGACCGCTGCGGGCGCCGATACGCTTGTGGCGGGTTCCGCTGTGTTTCGCGGCAAGAGCAGCGCGGACTATGCCGCGAACATCGCGGCCATTCGCGGCGCGGCGGAGGCCGGCAGAGTTCCGAAGTTGCAGGATGTCTCCGGAAGGCCGGCGCGTCTCGGCGAGACCGCGCTCATCCGGTAAATACGGTATACAGGCGGGGGCCGATCCGGCGCCGGACTGGTTGTGCCAAGGCGTGCCACTTTCCTCCGGAGAAATACGGAGGATGACGCACAAAATGATCAGCTCGTTTCAGGCCGGGGTAACCAACGCATTGAGACGAAAGTTCGATTAACGCCCGTGCAATGCTATGCGTCGCAATCTGCGGTTGGAAACGCTGAGAGAGCGCGGGATGCGGATCGAATATCTGCGGGCATGAGGCCTGCGCGCGGCGGGGAGCGATGGCATGAGCATGCATCGCTTGTTCGCCGAGCAGCTCCGCTGCGCCACCGACACGACTGGACGGTTCGATCTTGCCAAGCTGGGCGAGCTCGTCAGCGCTGCCTATGAGGCGAGCGACCGCGAACGCCAGCGAATGACTGACGCGCGAGCACACACGCATGACGAGGTCGAGCAGGATTTGTTGCGGACCCAGGAGTTCCTCGACACCATCGTCGAGAATATCCCGATCGCCGTGTTTGCGAAGTGCGCCAGGGATTCGCGCTATATCCTGCTCAACCGCGCTGGCGAGGACTATTACGGCGAACAGATGTTGGGCCGGACACCTGAGGAGATTTTTTCGGCCGACGTCGCCCGAATGGTCAACGAGCAGGATCGTCGCGTCGTCGCCAGCGGCATGCCGATGTTCCTCGAGGAGCATCTGCTCGAAGTCGGCGTCAAGGGCCACGATCGCGTCGTCAATTCGCGCAAGATGCTGATCACGGACGGCGCCGGCGACCCGCAATATCTGGTTGGCGTCATCGAGGACGTCACCGAGCGCATCACCACTCAAGAACGGATCAGCCACCTCGCGCGCCACGATGCCTTGACCGATCTGCCGAACCGCAGCGCGTTCAATGCGGCGCTGAGCGAGCGGCTGGAACGGGCGCAGGAGGCGTCGACCAGTTTTGCGGTGCTCAGCCTCGATCTCGACCGCTTCAAGGAAGTCAACGACGTGTTCGGCCATCCCGTCGGCGACATGTTGATGCGCGCGGCGGCCGAGCGTCTTGCAGCGGAAGCCGATGGCGCCTTCGTCGCCCGCATTGGCGGCGACGAATTCATAATCCTGGTGCCGGACGATGTCTGCCGCGAAGAGGTGCTGACGCTCGGCGAGCGCCTCGTCGAGGCGATCGGTAACGAGCTCGAGGTCGACGACTATCTCTCCCATGTCGGCTTAAGCGTCGGCATCGCGCTCTACCCGGATGACGGCGTGGATGCGGCCACGCTGCTCGCAAATGCCGATTCCGCGCTCTATCGCGCCAAGCGCGAGGGCAGGGGTACGGTCCGCTTCTTCGAGTCCGAGATGGACCGGGAGCTGCGCGACCGCAGGTTGCTGTTGCACGACCTGCGGCAGGCGGTGGAGCAGAACCAGCTCTTCGTCTATTTCCAACCGCAGGCGCGGATCAACGGCGAGGTCATCGGCTTCGAGGCGCTGCTGCGCTGGAACCACCCAACGCGGGGCTTTGTGCCGCCCGACCAGTTCATTCCACTTGCAGAGGAGAATGGTCTGATCATCCAGATCGGCGAGTGGGTCTTGCGCGAAGCGTGCCGCGAGGCGGCGTCGTGGCCGCGGCCGTTGCAGGTGGCGGTCAATCTGTCGCCGGTCCAGTTCCAGGCCGGCGACCTCGAAGGCTCGATCCATCAGATCCTGCTTGAGACCGGGCTCTCGCCGATGCGGCTCGAGGTCGAGATCACCGAGGGGGTGCTGATCGGCGATTTCACCCGCGCGCTCAATCTGCTGCGGAGGTTGAAGGCGCTCGGCATCCGCATCGCGATGGACGATTTCGGCACCGGCTACTCCTCACTGTCCTATCTCCAGTCATTCCCGTTCGACAAGATCAAGATCGATCGCAGCTTCATCTCCAATCTCGAGGCGAGCCCGCAATCGGCCGAGATCGTCCGCGCGGTTGTGAGCCTCGCGCACGCCCTGCATATCCCGGTCGTCGCCGAGGGGGTGGAAACGGAAGCGCAGCGCGCCTTCCTGGCGCGCGAGGCCTGCGAGGAGATGCAGGGCTATCTCATCGGCCGGCCCGAATTGATCGAGCGCTATCTCGACGTCGTCGGCGTGACCGTGGAGCGGCGCCTCTACGCCTAGCCGTTGGCCTGCGACAGGATTTCGAGCGTCAAGTCCGCGCTGATTGGAACTTTCGCTCGAATACGCATTTCCTAGACGCAACCGAGCCGGGCGCGCTGCGGGCGCAGCAAATGTTTTGCACGACCGCCATCGCCCTGACGCAAATAAGGGCCATAACCCCTGTGAACGCGAGGGAGGCTCTCATGGAGAACGTACGTCGTTACCGCGCGCTGGCGTCCCTCTGTCGTCAGCAGGCCGCCTACCGGCCGCTCCAGAACTGGGAACTGCTCGGCCAGGCCGAACATTTTGAATATCTCGCCGAAGTTGAGCTCAAAGCACATTACGATGCGTGCAATGCGCAACATGACGAGGACGCTGTCGCGACCACGGCGTGGGAGAGGCCTGCCGCGGCCTGACATTTCGTCCCGCCTCCGTGTCTTCTTTGCCAAGATTTAATCGCGTGGACGGGACGCCGTAAGGTGGCGACCGCCATGTTGGGTGCAAGGCGACTTACCCAACATGGACATTTCGACATGAACGATCGCGTCAATTCCGACACCACCACGTCCCGCAAGATCCTGAGGCCGCGCCGGCTCGCGCTGCTCGGTACCGTGGCCGCGCTTGGCCTGGCCGTGCTGGCGACTGCTCCCGGCTGTTCGCCGTTCAGCGCGACCTCCTTCATTGCGCCCGCCCAGGCCGCGGAGTCCGCCACGACACCGCTGGGCTTCGGCGATCTCGTCAGCAAGGTCAAATCCGCCGTCATTTCGGTGCGGGTCAAAATCGACCAAGACAGCGAGAAGAGCGCGATGCTGCAACAGAACCGGATGGATTCGGACGAGGCGACGCCGTTCGACCAATTCTCACGGCAATTCGGCTTCGGTGGTCCGGGTGGCATGAACGGCATGCCGCGCCAGCGCCACCAGACTATCACGGGTGAGGGCTCCGGCTTCTTCATCTCCGCCGACGGCTATGCCGTGACCAACAACCACGTCGTCGACCACGCTGAGTCGGTGCAGGTGACGATGGATGACGGCCAGACCTATACCGCGAAGGTGGTCGGCACCGATCCGAAGACCGATCTCGCGCTGATCAAGGTCGAGGGCAAGAAGGATTTTCCGTTCGTCAAATTCTCCGACCAGAAGCCGCGCATCGGCGACTGGGTGGTCGCGGTCGGCAATCCCTTCGGCCTCGGCGGCACCGTGACCGCCGGCATCGTCTCGGCCAGCGGCCGCGACATCGGCAACGGTCCCTATGACGATTTCATCCAGATCGATGCACCGATCAACAAGGGCAATTCCGGCGGTCCGGCGTTCGACATGAACGGCAACGTGATTGGCGTGAACACCGCGATCTTCTCGCCCTCCGGCGGCTCGGTCGGCATCGGCTTCGACATTCCGGCTTCGACCGCAAAGCTCGTCGTCGCACAGTTGAAGGACAAGGGTGCGGTGACACGCGGCTGGCTCGGCGTGCAGGTGCAGCCGGTGACATCGGATATCGCCGACAGCCTCGGCCTCAAGGAGGCGCGCGGCGCGATCGTGGACAATCCGCAGGACGCTAGCCCGGCAGCGAAGGCGGGCATCGAGGCGGGCGACGTCATCACCGCCGTCAACGGCACCGCGATCAAGGACTCCCGCGATCTCGCCCGCACTATCGCTACGCTTGCACCGGGCACGTCCGTGAAGCTCGATGTCGTCCACAAGGGCGACAGCAAGACGGTGACGCTGGCGCTCGGCGAATTGCCGAACGAGCGGCAGGCTAAGGCCGACGAGGGCAAGGCGCAGCCGGATGCCGGCACGCCGCGTCTCGGGCTCAGCCTGGCTCCGGCCGGCGACGTCCAGGGCGCCGGCCAGAAGGGCGTCATCGTCACTGAAGTCGATCCGCAAGGGCCGGCCGCGCAGCGCGGCATTCAGACCGGCGACGTCATCCTCAACGTCGGCGGCAAGGCCGTCGCCAATATCGGTGATGTCCGTTCGGAACTGGCGCAGGCGAAATCGTCCGGCAAGCGCAGCGTGCTGCTGCAGATCAGAAACGCGCAGGCGACCCGATTCGTCGCGGTGCCGCTCGCATAAGTCGAACGTCGATCCGCGCAAATCCAA
Organism: Bradyrhizobium sp. 197; assembly: GCF_023073375.1. Taxonomy (NCBI): domain Bacteria; kingdom Pseudomonadati; phylum Pseudomonadota; class Alphaproteobacteria; order Hyphomicrobiales; family Nitrobacteraceae; genus Bradyrhizobium; species Bradyrhizobium sp. 197. The sequence goes on along the minus strand of NZ_JADPJJ010000017.1, from coordinate 91,089 downwards.
AAAGGCGGCCCACGGGCCGCCTTTCCTGTTTGCCTTCAGGATTCCGGATGGCCGCCGATAACATTCTCGTTAACGGCAGAGAGGATGACCCGGTTCGTCCGAAAAAGCCGTGTTCGCTCATCACAATTGCAGATCTCGTATGGAGTCGGCGGCAATGAAGCCGCCGGGACGATTGCAAGCGTGGAACTTCGAACTTGCCGCCGCTGAGCTAGCTGGCCGGCAGTTCGCATTTGATCGGTGCCGACATGGATCGATTGAAGCTCTCGCTGAGGACTGCGCTGCTCGTGGCGCCATTCGTGCTGTGGGGTGGAAACGCTCTCGGGCGCGACGACGGCCGCTACGCGGACTCACCCCTCAAGCCGTGGTTCGACGGCCTGCGCAGCCATCTCGGTCCGTGCTGCTCGGATGCGGATGGGTTTGCCGTCGCCGATCCCGACTGGGACTCGCACAACGGGCATTATCGGGTGCGGCTCGACGGAGAGTGGGTGGAGGTCCCGGACGAAGCCGTGATCACCGAGCCGAACCGGGCCGGCCGAACCATGGTGTGGCCGGTGAAGACCGCGTTTGGCGTTTCGATCCGCTGCTTCATGCCGGGCAGCATGACCTGACAGAGTTCAGCGCGACTATCTGGAGGATTTGCGCTTCGATGTTTTCTTCGAAGTCTTCTTGGAGGTTTTCTTCGAATTCTTCTTGGAGGTCTTCCTGGATGTCTTCTTGGCAGTCTTCCGCTTCGCGGCCTTCTTCGGGACCTTCTTGCCCTTCTTGCGCGCCTTCGACAGGCCGATCGCGATTGCCTGCTTGCGGCTCTTCACGCGTCCGCCTCGACCGCCAGGTCCGCTCTTCGCGCTGCCCTTCTTGTAGCGTTTCATCTCGCTTTCGACATCGCTGCCGGAACTGCGCGAGTAGCGGCGCTTCTTTGCCTTGCGTGCCATGCATGTTCTCCCTTGGCCCGGGGAGAACCATCCGCGACAGGCATGGTTCCGAAAGCGGGCACGCAACGTCCTGGATTGAGCGGGTAGCCTAGAACGAATTCGCCAGCTCGATCTCCGCTTCCAGCACCTGGATGCGCCGTGCTGCCTCACTGGAGGACAGATCCCGCGCATATTGCGCGGGTTGATAGGCCTCTTCGCTGAGCCGTTTCAGCCTGAGGCCCTGCGTCCGGGTCATCTGCTCGGTGAGGAAAGCCCTGGCATCGTATTTACCCTGAACCTGCATGTCGCTTCTCCGGACCTGAAATCATGACTTGACTATATGTTCTTATTTTGTTCTAACAAGTCATGGACAACAGAATTAATGAAATTCGACGTAAAATCAGTGTGTTGAGGCTCGAAATGGCCGATGTCGAGGCGTCCGTGCGCGAGCTCGTCGACCGCGATCGCGACTGCACGGAGAAGGCCCTGGCGCAGATGGATCTGCGCTGGAAAATCAATCTTCTGATCGGCGAATGGAAGGCTGCAGGTGGCGGCGATGTCCTGCCGGATGTCCGCGACAGGATGCGCCTTCGTTCCGCGAAGAAAGCCGGCAATCCCGTGCGTGCTATCGCGCGCCATTGAAAGCTTTGGGAGTGTGCCGTGGAAGAAGACCCGGCGACGTACCGGATCTTGAGACTGCGCGCCGAGATTCTCGAACTGGGCTCGGCCATCCGGCAGCTGCAACGCGAGGGGCTCGACGACGCCGCGGCCCAGCTCCTGATCGTGCGCAAGCGCGGACAGCTCGATCATCTCGTGAAATCAGATCGTGCGGGCTGTCATCCCGACCTCACCGGCGGCCGTCGTTGAAGCGTACGCGCGCAGGGCGACATGCGGGCTTGTCGATGCCGGAGGTTGGCGAAGCGGCCTGAGAAGGGTTCAGCCGAACCCGCAAAGCAAAAAGGCCCCGCGATGGCGGGGCCTCCTTGAATTTCGGCGAGCAGCTACTTGGTGTTGCTCATGCCGCCCTTGTTGTGCGTCATGGTGCCGCCCTGGTCGGAGCCGGGGCCGGAGCCGCCCTGACCGGAGGGATCGGCGCCCTTGGAGGATTTGGTGTTGGCGCCCGTGGTCTGCGACGACGACATAGAGGATCCATGTTTCGCCTTGTGCGACTTTGCCTGCACGGCGAACGGCGCGGCGGCGAGGCCGGTTGCCAACATCACGGCGAGGGCGAGCTTGGTTGTCTTCATGGGGGAACTCCCTGAGTTGAATTGACGCAGGCAGCCAACCGCGCTCGGTCACAGGAGTTCCGAACACAGGAGCTCCGCTGCATCACGCACACTTCAAGATTCCTTGTCCTCTGCGAGGATGAAGACGACGCCGGTGAGTGTCGCGCCGATCGCGAATGTCGTCGCCAATGTGAGGGCGAAAGCGACAGCGGCTTGGCTTCCGCCGTGGCTGAGCAGGTTGGCGACGGCTGGATTGGTCAGAACGAGCACGAGGCTGAAAGCGAGGCCGAGGGCTGCGCCCATCATCGCATGCGTCATCAGCTTGACGAGGCCGCTGGGAGAGATCAGGTCCGACGACTTTTTCGTGCGCATGGAACTCTATCCCGATCTCGCATGCAACGCCTGCGACGCTCGCCGGTTCCATCCGGATGAAGAAATTGTCATTGCCCGCTTCATCCGACGTTCATGCCGGCTTTGCGAGGATGAACACGTCACACCACGGGAACATTCGATATGGGTAAGGTGGTCTTTCTTTACCGCTCGCTGGCCTATCGCAACGCCGCCGCGGACATCCTGGGCAAAGCGCGCAAGCTGCCCCGCGGCGCGGAGCGAAGTGCTGCTCGCCGCTATGCAAAAGCGCTGCGCGAGCTCGCCCGAACGGAAGCCTGGCTCGAAGGACGCGTCGCGCGCGAACCGCGTCCGGCGCAGCGCATGACGAATGCGTCCTCCGGCTAGCCGGATGCGCGCTGCAATTCGGCGGAGCTGGCGTCTTCGAATTTGCCTGGTGTCGTTGTCGCGGCAGTCTTGCGAATCAACGGCACCTCCAGGCGGCACAGCAGGCCCTCGGCGCGCCAATCGAAATGCGCTTGTCCACCGAGCTGGGACTCGACGCTCGCAAGCAGGCTCCGCGTGCCGAAGCCGCGGGACTTCGGGGGCCTGACAAGCGGGCCGCCGGTCTCCTCCCAGGTCAGCGTGAGCAACTCGTCCTCGGCCTGCCAGCCGATCGCGAGCCGTCCCGACCGCGTCGAGAGCGCGCCATACTTTGCCGAGTTGGTGAAAAGCTCATGCAGCGCCAGTGCCAGCGTCTGGGCGGTCGCCGGCAGCAACTGAACTTCGGGGCCTGCCAATTTGATCTGGCCGCCGAGGGAATAGGGCGCAAGCTCCTCGTCGATCAGCTTCGAGAGTTCGGCGCCCTGCCAACTCGACAGCGACAGGATCGTATGCACGCGCGCCAGTGCATTGATCCGCCCCTCGACGGCGTTGACATAGGCCTTGACCTCGTCCGCGCGGGTGAGGCGCACGATCGATTGCGCCAGTGCCAGCGCGTTCTTGGCGCGATGATCGACTTCCCGCGCCAGGAGATTCTGCCGCTCCTCGGCGCGCTTGCGTTCAGTGATGTCCACCGTCACGCCGCTGACGCGCAGAACCCGACCGCTATCGTCGGCCGTGGCGGCGGCCGTGCCGACACACCAGCGCACATCGCCGTCAGGCCGCACGATGCGGAACTCCGTTTCATAGGCGCGCGTGCCCTTGTTGAACTCGCCGATCGCCTTGCGCAACTGATCGACCTCATCGGGATGCAACAGCGCCTGAACGTTGGCCGGGTTCACCTCGAAGCTCTCCGGGCCAACGCCAAAGATGCGATACTGCCCCTCGTCCCAGATCCAGTCGCCGGTAATCCAGTCCCAGTCCCAGGAGCCCATCTTGCCGGCGGCGATCGCCATGCTGCGCCGCTCTTCGCTCTCGCGCAGCTTTGCGGTGGAATTCTCAAGCTCGGCGGTACGTGCACGCACGCGGTCCTCGAGATCCTGGTTCAGCCGTTCGAGCTCGCGCGTCTTGCGGTAGAGTTCGGCAAACACCTTGACCTTGGCGCGCAGCACCTCCGGCACGACCGGCACCGGGACGTAGTCGACCGCGCCCATCTCGTAGCCGCGCAGGCGGTCGATGTCGCTGACTTGAATGGCCGAGATGAAGATCATCGCGGTCTTCTGGAAGCGCGGATGCTCGCGGATCATCGCGGCAAGTTCGAAGCCGTCGAGTTCGGGCATGCAGACGTCGACCAGGATCACCGCGATCTCGGTCTTGAGCAGCACCTCCAGAGCCTCGCGACCCGACGAGGCGATCACGAGATTCTCGCCCAGATCCTTCAGGATCACCTCATAGGCGAGCAGCTTGGCCGGCTGGTCGTCGACGAGGAGGATGTTGACCTTTTGGTGGTCCATACGGGCATCCAACTCAGCGGTGCAGCCACATGCGGATTGCAAGCAGCAATTGATCGGTGTTGACGGGTTTGGCCAGGTAGTCGGACGCGCCGGCTTCGAGGCATTTCTCGCGGTCGCCCTTCATGGCCTTGGCCGTCAACGCGATGATCGGAACGCGGGCGAAGGCCGGATCTTCACGAATAACGCCGATGGTCTGATAGCCATCCATCTGCGGCATCATGATGTCCATCAGCACGATGGCGATCTCCGGATTGGATTCGACCAGCGTCACCGCCTCCTTGCCGGTGGTCGCCGTCAGCACCTTCATGCCGCGCCGTTCCAGCACGCTCGACAGCGCGAAAATGTTGCGGGCGTCGTCGTCGACGAGGAGGGCGGTCTTGCCGATCAGGTCGTCGTCGGAACTGTTCAGCTTCTCCAGCATGCGCTGTTTCTCGACCGGCAATTCCGTGATCACGCGGTGCAGGAACAGCGCGGTCTCGTCGAGCAGGCGCTCCGGTGATTCCACGCCCTTGACCACTATGCTGCGCGCCATGGTGTGGAGTTCCGCATCTTCCTCGGCGGACAGCTCGCGGCCGGTGAAGACGACGACCGGGACGTTCGACAGCGCCTCGTCGTTGCGGATCTGGTCCAGCACCTCGAAGCCGCTCATGTCGGGCAGCCGCAGGTCGAGCACGACGCAATCGCAGGGGGACTCACGCAGCATCGAGAGCGCGTCGGCGCCGGTGCCGGCCGTCACGATCTCGATATCGTCGTGATGCAGGAGCTCCCGGATCGAGAGCTGCTCGGCTTCGTTGTCCTCGACGATCAGCAGCCGCTTGCGCCGCGGCCGCGCATATTCCTTGATCTGCGTCAGCGCGGCCGAGACGCCCTCGGTCGTCGTCGGCTTGTTGACGAAGGAGAAGGCGCCGCGCGCGAGCGCATGCTGGCGGTCCTCGTCGAGCGTGATGACCTGCACGGGGATGTGGCGGGTCAGCGGATTGTGCTTGAGCTGGCTTAGCACTGTCCAGCCGAGCATATCAGGCAGGAACACGTCGAGCGAGACGGCGCGCGGCTGGTACTGCTTTGCAAGCTCCAGCGCCTCCGCGCCGCGTGCGGCGACCAGCACCTTGAAACCCTTGTCCCGGGCAAGGTCAATCAGAATACGCGCATAATGCGGATCGTCCTCGACGATCAGCAGGATGCTGTCGCCGGGTTCGAGGTTGAGCCGGTCGTCGGCGAGCTGCTCGATGACGCGCTGCTGTTCGGGCGTGGCGGGCTGCAGCGCCGGCGGCTGACTGTGTTGCTGGGGCGCAGGGCGCGGCGCGAGTGTCGGACCGGAATATTTCAGCGGCAGGTATAGCGTGAAGCACGACCCCTTGCCCGGCAAGCTGCGCAGATGGATTTCGCCGCCGAGCAGGCTTGCGAGCTCGCGGCTGATCGCAAGGCCGAGGCCGGTGCCGCCATATTTGCGGCTGGTGCCCGCATCCGCTTGCTGGAACGCCTCGAAGATCAGCTTCTGCTTCTCCAGGGGAATGCCGATGCCGGTGTCGGACACTTCGAATGCGATCACGGCCGGCGCCGAGTTCAGCACGGGATGATCCGTCCCCCAGCCGCCGACCGCGGCGGCGACCTTCAGGCGCACTTCGCCCTCGGCGGTGAACTTGAAGGCGTTGGAGAGCAGGTTCTTCAAAACCTGCTGCAGACGCTTGGAGTCGGTGACGAGGCTGCGCGCGAGATTCGGATCGAGGTCGATCTTGAACGAAAGGTTGCGGTTTTCCGCCTCGTGACGGAACGGCCGCCCGACGGTATCGAGCAGGTTCGCGGTCAGGATTTCCTCGGCGTCGACCGTCACGGTGCCGGATTCGATCTTGGAGAGATCGAGAATGTCGCTGATGAGATTGAGCAGGTCGGTGCCGGCACCGTGGATGGTACGGGCGAATTCGACTTGTTTGCCGGTGAGATTGCCGTCCGGATTGTCGGTGAGCTGCTGTCCGAGGATCAGGATCGAGTTCAGCGGCGTGCGCAGCTCGTGACTCATATTGGCGAGGAATTCGGACTTGTACTTCGAGGTGAGTGCCAGCTCGGTCGCCTTTTCCTCCAGTGCGCGGCGGGCCTGCTCGATCTCCTGATTCTTGCGCTCGACCTCGACGTTGCGCTCGGCGAGCTGCTGCGCCTTCTGTTCGAGCTGGTCGTTGGTCTGCTGCAACTCGCGCTGCTGGGTCTGGAGTTCGCCGGCGAGCTGTTGCGACTGCTTGAGCAAACCTTCGGTCTGCATCGTCGCTTCGATCGAGTTGAGCACGATGCCGATCGAGTCGGTGAGCTGCTCCAGGAACGTCATCTGCGAGGTCGTGAACGAGGTGAGCGAGGCCAGCTCGATCACCGCCTTGACCTGGCCTTCGAACAGCACCGGCAGCACCACGAGGTTCTTCGGCGCGACCCGGAGCAGTGCCGAATTGATCGGCACCACGTCGGCCGGAATGTCCGCGATCACGCGCGGACGCTTGTCGATCGCGCATTGGCCGATCAGGCCGTCGCCGAGCGGCAGCACGCGCTGATACGGATAGATGCCGTCGCCGGCATAGGAAGCGAGCAGCAGAAGCTGCGGACTATCCTCGTTTTCGACCTGATAGATCACGCCGGTATGGGCGTTCACCAGCGGCGACAATTCGGTGAGCAGCAGCCGGCCGACGGTGGTGAGGTCGCGCTGGCCCTGGAGCATGTTGGTGAATTTCGCAAGATTGGTCTTCAACCAGTCCTGCTCGGTGTTCACGTCCGTCGTCAGACGGAGGTTCGTGATCATCGTGTTGATGTTGTCTTTGAGCTCCGAGACCTCTCCGCGGGCGTCGACCTGGATCGACCGTGTCAGGTCGCCCTTGGTCACTGCGGTTGCGACCTCCGCGATCGCGCGCACCTGAGAGGTGAGGTTGGCCGCCAGGAGGTTGACGTTACCGGTGAGATCCTTCCAGGTGCCGGCGGCGCCGGGCACGTCGGCCTGACCGCCCAGCCGTCCCTCGACGCCGACCTCGCGCGCCACCGACGTCACCTGGTCGGCGAAGGTCGCGAGCGTCTCGGTCATGTTGTTGATCGTGTCGGCGAGCGCCGCGACCTCACCCTTCGATTTGACCGTCAGGTTCTGCTTGAGGTCGCCGTTGGCGACCGCGGTCACCACCTTGACGATGCCGCGGACCTGCTCGGTCAGGTTCGCCGCCATGAAGTTGACGGTGTCGGTGAGATCCTTCCAGGTGCCGGCGACGCCGGGCACCTGGGCCTGGCCGCCGAGTTCGCCTTCGGTGCCGACCTCGCGCGCGACGCGCGTCACCTCGCCGGCGAAGGCATTGAGCTGGTCCACCATGGTGTTGATGGTGTTTTTCAGCTCGAGGATTTCGCCCTTCACGTCCACGGTGATCTTGCGCGACAAGTCGCCGCGCGCCACCGCAGTGGTGACCTCGGCGATATTGCGGACCTGCGTGGTGAGGTTCGCGGCCAAAAGGTTGACGTTGTCGGTGAGGTCCTTCCAGGTGCCGGCGACGCCGGGGACCACGGCCTGGCCGCCGAGCCGGCCTTCGGTGCCGACCTCGCGCGCGACGCGCGTCACTTCGGCCGCGAAGGAGCGGAGCTGCTCGACCATGGTGTTCAAGGTGTCCTTGAGCAGCAAGATCTCGCCGCGCACGTCCACCGTGATCTTTTTCGACAGGTCGCCGCCCGCGATCGCGGTTGCGACCTCGGCGATGTTGCGGACCTGGGCCGTCAGGTTCGAGGCCATGAAGTTGACGTTGTCGGTGAGGTCCTTCCAGGTGCCGGCAACCCCGGGCACCTCGGCCTGGCCGCCGAGCTTGCCTTCGGTGCCGACCTCGCGCGCAACGCGCGTGACTTCGCCGGCAAAGGCGTTGAGCTGGTCCACCATGGTGTTGATGGTGTTCTTCAGCTCGAGGATTTCGCCGCGCACGTCGACGGTGATCTTGCGCGAGAGATCGCCGCGCGCCACGGCGGTGGTCACCTCGGCGATGTTGCGGACCTGGGCGGTGAGGTTGCCCGCCATCGAGTTGACGCTGTCGGTGAGGTCCTTCCAGGTGCCGGCGACGCCGGGCACGTTGGCCTGGCCGCCGAGGCGGCCTTCGGTGCCGACCTCGCGCGCCACGCGCGTCACCTCGCCCGCGAAGCGGTTGAGCTGGTCGACCATCGTGTTCAAGGTGTCCTTGAGCTGAAGGATCTCGCCGCGCACGTCCACCGTGATCTTGCGGGACAAGTCGCCGCCGGCGATCGCGGTCGCCACTTCGGCGATGTTACGGACCTGGGCGGTGAGGTTGCCAGCCATCGAGTTGACGCTGTCGGTGAGGTCCTTCCAGGTGCCGGCGACGCCGGGCACTTCGGCTTGTCCACCGAGCTTGCCTTCGGTGCCGACTTCGCGCGCAACGCGCGTGACTTCGCCGGCGAAGGCGTTGAGCTGGTCCACCATGGTGTTGAGCGTTTCCTTCAACTGAAGGATTTCGCCGGACACGTTGACGGTGATCTTCTTCGACAAATCGCCCTTGGCCACCGCGGTCGCGACTTCGGCGATGTTGCGGACCTGCCCGGTCAGGTTCGACGCCATCGAGTTGACGCTGTCGGTGAGGTCCTTCCAGGTGCCGGCGACGCCGCGCACCTGGGCCTGGCCGCCGAGTTTGCCTTCGGTGCCGACTTCGCGCGCGACGCGCGTGACTTCGCCGGCGAAGGCGTTGAGCTGGTCCACCATGGTGTTGATGGTGTCCTTCAGCTCCAGGATTTCGCCGCGCACGTCCACGGTGATCTTCTTCGACAAGTCGCCGCCGGCAACCGCCGTCGTCACCTCGGCGATGTTGCGGACCTGCGCGGTCAGGTTCGACGCCATCGAGTTGACGCTCTCGGTGAGATCCTTCCAGGTGCCGGCGACGCCGGGCACGTTGGCCTGGCCGCCGAGGCGGCCTTCGGTGCCGACCTCGCGCGCCACACGCGTCACTTCGCCGGCGAAGGCGTTGAGCTGGTCCACGCAGGTGTTCAGCGTTTCCTTCAGCTGAAGGATCTCGCCCGACACGTTCACCGTGATCTTCTTCGAGAGGTCGCCGCCGGCGATGGCGGTCGCGACGTCGGCGATGTTGCGGACCTGGGCCGTCAGGTTCGACGCCATGAAGTTGACGTTGTCGGTGAGGTCCTTCCAGGTGCCGGCGACACCAGGCACCTGGGCCTGGCCGCCGAGCTTGCCCTCGGTTCCGACCTCGCGCGCCACGCGCGTCACTTCGGAGGCGAAGGAGTTGAGCTGGTCCACCATGGTGTTGATGGTGTCCTTCAGCTCCAGGATCTCGCCGCGCACGTCCACCGTGATCTTGCGCGACAAGTCGCCGCGCGCAACGGCGGTGGTGACGTTGGCGATGTTGCGCACCTGGGCGGTGAGGTTGCCGCACATCGCGTTCACGGAATCGGTCAGGTCCTTCCAGGTACCGGCGACGCCGGGCACGATGGCCTGGCCGCCGAGCTTGCCGTCGGTGCCGACCTCGCGCGCCACGCGCGTCACTTCGGAAGCGAAGGAGCGGAGCTGGTCCACCATCGTGTTGATGGCTTCCTTGAGCTGAAGGATCTCGCCGCGGACGTCCACCGTGATCTTCTTCGACAAGTCGCCGTTGGCCACAGCGATCGTCACCTCGGCAATGTTGCGAACCTGGTTGGTCAGGTTGTTCGCCATCGAGTTGACGCTCTCGGTCAAATCCTTCCAGACGCCAGTCATTTCCGGCACCTGGGCCTGGCCGCCGAGCTTGCCCTCGGTGCCGACCTCACGCGCGACGCGCGTCACCTCGGAGGTGAACACGCCGAGCTGCTTGATCATGGTGTTGACGATGGTCGCGGACTGCAGGAATTCGCCGCGGAGCGGACGGCCGTCGACGTCGAGCTTGACGGTCTGGATCAGGTCGCCTTGCGCCACGGCTGCGACCGCGCGCGTCACCTCGCGGGTTGGCCACAACAAATCGTCGATCAATGTGTTGACCGAGCCTTCCATGTCGGCCCAGGAGCCGGAGGCGAGGCCGAACTTCACGCGCTGCCGCGTCTTGCCCTCGCGGCCCACCACCTGGCCGACCAGCTCGAGCTGCTGCGCCATGCGCTGATTGGCGGCGATGATTTCGTTGAAAGTGTCCGCGAGCTTGCCGTCAATGCCGAGATAGTCGCCACTCATGCGCACCGAGAAATCGCCGTTGCGCATGGCCTGGAGGGCAAGCAGCAATTCTGCCCGGGAATCCGGCTCCGACATACCGTTGTTCTTTGGCTTTGGGCCGCGACGACCGGAGCGTGATGCAGTTCCGGTTTCGACGTCGCTCATACTCATTCCCCGCAGGCGCCGGCCGAATCCCAGGCAAGACGCGATTGATCAAGATAGAGCTTCAGCCCAATTCGAAATCAAGCGCCAACGTACGGCACCAGGAAATGGAACCTGCTTTGCTCAGCCCAATGGAAACAATCGCGACGGACCAAAATGGTTCCATCGGGTTCCAAAATTTTCGGGCCGAAGGTCCCCCTTCAACGCGCCATTGCAAGGGGCAGTTGGCTTCAGGAACGGAGTGGCGGCCCTCCCGTTAGCCCGCAAATGCAGGGAGAGCGCATATGAAAGCCGGATTTGCCGTCGTCGTGACTGTGATGATGTTTGCCGGATCGGCTTTGGCGCAGAGCGGTGCGCCCAGCGGTCGCGGCGCCGTGACCGGCGATCCCGCCGCAAGCTCCGCCACGCCACGGGCGGATACGCCGACCACGGGCACGTCGACCCGGTCGAACCCCAGCGGTAGCGGCACCTCGAGCTCGGGCGGCAAGGATGACAATGGGGATGCCGGCCGGGATAGAATGCCGGAGAGCGACCGTACGGTGCGGCCGGAGAGCCAGCAACATCATCCGAACGACAAGTAAAGGGGCTATTTGTCCGCCATGGTGCGCTCGGCGGCCTTGACCTGCGAGCGCAACATCGGGAGCTGCTCGCGCGCGAACGCCGCAAGCGCGGCATCATCGGGTGCCTTGAGATAGCGTTCGAGCAGGTCGATCACCGATTGATATTCGGGAATCTGCGCGGCATAGAAGCTTTTGACGAAAGTTGGCCCGTCCGAGGTTTCGGGCTCGACCAGGCTCGCGCTCGCCGGTGTCGTCTTGGCGACGCGCGGTTCAGTGCCAATCGTTTCCTGGATCGGCTTCAGGGCTTTGTCACGCTGGACCGCTTCTTCGGCACGCAGGGCGGCGAGGTTCTTGACCTCGGCATTGCCCTTCAGGTCGGTGCTCTCCAGCAGACCCTGCTGGAAGCGGCTGAACGTGTAGAGGTCGCTGATGACCTCGGTTGCGGTCGGCGTGCGGCCGGCCGGACTGTGCTCGGCGGTGCTATCGGCAAGCGCTGCAGTGCTGATGGAGGCGAGGACTATCGCGACAAGAATCCGCATGGATAGCCAATAGCGGATGATGACCAAAGTTCCGCAAATGTTACGATCCCGTAAGGGCTGTTGCAGCGCCCAGGTTCCGTCCCCAATTTTACCTTCATGAAACGATCCGACACTTTCAGAGACAATGCCGATAACTGCCTTCAGCTCGCTGAACGGTCCCAAGGACAGCCGGCTCACAACCGCTTCTTGCGCATGGCGGAGGCATGGACGGCACTCGCGAACGAGCAGGACTGGCTCGACGGCGAGGTGCCGCCCGTTGCGGCCCGCAGCCGTCAAAGGCAGGAGGCGTGACGCTCTCGTTTTTGTGAATCTGCGTTGTGAGACGGCTCACGGAACGCAAGCCACCAATTCATTATTCGGGAGCAGTCGATCATTCGGGAGCAGTCGATCGCGTTATTTTTTGATTCCAGGAATTTAATTCCAGAAGGAGGTTTGCGATGGCTACACGCCCACGTCTGGCTCTTCTTTCTCTCATTTTCGCCTTTGGCGTCTCGGTCGCATTTGCGACGGTGACGACGGTGCGGCAGGTGCATCATGAAAATGCAACGGCCGCAGTCCACGCGGCCCATAGTTAGCCGCAGCCTCTCTTGCTCTCGGAACCTTCGAGGCTCAGGCGCGTAAGCGCTTCGAGACGACACGAGAGAGGCGAGAGCATATCATGGCCCATTCCGACCAAGGCATGATCAGAGATCAGCGCGGTGAACAGCAGCCGCGGGACAAGCAGCGCGCGCAAACGGTGCACAAGTCGAAGCGAGAGGGCTCGCCCTCTCGCGAGGCCACGCGCGATCCCAAGTTGAACGACAACAGCAAGACACCCGGCTCCGGCATGGTGCCGGATGATTCCGGCGACGCGCCGAGCGGCTAATTCCACGAGGAACGAATCCCCGCGCGACGAGTCGAGGGAATGCTTCCGGTTGTCATGCCCCCGGTGATCCGGAAGCAATCTCCAAGGACGGCCCTGGCACCCCGCGCCGGGGCCGTTTGCTTGAGCATCAGGCCGGGCTAATCTTCGGACTCGCGCTGCGGATGCGGGTGCGTGTGGCCGTCCGGTCCGCGCCCGAAAACCCCGAACCTGCTCGATTTGACATTAGCCCCTGCATCGACCCCGGCGGCGGCCAGTCCGAGCTTGAGGAGCTCGCGTACCGCCGCGGCTCGCGTCGGCATGCGATGTTTGAACCGGAAGTCGTCCACCGCGGCCAGTTCTTCTGGTGACAGCATGACCTGGAGCCGCTCGGCGCGAAGGTCGTTCATGGTCAATCACCCAAAATGAGTATGTTGAGTAATCCACTCAACAAACTCATTCCACGAGGGTTCCACAAAATCCGAGCCACCAGATGGTCATCGAGCAGATAGAGCGCTGGGCCAACAGCCCGGGCCTTCAACCGCCGAGATTGCAGCCTTCGACGCAAGCGAAAGCGAGCTAACGCTTCGCGAGGGGAGGGCTCTTTGCCGACAGCGAATGGGCTGATCGGTGCGGTTTCCGGGAGACGATGCGAAGCTTGCGCCTGAGCCACCAGGCCAGTACCGAGACGACGGCCCAGACTATCAACGCTGCAGCGAAAGCGCCCGGAACGCTCGAAGTCACGGTGAGATGGAAGACGGCGGCGAATGCCAGGAGACCGACACTTCCCCAAGCGGCGCCAGCCGCGTCGAGCGCGGCGGCCTCTTGCCCGCGGCGCGTGCCGCTGAGGCCGGCCTTCTCCTTGGTGCGGCGCTCATGGCTTTCGACCAGCGTGGCGCTCGCGCAGAAGATGGCGGGAAGCGCAAGGAATAGTCCGCCGACGGACACACCGAAGCGCGCTCCCAGTATCCCCGTGAGCACGGTCGCCAGGCCACCGAGCAGGAAACGAATGCCGTATTCGTACCAGCGTGTCTGCTTTAGCGCGGAGAGTGACAGCTTGACCGGCATCAGGCCGCACCTCCGAAGCCGGCGAGCAGGCCGAAGGCGACCGCAAGCCACACGACAACAGCGAGGACGGTCGCGGGCAGCGCGGACACACGGTATCCGATCAGCAGATGGCAGACGACAACGCTGTAGCAGCCGAGCGCGACCGCGCCATAGATCATCGTCCAGCTTTCGGCCGCAGCATATTGCGGGCCGTGCTGGACGACGGCGATGCCGAGCGTCGCCAGTGCGACTGACGGCGCTGCGCCAAGCAGCCCCGCAAAGCTTTTGGGTTTGAGCATATCGCCGAAGATCGCAAAGGCGGAGACGATGACGCCACCGGCAATGAATCGCAGGACATATTCGGTCACGGCCGTTCCCGCCGATTGACCTGCTCGCGGAACGATCGCGTCAGTGTCCATGGCCGCAAAAGTCTCTCTACGGCCGCGCCAAGCGCAAATCCTGCGACCACATCGCTTGCCCAATGCGCGAGCACCGCGATCCGTGTCAGCGAAAGCGCGACCGCAACCGTGCGCACCAGTCGACGCGGCGCTTCGGGCAGCAAGCCCGCCGCCGAGGCAAGTGCGCCCAAATGGACCGCGTGACCGGACGGGAAGGCGTCGCGCGCCTGTCCTGAGACGGGTACTCCATGTCGGTGTCCGCGTACGGTCAGCCGGTCTGGCCTGATCTGATCGAACACGGATTTCAGGACATGAGGCAGAACGGCCGTCGCTAGCGACACAGCCAGAACGTGATTTGCCACGGGCCGCTGTTGCGGCTGCCAAATATGAGCATAGAGCCACCCCGCTGCGGCCAGCGCGAGCAGCACGTGCTCGTCGGCGGCCCAGGTTAATGTCTGCGCGGTGTGCTCGACGCCTGAATTGGTGTGATCAGCGATCTCGTTCGCGATCGTGACGTCGATCCGGTTAGGTTTGACGTTGACTAAGGCCATCGGTCTGCAAGCGTGATGTCCCCATGACGGTCTTGCAAAGCCCGGAGACAAAGAAGGTTCCTGAGCTCTGCCTCGTGGCATATGCAAGCCGCCGTCCTCGGAAACTCGTTACTTGGACTGGCCGACGCTCGGTGCCTTGCCGAGCTCCTTGGCCATGTCGAGGTGGTGCTTGAGTGCCGGCAGCGTCTTGCCGGCCCAATCCTTCAGGTCGGAATTGTCCCCGCCTTTGGCGTAACGCTCGAACAGCGAGACCGCGTCCTCATGGGCGCTGACCTGGTACGAATTGTAATCCGAGCTGAAGTCCTTGCCATTCGCGCTCTTGAGCTTGTCGAGCTTGCTCTGGTGCGAGCTGTCGAGCGCTGTCGGCAGGGTTGCCTGCACCTTGCCGCCGCTGACCAGGCCCTTGAGTTCGCCGCTGGTCTTGGTGTGGTCGGTCACCATCTGTTGCGCAAAACTCTTCTCCTGCGCGTTGCCCTTCTGCTCGGCGAGCTTGCTCGATTCGATCTCGAACATGTCGCTGATGGCGACCTCCTTGACGAAGTCGGCGGTCGCAGGCGCGACGCCGAGCACCGAGTTGACGCCGGTCTTCTCACCGAGCGACTGGGCGAGCGTGGGGCCTGCGAGAAGCACGCAAGCAAAGGCGATGACGGTACGTTTCATGGTCCGGTCCCTCCGGTTGAGCGCGCAGCCTCCCGCGCGACATTGCGCCGACCAACACGCCGCAGGGGCCGAGGTTCCTAACGGCTAATCCGTGGGATGCCGCCCTGTGCGCGGATTGATGGGATCGGTCGGCTTGCGCCGAAGCCGTTCAGGCAGAAACGGCTCGGTCGGCGTGGCGGTGGCCTCGGCACGTACGTCTGCATGGCGTTGCGCCCGTTCATGCGGCGTCCGGTTGTCGTTGATCTGCCGCTTCACGTCGAGGCCATCGACGGGATCGTTGACGCCGTGCTGGATATCGCGGAAATCGCTCATGCTTCACCTCATTCCTTTCCAGGCAGGATCTTTTCCAACATCTGCCGCGCCGCCCCCTTGATCACTCCGCTCTCGTTGGGATCGCCCTTCATCAAGGCGAGCGAGAAATTCTTCGCCTGCTGCAAGGTGACGTGCGGCGGAAGCGGCGGCACTTCGGGGTCGGTCTTCACCTCCAGCACCACCGGCATCTCGCTCGCCAGCGCCTGCTCCCAGGCCGAGCCCAGCAGCTGCGGGCTGTCGACGTAGATGCCGGAGAGGCCGATCAACTCGGCAAAGCGCGAATAGGACACGTTTGGGATGCGCTGCGATGCCTCGAATTTTGGATCGCCGTTGATGATGCGCTGCTCCCAGGTTACCTGGTTGAGGTCTTCGTTATTGAAGACGCAGACGATGAAGCGCGGATCCTTCCAGTCGCGCCAATACTTCGCGGCGGTGATCAGCTCGGCCATGTTGTTCATCTGCATCGCGCCGTCGCCGACGAGTGCAATCACGGGGCGGTCGGGATGGGCGTATTTCGCGGCGAGCGCATAGGGCACCGCGGCACCCATGGAGGCGAGGCCGCCGGAGAGCGAGGCCGTCATGCCGCGGCGCATCTTCAGGTCGCGCGCGAACCAGTTGGCGCAGGAGCCGGAATCACTGGTGATGATGGCCCGGTCGGGCAGGCGCGGCGACAATTCCCAGGCGACGAGCTGCGGATTGACCGGTGCTGCGGGCTGATGTGCGCGGTCATCCAGCGTCTTCCACCATTTCGCGACGTCGGCTTCGATACCCTGGCGCCAGGCGCCATCGCTCTTGGGTTTCAGTCGCGGCAGCAGTGCGCGCAGCGTCTCGGCGGCATCGCCGACGAGGCCGACCTCCATGGGAAAGCGGATCGACAACATGCTGGCGTCGATGTCGATCTGCACGCCGCGCGCCGCGCCTTCCTTCGGCAGGAATTCGGCATAGGGAAAGGCGGAGCCGACCATCAGCAGCGTGTCGCATTCCATCATCATGTTGTAGCTGGGCTCGGTGCCGAGCAGGCCGATCGAGCCGGTGACCCAGGTCAGGTCGTCGGGCAGCACAGCCTTGCCGAGCAGCGCTTTGGCACAGCCGGCCGACAGCCGGTCGGCGACCGCGATCACCTCCTCGGTGGCATGCAGCGCGCCGGCGCCAACGAGCATCGCGACCTTCTTGCCGGCGTTGAGCACTTCGGCGGCACGGTCGAGATCAGCGTCACGAGGTTTGATGCTTGGAGCGTTATAGCCGATGCCAGAATGTAGGGTGCCGTGAGCGCGCGGCGGATCCTCGTACGGCTCCTCCTGGATATCGTTGGGCAAGATGATCACGGTTGGCGTCCGCCGGGCCAGCGCGATCCGGATCGATCGATCAATCAGATGCCGAATTTGCGCCGGCGAGGATGCCTGCATGACGTAGGCGCCAGCCACATCCTTGAACATCGAGACGAGATCAAGCTCCTGCTGATAGTGTCCGCCCAGCGCATTGCGTGCCTGCTGACCGACGATCGCAAGCACCGGCTGGTGATCGAGCAGGGCATCATAGAGACCGGTAATCAAATGCGAGGCGCCGGGGCCCGAAGTTGCGATGCAGACGCCGAGCTCACCGGAGAACTTCGCATAGGCGGTCGCCATGAAGGCGGCCATCTCCTCATGCCGGGCTTGGACAAAGCCGATCTTGCCCTCAGCACGCTGAAGGGCACCGAACACGCCGTTGATTCCGTCGCCGGGATAGCCAAAGAGGTGGCGCACTCCCCATTGATGCAGACGCTGAACGATGAAGTCGGAGACGGTCTGGGACATCGTGGGCGGCTCTTCATTCCAGGAACTTTGATTCGGGGACTTGAAGTCGAGAGAACCGCCTGTTTCAGGCGATGTTCCTCAACTCACGCGGAACAAGCTGGAACGATCGCTCACTCATTCGGGTTGTCTCGATACTGGCTGAGTGGAGAATTGAGATGTTGAATCAAGGCGAACTGGACCAAAACGAGATGGGCCGTTTGATCGGCAGCGACAAGGTCGAGGGAACATCGGTCTATGGCGCCGATCGCAACAAGATCGGCTCGATCGAACGCGTGATGATCGACAAGGTCAGCGGCAAGGTGTCCTACGCCGTGCTCGGTTTCGGCGGTTTCCTGGGCCTCGGCAACGACCACTATCCGCTGCCGTGGCAGTCGCTGAAATACGACACGGAGCTTGGCGGCTACGTCACCGGCATTACCACCAAGGAGCTGGAAGGCGCGCCGAAATACGGCGAACGGAGTGATTGGAACTGGGGTGATGACGCCGCAGTTCGCGGTATCAACTCCTACTACGGCGTCCCCTTCGCTTAGGGATTCACGGAAAGGGAGTTCGATGAGCAAGGAACGGCCGAACGACGATCCCCGGCAGCAGAGCGACTGGGGTTCGCACAAGCAAACGGACAAGCCCTGGAAAGGCAATCCGGAAAAGGAGCAGGGATCGGGCGAGGTGAAACCCGATCTCGAAAAATGGCATGAGACCAATACGCACTGAGCAAGGTGTTAATAATGAATTCGCAGCAAGCGCGGCGTGCACGATGCCGCGCTTGTTCTTTGAGCAGTCACATTGACGTATGACACCGTCGCTTGCGCAGGCCGGAACCATGCCTTCGCACTGCGGTTAGGCCTCCGGTGCGAGCCGGACTGAGGCGGCTTAGTACCGACAGAGGTGTTCACCGTGGATGCTCAAACCCGGGAGCATGGGCCGTCCGCGGAGCCGCCGCAGAGGGCGAAGGAAGCTCCGGAGACATCTCCTGATCAGGCCCGCGACGCCAAAGATCAGAAGCCGGCGAAGATGCCATCGCTGCGAGATCGGATGCGCGAGCATTGGCTGCTCGCCACCGTCGGCGCCATTGTGTTGCTCGCGGCCCTGATCGCTGGCCTGCTCTACTGGCTCCAGGTGCGCCACTATGAATCCACCGACGATGCCTTCGTCGCGGCGCGCAGCTTTTCGGTGGCCGCGAAGGTCGGCGGCTATGTGACCGATATTCCGGTCACGGACAACCAGCATGTCAACGCCGGCGATCTCCTTGCCAAGATCGACGAGCGCGACTATCGCATCGCCATAGACCAGGCCGCGGCTCAAGTTGCGGTCTCAACGGCGAACATCGCCAACGTCGAGGCCCAGATCGTTTCGCAACAGGAACAGATCAAGCAGGCCCAGGCGCAGCTCGAACAAGCGCAGGCGCAGCTCCAGTTCTCGCAGGAGGAGTTCAAGCGCGCGGAAGATCTCGTCGAGAAGGGCGCCGGCACCGTGCAGCGCCAGCAACAGACCCGCTCCGATCTTCAGGCGCAGCAGGCCAACACTGAACGTGCGAAGACCGCGGTGACCGCCGCGCAAGTGGGCATCAAGACGCTTCAAGCGCAGCTCGAGGGCGCCCGCGCGCAGCTCGCGCAGTCGCAGGCGCAGCTCGATCAGGCCAAGTTGAACCTGCAATATACCAGCGTCGTTGCGGCGCAGTCTGGCCGCGTCGTCAAGCTCAGTGGTGCCAAGGGTACTTTCGTTACTGCGGGACAAAGCCTGATGATGTTCGTGCCCGACGAGGTCTGGATCGTCGCCAACTACAGGGAGACGCAGCTCAATGACATGCGGCCGGGCCAGGCGGTCGAGATCCGCATCGACGCCTATCCCGGCCGTAAGCTGACCGGCCATGTCGAGTCGGTGCAGCCGGGCTCCGGCACCGCGTTCAGCCTGCTGCCGGCGGAGAACGCCACCGGCAATTACGTCAAGGTGGTGCAGCGCGTGCCGGTGAAGATCGTGGTCGACAATTGGCCGGCGGATCTGCCTGTCGGTCCCGGCATGTCGGTCGTGCCCTGGATCAGGGTGCGATGACGGACGCCGTCGACAGCGGCGCATCCGCGGGCGGCTGGTCGCCGGAGCGCTCGGCGGCGGGTGGTCATAATCCTTATCTGATCGCCTTCGTCGTCTCGATCGCGACCTTCATGGAGGTGCTCGACACCACCATCGCCAATGTCGCGCTGCGACACATCGCGGGCAGCCTCGCGGTCGGTATCGACGAGAGCACCTACGTCATCACCAGCTATCTCGTCGCCAACGCCATTGTGCTGTCGATCTCGGGCTGGCTGTCGACCGTGATCGGCCGCAAACGCTTCTACATGATTTGCGTTGCGACCTTCACGGTCTCTTCGCTTTTGTGTGGCTTCGCATGGAATTTGCAGGCGCTGGTGCTGTTCCGCATCCTTCAGGGCCTTGGCGGCGGCGGCATGGCGACCAGTGAGCAGGCGATCCTCGCCGACTCCTTCCCGCCGCACAAGCGGGGCCAGGCCTTTGCGATCTATGGCATCGCCGTCGTGGTGGCGCCGGTGATAGGACCGACGCTCGGCGGCTGGATCACCGACACCTACACCTGGCACTGGGTGTTCCTGATCAACGTCCCCATGGGGGTGCTGTCGCTGTTCCTGGTCGGCACGCTGGTCAAGGAGCCGTCGGGCGCGGAGGAGGAGAGGAAGAAGCTGCTGAGCAAGGGGCTGCGGGTCGACTATGTCGGCTTCCTGCTGGTCGCGACCGGGCTCGGCTCGCTCGAATACGTGCTCGACGAAGGCCAGCGCAGCGACTGGTTCGGCTCGAACATGATCGTGTTCTTCGCCTTGCTTTCGGCCGTATCACTGCTTGCGCTGATCCCCTGGGAGCTGACACGCGAGGATCCCATCGTCGATCTCCGCCTGCTCGGCCGCCGCCAGTTCGCCGCCTGCTTCCTGGTCATGCTTGCTACCGGTGCGGTGCTGATCTCCACAACGCAGCTTTTGCCGCAACTGCTCCAGACCGAACTGAATTACACTGCGCTGCTCGCCGGTCTCGCATTGTCACCCGGAGGCATCGCGACGCTGGTGCTGATGCCCGTGGTCGGCCGCCTCACCGGCATCGTGCAGCCGAAATATCTCATCATGCTCGGCGCTGCCATCGTCGCGTTCTCGATGTGGCATCTCACGGGGCTCACCGGCGACATCACCTACGGCTACGCCGCGATGTCGCGCATCTTCCTCGCCCTCGGTCTGCCCTTCCTGTTCCTGCCGGTCACGACAGCGTCCTACGACGGCGTGCCGCCTGAAAAGACCAACCAAGCCTCCGCGCTGATCAACGTCGCTCGCAACATCGGCGGCTCCATGGGCGTCGCGTTGGCACAGACGGTCCTGGCGCAGCGCCAGCAATTCCACCAGAGCCGGCTGATCGAGCACGCCGCGCCATCCGATCTCGGCTACCAGCAGAACATCGAGACGATGACCCGCTTCTTCCAGGCTCAGGGCTCGAGCGCGAGCGATGCGGCCTCGCAGGCCGTCGCCTGGGTCGGCCGCATCTTGCAGCAGCAGGTCGATTTGCTCGCCTATATCGACGTGTTCTGGACCCTCGCGGTTGTTGCCGTGCTGATGATCCCCACTGCCGCCGTGCTGCGGCCAATCAATCTGAACGCGCCGGCAAAGGGACATTGAGCCAACGACCGTTGGGACAGAAAGGGTGACCGCGGCGCAAAAGTCCGGCTAGACTGGTCCGAACACCAAGCAAAAGTCCGGGAGGTAACTTAAGTGAAGACCGCGATCACCGAACTGTTCGGCATCGAGCACCCCATCATCCAGGGCGGTATGCATTTCGTCGGCTTTGCCGAGCTGGCGGCCGCCGTCTCCAATGCGGGCGGGCTCGGCATCATCACCGGTCTCACGCAGAAGACGCCGGAGCTGCTGGCAAAAGAGATCGCGCGCTGCCGCGACATGACCGACAAGCCGTTCGGCGTGAACCTCACCTTCCTGCCGGCCTTCGCCGCGCCGCCTTATCCTGAATATATCGCCGCGATCGTCGAGGGCGGGGTCAAATCCGTGGAGACCGCGGGCCGCAGCCCGGAAACCTACATGCCGGCGCTGAAGGCGGCCGGCATCAAGGTCATCCACAAATGCACTTCGGTGCGCCACTCCCTGAAGGCTGAGCGCATCGGCTGCGACGCCGTCAGCGTTGACGGTTTTGAGTGCGGCGGCCATCCCGGCGAGGACGACATTCCCAACATGATCCTGCTGCCGCGCGCGGCGGAGGAATTGAAGATCCCGTTCGTCGCTTCCGGCGGCATGGCCGACGGACGCAGCCTGGTCGCGGCGCTGTCGCTGGGTGCGGCCGGCATGAACATGGGCACGCGCTTCATCGCCACCAAGGAAGCGCCGGTGCATCAGAACGTGAAGAACGCGCTGGTCGCGGCGACCGAACTCGACACCCGCCTGATCATGCGGAGCCTGCGCAACACCGAGCGCGTGCTGAAGAACGCCAATGTCGACCGCCTGCTCGAGATCGAACGCGAGAAGGGCGACAAGCTCAAGATCGACGACATCCACGATCAGGTCGCGGGCGTCTATCCCAGGATCATGCTGGACGGGAAGATGGATGCAGGCGCCTGGAGCTGCGGCATGGTCGCAGGGCTCATCCACGACATCCCCACCTGCAAGGAACTCGTCGACAGGATCATGGCTGAGGCGGAAACCATCATTCGCAACCGTCTGATGGGGTTCCTTGAAGGGACCGGTGCACCGCAAAGGGTCGCCTGACACCGCCAACTTCTTAACCACGGCGGCAGTTGACCGCTGGAATTGCGCGCGACGCCTCCTAAATAAATAGAGGTAAATTACCTCTTAACAATCAATTTCAGGAGGCGTCCGTGGTCCTGAAGAGCGTTCATTTTGCAGTTGCCGTTGCCCTCGTGCTCGCATGGGGCGGCATCGCGCGCGCTGACGAGTACAAGCCGAGTGAGTATCTAGGCCTCGATCTTTCGAAGGCCGTGTTGTCGCCGAAGCGGCTCGGGCCCGAAACCCAATTCGCGCCGCTCGCGCTGGAGGCGCGCGGCGGCAACGAGGCGCAGGCGCGCGCCGAGCCGTTCGGCGTGCCGAAGAAAGTCGCGGCCGAACGCGTGCATGTGTCGGAGCCGAAGGTCGCGCACGCCAAAGTAGCGCACCCCAAGGTTGCGCATGCCAGGTCCGCGCAGCCACGCGGCGCGGCGCGCACCAAGCTCGCGCATCGCCACGGCAATCCGCTCGACGCGCAAGCGAGGGATACCCGCATCCAGACCTGGCCCTGCCGCTCCGGCGGCATCTGCAACTGGCAGCGCTAGGTCAGTTCCGAGCCGTCATCCGTACCTCGCAGAACCGTAGGCCCGGGGTCAAGAAACCGTAAGCCGGAGTCAAACGACGCAGGCATCTTCCGTCGCGATTCGACGAAGGTTTCCTGAATGGCATCGCTCCGCGCGTCGCGCGCCTGGACCCGGCGGCAATTCCTGGTCCGCTCCACCTCCGGCCTCGCCGTCGCCACGCTCGCAAAGCCACATCTCAGCCGCGCCGCCGATCGTCCGCAGATCGCAGGCGGCATCCAGTCCGGCGACGCCTCGGATGGCTCCGCCGTGATCTGGGCGCGCGCCGACCGGCCGGCGCGGATGCAGGTGGAGTGCTCGACCGTCGAGAGCTTCAAGACCATTATTGCGTCAGCTTCGAGCGCTAACCCGATCTTGATTGGCGCTCGTGCGGCTCCCACGCTATGCTGTACCTTCCCGCCACCTCTTTTCCATCACCGAAGAGTCTGCTCACGCGGCATCGCCGCGCGCATCCGGTGGGCTGAAATATCTTAGGAGCCTTTTCATGGACAATCTGAAGACACAGGGCATCAGCATGCCCAAGCTCGGCCTCGGCACCTTCCGCATGCAGGGCGATGCCTGCCGCGCGGCGGTCGAGAGCGCGTTGTCGATCGGCTATCGCCATATCGACACCGCCGAGATGTACGGCAACGAAGAGCCGATCGGCGCGGCGCTCGCAGCGGCCGGCGTGCCGCGTGGCGAGCTGCATATCACGACCAAGGTCTGGCACGAGAACCTCGCACCCGAAGCAATCCGCCGCGCCTTCGACGCCAGCCTGAAAAAACTCCGGCTCGACCATGTCGACCTCTATCTCGTGCACTGGCCGTCCAAGGCCGCGAACTGGGGTGCTGTGTTCGAGGCCTTGATGAAGCTGAAGGAGGAGGGGCGCACGCGGGCGATTGGCGTCGCCAATTTCACCACCGCGCTGCTCAAGACCGTGGTCGAAGACATCAAGGCGCCGATCGCCTGCAATCAGATCGAATATCACGCGATGCTCGATCAATCGAAGGTGCTGGCCTATCTCCAGGCCAAGTCGATCCCGCTGGTCGCCTATTGTCCGCTGGCGCAGGGGCGTGTCGCATCCGATCCGGTGCTGGCCGAGATCGGCGCCAAGCACGACGCGACCGCCGCGCAGGTCGCGCTGAAATGGCTGCTCGACCAGGATGGCGTCGCCGCGATTCCGAAGGCCTCACGCCTCGAGAGCCAACAGGCCAATCTCGACGCGCTGAAGATCACGCTCGACGATGCCGACCGCAACAAGATCGCCGCGCTGCCGAAAGACAGCCGCTGCGTCAATCCCGGCTTCGCGCCGGCGTGGGACTAACCTCGCCGAACGTTTCGAACACGCAAAGAAATGGCCCCGTGAGGGGCCATTTCCGTATTGCGTTGCGCATTAGTCCCAGTGGCGATGACCGCCACGCTTGATCACGACGACCTTGTCGCGATGGTGCCAGCCGCGATGCCAGCCGTGATCGCGATGCATGCCGTATTCGGCGCGGGCGCCGTACGGGCCGTGATGATGACCGCGCTTGATCACCACCGTCTCCGCGCTCGCGAGCGTCGGCAATGCAACCGCGAGTGCGCCGATAGCAGCAACCACATAACCAAGTTTCTTCAAGATGTCCTCCTCCAATAGAATGCAAATCTAAACGGCGCATTCGCGTGAACGTTCCGGAGGAATCACCAGAGAATTCTGAACAGCTGTTCAGACAGAAAAGTGTGGAGCGGTTTTTCGAGAGGTCAAGCTCGAGGGTAATAGTTAATCGCAGCGTTGCTGTGCCGGTGTTGGCGCGCCTGTCGCGACGTATTTGCCGTCCCTGATCGTGTACTCGCCGTGCTCACTGCGATTGTAGATCGCGCGCAAGCTATCTTGCTTTGAGAGTAGCAGACCGAACTCGCGCGTCTGATGCAGCGAGGGGAAGTACACCATCACATTGAGCAGGCCCTCGGCACCGACCGTGGCGGACACCACTTCGTTCTCGTCCTTGGCCTCGCCGAAATTGCGCCGGTACATCACCCTTCCGTCCTTCCGGATCTCGTAAGTCAGCGCCGCGCCCTTGTCGCGGTCAGGGCGAGCCGCGCAATCGACCGCCAAGGAGCCGAGCAGGCCCCATTGCTCGACCGTCGCCGCAAGCGTCTCGGCGCCGGCCGCTGGCGTGAATGCAAGCCACAGCAGCGCCGCCGTGATCCAGCGGCTCGGACAACGCGTCATGTCCTGAAAAGCCCCACTTCCAATAATGCCAAGTGTAGCATCCTGCTCGCATCGGTCCACGGCAGCCAGCCCCAGGTGGCTTAGGGCCGCTTCTCCACATTGGCGCTGCGGGCCGGCACGCCGAACTCCTTGCGGCACACTTCGGCCAGCACGGCGACGCCTTCGCGGATCTGCTGATGCGAAGGGCTCGCGAAGCACAGCCGCAGCCGCGAGCTGGAATGGCTTTTGTCGGTCGACCATTCCGGCCCTGGATTGATCGATACGCCGGCCGCGAGCGCGGCCTGATACAGTTTTAGCGTATCGACCTGATCGGGCAGCTTCACCCACAGGAAGATGCCGCCCTTCGGCTCCTCGAATTCGGCTGTCGTCCCGAATTGCTCGTTGAGGGCTTCCATCAGCGTATCGAGCTTGGTGCGCAGCGCCTTTGTCAGCGCCGGGACGTGGGTCGAAAAATGCGGCTTGCAGTAGGCGGCGAGCACCATCTGCTCCAGTGCGCCGGAGCCGGCGTCCGTCTTCAGCGCCAGCATCCGCGACATCACATCCCATGGCGCAACGATGAAGCCAACGCGCAGCGCCGGCGCGATCGACTTCGAGAACGAGCCGATATGGATCACGCCGCCGTTCGGGCTCATCGCATAGATCGCCGGCGGCCGCTGTCCTGACCAGACCAGATCGGCGTAGCAATCGTCCTCGAATACAGGCACGCCGTATTCTGCCGATAGCCGCAACAACTCCGCGCGGCGGCCTTCCGGCATGATGCTGCCGGTCGGGTTCTGTACCGTCGGAATGGTGTAGATGTATTTTGGCCGGATGCCGCGGCTCTTGAGGTCTGCCAGCGTCGTGGCCAGCACGTCCATGCGCATGCCGTCCTTGTCGAGGGGGATGCCTGTTACGTTGACCCCGAGCCGTGCCAGGCGGGTCAGCGAGCCCTGATAGCTATCCTGCTCAAAGATCACGGTGTCACCGCGCGTCAGCAGGGTCGCGTTGACGAGGTCGAGCGCCTGCAGCGAGCCGGAGACGATCATGAGATCGTCGACCGTGCAGCTGATGCCGGCATCGCGCTTGAGTTTTGCGACGAGAAATTCGCGCAGGGGCAAATAACCCTGCGGGCCATGCGCCAGGCCATAAGTGGAAAGGGATCGGCCCTCGCTCCGAAGTACAGTGTTGGCAGCCTCGACCAAATCGTCGAGCGGCACTTGCTCGGAATCGTTATTGCCTCCGACGAAGCTGTATTTGGCAAGGCCCTTCCAGCGCGCGGAAGGGGCCGGCAGCCCTGCGGGAAACAGGGGCGCGAAATCGAAGCTGGACGTCATGGGGCGTTCCTCGTTCTATTCTTGTCAGGCTGCCGGCTTTGCGCCGGTCAGTCGTGTTTCTTGCTTACTTCTTGCCGACGGTCCGGGTTGGACGGCCCTGGCTAATGAAGGCGTAATGCGCATTGGCGACGCCGCCAACCATCAAGGCCTCGACAACAGGCTCGGCGATCTCGCTTGTTGCGGCCCAGTCGACGAGGAAATTGGCTCCGGTCCCGCCGCGCACGTCGTCGGTCGGAACGAAGATCGAGACGGTGGCGAGCGGTTTGAGCGCGACCGGCGCCTTCAGATAGCTCTCGACCTGCTTGCCTGCGGTGTCGAAATAGGCAATGCGCTTGACCACCAGCGCCTGGGTCTCCGAGGCGTTGTGGATGCTCAGCGTCACCGAAAAATCAACGCGCAGCTTGCCCTGGCTCATTGCCACGCTGGAATAGGCCGGCACGTAGAAGCCGCCGGAGACGGCGGGTTCCTCCTTCGGCATGGCGGTGAGCGAATCGGCAGAACTCTGCTCGATATTGACTTTGGGCTGGGCAAGCGCGGGCAGGGCGAACGCGAGCGGACATAACAGCATTGCAACGGCGAGCCTCATCCGCATGTGACGAATTGCTCGCTTGCCGCGCCGCACTCGATCATTAGGGTGCGGCAGAACGGACCAATCTGGCATGCACGAGCTCATTCGCGACATTACTCTCTGTATCCTGTTTGCCTGGATGCTGGGCCTGCTTGCCCACTTCTCCAGGCAGCCGCTGATCCTGGCCTACCTTATCGCCGGCTTCTGCATAGGTCCATTCGGCGCCAGCTGGGTCAAGTCGCAGGAATCGATCAGCGTCATCTCCGAGCTCGGCCTGATCTTCATGCTGTTCATGATCGGCCTGGAGATCGACCTGAAGAAGATCGTGCGGGCGGGAAAGGTGATCCTGTTCGCGGCGGGCGGCCAGCTCATCGGCGGCTGCCTGCTCGGGGTGCTGTTCTTCGCCGGCATCGGCCTGTCGCTCGGCGGGGGGCAGTTCGATGCGGTTTATCTCTGCGTCGCCTGCGCGCTGTCGAGCACCGTCATCATCGTCAAGGTGCTCTACGAGAAGCGCGAGCTCGACACGCTGCCCGGCCGCATCACGCTCGGCGTGCTGGTGCTCCAGGACATCTTCGCCATCCTGTTCCTGGCGGTGCAGCCGAGCCTTGCCAATCTGGAAGTCAGCGTCATCCTGCTCTCGATCGGCCGCGTCGCTGTGCTGGTCGCCGCCGCGCTGCTGGTCAGCCGCTACGTGCTGCCGCGCCTGTTTCACCAGATCGCCCGCCGCCCCGAGTTGATCCTGCTCGGCGCGCTCGCCTGGTGCTTCCTGGTCGCCGAGACCGCCGAGCGGCTGTCGCTGTCGCGCGAGATGGGCGCCCTGATCGCCGGCGTCTCACTCTCGACCTTTCCTTATGCGCTCGACGTCACGGCCAAGGTCACCACGCTGCGGGACTTCTTCATCACGCTGTTCTTCGTCGCTCTCGGCATGACCATTCCCGTGCCCGGCCTCTCCGTGATCGGCCTTGCCTTGCTGATCGCGGTGTTCACGGTGGCGAGCCGCCTCGTCACCACTTTCGCCCCGCTCTATCTGATGAAGCAGGGCTTGCGCGCCAGCCTGTTGCCGGCCCTGAACCTCGCGCAAATCTCCGAGTTCTCGCTGGTGGTGATCCAGACCGGCGTCGCCGACCACCACATCGCAGCCGAGACGGCGAATGCGGCCTCTTTCGCCTTCGTGGTGCTGGCTGTGGTCTCGACCTTCGCGATGACCCGCAGCGACGAGATCACCCGCTGGGCCATCGGGCCCCTGAAGCGGATCGGCCTGCGCGACCTCGACCATGGCAACGGCCACGGCGAGGAAGGCCACGAGGGCGGCCATGGCGAGGCCCGCCGCATCGTCATCCTTGGCTTTTTCCGTGCGGCGAGCGCGCTGCTGGCCGAGATCGAGCGGCAGACGCCGGTGCTGCTGGAGCAGATCACCGTGGTCGACTTCAACCCCAATGTGTACCAGACCCTGCTTTCGCGCGGCCTGCACGTGATCTATGGCGACATCAGCAGCGCCGATACGCTGCTCCATGCCGGGATCGGCAAGTCCGAGATGATCATCCTCAGCGTGCCGGATTCGCTGCTCAAGGGCGCTACCAACGAGAAGCTGGTTCGCCACGTCCGTGCGCTCAACCCGACCGCCCTGATCGTGGCGAGCGCCGATCTGCTGGCCGATGTCGGCGAGCTCTACGAGGCCGGCGCCAGCTACGTCACCGTGACCCGGCTCAGCGATGCCCACGAGCTGTTCACCGTGATCGAGGCCGCCCAGGCCGGGCTTCTGGCCGACAAACGTGCCGAGCTCGATCAGCGCCTCGGTGAGCGGCGCGAAGTGCTGCCCTGACGGTGCCTGGCGGCCTTCTTCCTGGACCATTTCTTGCTAAATCCCCGGTATCTTCGGTGCAAGCCTGAAACCCGTTGATCGGCCCGCCACCCGGAATATGCGGTTGCGTCCAGGACACTAGCGCCCCGGCCCAAGTCCGGCTAAGCCTCCGGGCTATAACCGATAGAGATTGGGAAATGCCCGATAACGTTCAGGAAGTCTTGCAGGCCTTTGCCCGCGGTGAGCTCGTGGTCGTCACCGACGACGATGACCGCGAGGGCGAGGGCGATCTGATCGTCGCCGCCTCGCTCTGCACCTCCGAGAAGATGGCGTTCATCATCCGCCACACCTCCGGCATCGTTTGCGCGCCGATCACCACCGAAGATGCGCGCCGCCTGCGGCTCGATCCGATGGTGGCCCACAACGATTCCGCGCACACCACCGCATTCACGGTCTCGATCGACTACAAGCCCGACGGCGGCACCGGCATCTCGGCCGAAGAGCGCGCCTCGTGCTGCCGCGCGCTGTCCAATCCCAACGCCGGCGCCAACGACTTCGCCCGTCCCGGCCACATCTTCCCGCTGATTGCCAAGGACGGCGGCGTGCTCCTGCGCTCCGGCCATACCGAGGCCGCAGTCGATCTGTGCAAGCTCTCCGGCCTGCCACCGGTCGGCGTCATCAGCGAGTTGATGAACGACGACGGCAGCGTGATGAAGGGCGAGCAGGTCGCCCGCTTTGCCGCCGAGCACAAGCTCAAGCACGTCACCATCGCCGACATGATCGCCTACCGCCAGGTGCGCGAGAAGCTGATCGAGCGGGTCTCGACCTTCGTCACCGAGAGCCCGATCGGGCCGCTTCAGGGCTATGCCTACCGCTCGCCGTTCGATTCCATCGCCCACGTCGCCTTCGTCTACAACGGCGTCGGCGACGGCAAGAACGTCCTGACGCGCTTCCACAAGCCGAACATCGTCAAGGACATCTTCACCGGACACAAACGCATGGCGGTGGTGCTCGAGCACTTCAAGAAGTCCGGCCGTGGCGTGCTAGTCTATCTGCGCGACGGCGCGGCCGGTGTCCCCGTGGCGCCGCTGCCCGATGAGAGCGCGACCGAGGCTGACCGCAACCGCCAGTGGCGCGAAGTCGGCGTCGGCGCGCAGATCCTGCGCGATCTCGGCGTCACCTCGATCCGGCATCTCACCTCTTCGGTGCACGACTACAAGGGCCTGTCGGGCTTCGGTATCGAGATCGTCGCCAACGAGCAGCTCGAAAGCTAGCGCTGTCATTCCGGGCGCGCGACGCGCGTCCCCGGGATCCACGCAGACCCATACATCTGCAACGCAATTGCACTTGTTGCCGCGGCGCTTTACTTTGTCGGGCAAATTTTGACGGAACCAGACGAAAGGACGTTTCATGACCGCGCGCCCTCAGGCCAAGGACAAGCCGATCTCGGCTTCTTTCCAGTGGGACGATCCGTTCCTGCTCGACGAGCAGCTCACCGAAGACGAGCGCATGGTGCGCGACACCGCGCGCGCCTACGCCCAGGACAAGCTGCTGCCGCGTGTCACCAAGGCCTATCTCGAAGAGACGACCGACCGCGAGATCTTCAACGAGATGGGCGAGCTCGGCCTGATCGGCATCACGCTGCCGGAGGAATATGGCTGCGCCAATGCAGGCTATGTCGCCTACGGCCTCGTCGCCCGCGAGATCGAGCGGGTCGATTCCGGCTACCGCTCGATGAACTCGGTGCAGTCCTCGCTGGTGATGTACCCGATCTACGCCTATGGCGACGAGAACCAGCGCAAGAAATACCTGCCGAAGCTCGCCAGCGGCGAGTGGGTCGGCTGCTTCGGCCTGACCGAGCCCGACGCCGGCTCCGATCCGGCCGGCATGAAGACCCGGGCGGAGAAGGTCTCGGACGGCTATCGCCTCACCGGCAGCAAGATGTGGATCTCGAACGCACCGATCGCCGACGTGTTCGTGGTCTGGGCCAAGTCGGCCGCGCACGACAACCAGATCCGCGGCTTCGTGCTGGAGAAGGGCATGAAAGGCCTGTCCGCACCGAAGATCGGCGGCAAGCTGTCGCTTCGCGCCTCCATCACCGGCGAGGTCGTGATGGACGGCGTCGTGGTGCCGGAAGACGCGCTGCTGCCCAACGTCTCCGGCCTGAAGGGCCCGTTCGGCTGCCTCAACCGCGCCCGCTACGGCATTTCCTGGGGCGCGCTCGGCGCGGCCGAGGATTGCATGCACCGCGCCCGCCAGTACACGCTCGACCGCAAGCAGTTCGGCAAGCCGCTCGCCGCGACCCAGCTCGTGCAGAAGAAGCTCGCCGACATGGAGACCGAGATCGCGCTGGGCCTCCAGGGCTCGCTTCGCGTCGGCCGTCTGATGGACGAGGGCAAGTTCGCCCCCGAGATGATCTCGATCATGAAGCGCAACAATTGCGGCAAGGCGCTCGACATCGCCCGCGTCGCGCGCGACATGCACGGCGGCAACGGCATCTCGGCCGAGTACCACGTGATGCGTCATGTCCATAACCTCGAGACGGTCAACACCTACGAGGGCACCCACGACGTCCACGCCCTGATCCTGGGCCGCGCGATCACGGGCATTCAGGCGTTTTTCTGAGCAGACGTCTCGGCGTGGAATTGCGTCATGGCCGGGCAGAAGCGCGAAGCGCGTCTTCGCGCTAGACGTCCCGGCCATCCACGTTCTAGGCCGCACGAAGAACGTGGATGCCCGGCACAAGCCCGGGCAAGACGAAGTCAGCAAGGTATGAGCAAGCCATGTCCGACAACGACGACGTCCCGTTCAACCGCAACTTTCCGCTGAAGCCCGGCGTCGTCGAGGAAGTCCGCCCCGGTGTGCGGCGCGTGCTTTGTAGCAATCCGAGCCCGTTCACTTTCACCGGCACGGTCAGTTACATCGTCGGCCAAGGCAACGTCGCGATCATCGATCCCGGTCCGGACGACGAGGCGCATGCGGCGGCGCTGCTCGATGCTGTCAGCGGCGAGACGGTGAGCCATATCTTCGTCACCCACACCCACCGCGACCATTCACCGAACACCGCGCGGATCAAGCAGGCGACCGGCGCGCCGGTCTATGCCGAAGGCGCGCACCGCGCCTCGCGCCCGCGTTTCGAGAGCGAGAAGCACAATCCGGAATCCGGCGCGGACCGCGACTTCGCGCCCGATATCAGGATCGCCCATGGCGACGTCGTCGAAGGCGACGGCTGGCAGCTCGAAGCCGTGGCGACGCCCGGCCACACCGCCAATCATCTCGCGTTCGCCTGGCCCGAGCGAAAATTCAACTTCGTCGGCGATCACGTGATGGGCTGGTCGACCTCGATCGTGGCGCCGCCCGACGGCTCGATGATCGATTACATGGAGTCACTCGACCGACTGGCCGCACGCGAGGAGGATCTGTATTTCTCCGGCCACGGTCCCGAGATCCCGGACGGCCCGCGTTTCGTGCGCTTCCTGATCCGTCACCGCAAGGCGCGCGAGTCCTCGATCCTGCATCGCCTCGCCAAGGGCGAGACCGACATCCCGACCATGGTCCGCGCGATCTATATCGGCATCGATCCCAGGCTGACGACAGCTGCCGGCTATTCCGTGCTGGCGCATCTGGAAGATCTGGTCGCCCGCGGCGTGGTGGCGACGGACGGTGATCCCGTGATTGGCGGGACGTATCGGATGGCGAACGCTTAGCGTTCCGTCACTTCTTCACCGTCTTCGCCGGCGCCTTCGGCGGCATCACCGGGGTCTTCTTCACCGGCTTGAGTGCGTCGGCGTCGGCGGCGGTGTTGAGGTCGTCGATGAATTTTTTCACGCGCGCGGCGTTGCTGCCGAGGTCGCTCTCGAAATAGCGCGAGGCGGACCGGATATCGACGCGGGAATCGTCGCCGTCGGGTACGACGCGGATCGCGATGTCCTCGCGGAATCCCATGATGGGCGAACGCGCCACGGCCTCGATACGGCCGATGCGGCGCGGCGGCTGCGGCGCGCGCTCGTCGATGACCAGCCATTTGCGCTTGTTGACAAGCTGAAGCGCGATCGCATAGGCGCGGTCGACCGAAATCTCAAGCTCGATCGGCTCGATATCAGGATAGAACTGACGCTGCTGCTCGGCCGAATAGAGGCCGGCATAAACAGCGGTATTGGTGCCATCGCCGGTGCGCAGGCGGGCCAGTGCGTCGAAGCGCGGCGGATCGATCGGGTCGGTGGTGATGTCGTGGATCGCCGGCAGCTTGCGGTATTGCAGGCCGAGATAAGCGGGATAGGCGAGGATCGCGCCGGCGATCAGGAAGGCAAGCAGAATGCGCGCCATGCCGCGCGAGCCGTTCTGCCAGATCGCGGCAAAGCCTGCGAGCCCGAACAGGATCGAGAGCGCGGCGATCCCGAGCCCGCCGAAGAAAGTCGCGAGTGCCGGCTTCATCTCCAGGAAGCCGAACCGGAGGATGATGATCGAGACCACCACCGCCACCACTGCGAACACGGCCAAATTGCGCGCCCAGCTCGCGAGGCTGGATACGGGCTCCGACTGATAGGGAGCGGAAAACCTGCGGGCCATCGGGTGAGCTCTGCCGGGGGGGCTTGGGGCGGTATCGGCCGATTTGGCGCGACTATGAGCCGTTGAGATCACGGCCCGGAGGCAAATTCAAGGGTTCCCGGGATGTTACGGCCCTGTCATTCCGGGTTCGATGCCGTTGGCATCGCCCGGAATGACGGTGTTTGGTTCGGCCGTCTACGCCGCCGCGTTCGGGAAGCGATAGTCCTTGAACTGGTCGCGCAGCGCGGTCTTCAGGATCTTGCCCGTCGCCGTGTGCGGGATGCCGTCGACGAAAGCGACGTCGTCGGGCATCCACCATTTGGCGATCTTGCCGTCCATGAACTTCAGGATGTCCTCGCGGCTGGCCTGCTGGCCCTGCTTGAGCTGCACGATCAGCAGCGGACGCTCGTCCCATTTGGGATGGAACACGCCGATCACGGCGGCTTCCGCCACCGCGGGATGGCCGATTGCGAGGTTTTCCAGGTCGATCGAGGAGATCCACTCGCCGCCGGACTTGATCACGTCCTTGGAGCGGTCGGTGATCCGCATGTAGCCGGCCTCGTCGATGGTCGCGACGTCGCCTGTGTCGAAGAAGCCGTCCTCGTCGAGGATGTTGGCGTCGATGCGGAAATAGGCTTTGGCGACGGCGGGGCCGGAGACTTTCAAACGGCCGAAGGTCGTGCCGTCCCATGGCAGTTCCTTGCCGGCATCGTCGGTGATCTTCATCTCGACGGCGAACGGCGCGTAGCCCTGCATCTGGAGCACGTCGAGCCGCGCATCGCCCGTCGCATTCTGGAACGGCGGCTTCAGCGCCGCGACACTGCCGATCGGGCTCATCTCGGTCATGCCCCAGGCGTGGCGGACGTTCGAGCCCATG
This sequence comes from Bradyrhizobium sp. 197, assembly GCF_023073375.1. Lineage (NCBI taxonomy): Bacteria > Pseudomonadati > Pseudomonadota > Alphaproteobacteria > Hyphomicrobiales > Nitrobacteraceae > Bradyrhizobium > Bradyrhizobium sp. 197. The sequence goes on along the minus strand of NZ_JADPJJ010000017.1, from coordinate 57,071 downwards.
TCGAGGAAGGCCTTGATCATCGAGCGCGGCATCGCCGAGCCGCCGCAGATCACCATCTTCAGATCCGGCAGCTTGAGATTGTTGGCGGCCATGTGCTGGAGCAGCATCAGCCACACCGTGGGCACGCCGGCGGTATGCGTCACTCTCTCGGTCGAGAGCAGCTCGTAGACCGAGGCGCCGTCGAGCTTGGCGCCGGGCATGACCAGCTTGGTGCCCTGCGAGGGCGCGGAGAAGGCGATGCCCCAGCTGTTGGCGTGGAAGAGCGGCACCACGGGGAGCATGGTCTCGGAGGCGCTGGTGCCGAGCGCGTCGACATTGTTCGCCATCAGCGCATGCAGCACGTTGGAGCGATGCGAATACAGCACGCCCTTGGGGTCGCCGGTGGTGCCTGACGTGTAGCACATCGCAGCCGCCGTGTTCTCGTCAAAGTCCTTCCATTTAAATTCGCCGTCGGCCTCCGCAATCCAGTCCTCGTAGGCGACCACATTCTTCAGCGTCGTCTGTGGCATGTGCGCCTTGTCGGTGAGCACGACGTAGCGTTCCACGCTTGTGAGCTTGTCGGCGATCTTCTCCAGGACCGGAACGAAAGTGATGTCGGTCATCACGATGCGGTCCTGCGCATGGTTGATGATCCAGGCGATCTGCTCGGGGAAAAGCCGGGGATTGACGGTATGGCAGATGGCGCCGATCCCCATGATGCCGTACCAGACCTCGAGATGTCGCCAGGTGTTCCAGGCGATCGTTGCGACACGGTCGCCGAGCTTGATGCCGCCGCGCTCCAGCATCTGCGAGACCTTGAGCGCGCGCTTGTGGATCTCGGCATAATTGGTGCGATGGATCGATCCTTCGACCGAGCGCGTGACGACCTCCTGCTTGCCATGAATCCTGGCGGCGTGTTCGATGATCCGGTGGCAGAGCAGGGGCCAGTCTTGCATCAAACCAAGCATTCCGTCGTTCCTCCGAGAAGCCGCTGGGCGGATTGTCGCTCTCAGCGTTGGGCCAAAGAATTGTCATGAGTTTTAGCCTGCCGGCCCTTCGCCGCAAATGGTCTTGTCGCGGCTATATGTCCGCCGGCGCGGCAATGGTTACCGTCGCGCTCGTGCTCGCGGATCGGGCAGAGGCGCGAAAATATGCCTCCCCGCTGGATATCTTCGGCATTGCTGCACCACGGCCGCGCGCGACGGTTCATTCTGCCAAGGTCCCTGGCAAGATCCCGCTCCAGAGACCCCGCCCCGAGGAGGCCCCCAAAGCATCGGACGATGCCGCTCCGGAGAGCGCCGGCAAGCCTTCTGCGGAAAAGCCTTCCCCGGAAAAGCCTTCGCCCGACAAGCCTTCCGCGGACGAACCTGGCGCCAGCAAGCCCGCCGAGGCCGCGCCGCCGCCCGAGAAGCAGGCCTCTTCCTGCCGCCTCGCGCTGACCGAGGAGATCGCTATCGCGCCGTCCATTCCGGATATCCGCGGTCCGGGCGCTTGCGGCGGTGAGGATCTGGTTCGGCTCGAAGCCATCGTGCTACCGGACAAGCGCAAGGTAGCGGTCAAGCCGGCGGCGATCCTCCGCTGCACCATGGCGTCAGCGATCGCCGATTGGGTGCGCAAGGACATGGTGCCGCTGGCCGCGAGCCTCGGCTCGACCATCAGCGATCTCGACAATTTCGACAGTTTCGAGTGCCGCGGCCGCAATCGCGTTGTCGGCGCCACGCTGTCCGAGCACGGCAAGGCCAACGCGCTCGATGTCCGCGCCATCAAGCTGGTCAACGGGCAGTCGATCGGCCTGACCGACCGCACCATGCCGCGCGAGGTCCGCGAGCGCGTGCTGCATTCGGTCTGTTCGCGCTTTTCCACCGTACTTGGGCCGGGCTCGGACTGGTACCACGAGGACCACATCCATCTCGATCTGGCGCAGCGGCGCAATGACTACCGGATCTGCCAGTGGAACGTCTGGGATCCCCTGCCGCAGGTTGCCCCGCTCCTGCCGGCGGAACGGCCCGAGGAGGCGCCGCCGCGCGAGGTCGCGGCCAAGCCCGAGGCAAAGCAGGGAGCTGATGACGAGGCGGCGCAGAAATCCCCTTCGGACAAGCAGGCGGTCGACGGCAGCAAAGCCCAGCCGCACAAGCCGGCAACAAAAAAGCGCCGGTGAAACCGGCGCTTTTGAAGCTCGGAAAGATCAGGACGGGATCAGTAGCTGCCCGCCTGGCCAGTTCCGCCGGCGCCGAGCGCCAGCCGCGAATTATAGGGCGAGTCGCCATGCTTGGGTTCGAGCACGACCACAATCGTACCGACCTTGACGCGGGTATAGAGGTCGATCGCGTCCTCGTTGGTCATGCGGATACAGCCCGACGAAATCGAGGCGCCGATATATTCCGGCTGGTTGGTACCATGGATGCGGAACAGCGTGTCCTTGCCGCCCGAATAGAGATACATCGCGCGCGAGCCCATCGGATTGTCCGGACCGGGCGCAACGAAGGTCGGTACGCCCAGACGTGAAATCTCGCCCGGGGTCGGATGCCATGCCGGCCACTCGGTCATGCTGCCGACCTTGGCGATGCCCGACCAGGCCATGGCCTCCTCGCCGACCGTGATGCCGTAGCGGATCGCCTTTCCGCCATCCATCACCCAGTAAAGGTAGTGGTTGTCGGAATCGACCACGATCGAACCCGGTGATTCCTTGCGGTGATACTCGACGATGGCGCGGCGGAATGGCTCTGCGACCGGGGTGTTCTCGTACCGAACCTTGGCAAGCAGTTCCTTGTCCTTCGGCTTGAAGGCCTTGGTGTCGGTCGCCTCAAAATGTGTGGCCTGCATGCAGCCCGACAGCATCAGGCCAGCGGCCAAAATACCCAGCATAACTTTCAGCGACGACATGATTTGGTTCCAATCGACAACAACAAACTTGCGTGGAGCTTGGACCAAGCCCAAAGACCACGACTCCGTTGGCCCCATTATCGTTGAAATCTGCCACAATTCCAGCGTTTCGAAGCTTTTCCCGCGCTGCAAGACCTTACCTGTGGCTTTTCTGCCGCAAGTTTTGCGGTCCAGCGACGGTTTCTGGGCAACGCGCGCGCATGTGTGTTTTCGTGCCACAGTTGAGCCACGGCGCCGCCGCAAATGCAAACACTCCGTTAATGTGCTTGTCATCATGAACTTGTCAGAATCGCGCTAAACGCTGTCATTCTGTCGCAGGTTCTCTGGAGTTGTTCATGTTTTCGGTATTTGTTCCCTCCGAATCCTCCCTCAAGAAGGCCATCGTCGAGGATCTGGCGGCAGTACCGGAGCACGCGGTCTGGATCGACCTGGTCAACCCGACCGCGGCCGAGGACAAGGCCGTGGAGAAGCTGTCGGGGATCGCGATCCCCACCCGGGAGGACATGCAGGAGATCGAGATCTCCAGCCGCCTCTATATCGAGAACGGCGCGCGCTACATGACGGCGACGCTGATGTGCCAATCCGATACCGACATGCCCCGGACCACGGCCGTCACCTTCATTCTCGGCGACCATCGCCTGGTGACAGTGCGCTACGACCAGCCGAAGCCCTTTGCGCTGGTGGAAGCCAAGCTTGCCCGGTCCTGCACGCCTGCGATCACCGGCGAGATGGTGCTGATGGAACTGCTGGACGCGGTGATCGACCGGTGCGCCGACATTCTGGAACGCTGCGGCGCCGACATTGACCAGGTCTCCCATGACATCTTCGAGCCGGAGAGCGAGCGTCACGGCCACGCCAAGCAATACTCGCAAATCCTGATCTCGATCGGCCGCAAGGGCGACCTGACCTCCAAGGTCCGCGAGAGCCTGGTGTCGATCGGCCGCGTCGTCACCTTCCTCTCGGCGATCGTCGAAGGCGTGAAATGGTCGAAGGACATGCGCGAGCAGCTCAAGACCATGCAGCGCGACGTCTCCTCGCTGACCGACCACGCCTCCTATCTCTCCAGCAAGATCACCTTCGTGCTCGACGCCATGCTCGGCGTCGTCAATCTCGAGCAGAACAACATCATCAAGCTGTTTTCGGTCATGGCCGTTGTCCTGATGCCACCAACGCTGATCGCCTCGATCTACGGCATGAACTTCAAGTCGATGCCGGAACTCGATTGGGCGCACGGCTATCCGTACGCGCTGGTTCTAATGCTGATCGCGGCGATCGTTCCTTACTGGATCTTCAAGTGGAAGAAGTGGCTGTAGGAGCATGATCCGGAAAAGTGTGCAGCGGTTTTCCGAAAAGATCATGCTCAAGCAAAGATACCTACCGAGACCTTACGCCGGTCACAGAGAGATGGCGTTGGGTGTTGCAGAATAGATCGGGATTGAGGCCGTGCGGTGATGTGTGCGCAGCGCCCCAATTCCTCCGGTAAAATTTGAGCGGTGGGCTGAACGTTTGCGCGAAACTTGTCTGCGATAAGCAGCATGTTAGCCGCGAGGAACAGCCATGGTTGAAAAACACATAACGTCGCCCCGCAACGTCATCGATCTGGCGAATTATCGTCAGGTCCTGGCGAGCGGCAAGGCGTCGTCGATGTCGGCACGCATGTGCCGGCACTGTGGTGCTCCGCTGCTCGACGGCGAGAACGACGACGACTGCTCGACTGCAATCACTTCCGCAGCTCCCCGGCTGCGCGAACAGCCGCGTCGGTTTCGCGCCGATTGACAACGGAAGGTAAGGGCGATCCAGGTCTTGCGGCGGCGTTGTCTGGATCGCCTTGCTTCCGTTCCCCGTAGCTCTTCCCTGCATTTGGGCCGTAGCGTCTGACGGGGACGGTGGCGGCCCCTGCCAGTCCTCCTTATCTCTATTGGCGTTCGCGGCGGAGCCAATTAGGCTCGCGCCCGGTGACGTCGGAGACGCCGATGGGTGTTGGAATCGAAGAACCCACCACGGCCGGGCGCATGTCCGGCGAGCGCTTCCGCCTGTTCCAGGAAGGTCGGCCGGACCATGAGCGCTGGGAGCTTGTCGGAGGTGTCGCGATGATGATGACGCCGCCAACGATTGCGCACAACCGCATCGCGGGAAATCTTGAGCGTCTGCTCAATGACGCGCTGGCGAGTCACGATCAGAGTCGCATCGCAATGCAGCGTCCCGGCATCGAACTCGGGTCGGGCGAATTCCGCCCTGAGCCGGATGTTGCCGTCATCGACGCCGAGTACGAGCCGGACCAGAGGTTCGTCGAGCGAGCCTATCTGTTGGCAGAGATCGTCTCCGCCACTGACGACACGCGGGTGCCCGCCACCGAGAAGAAGTGGATCGACGTCAAACGAACCATCTACCTCGCGCATGCGGCCTGCGAAGCGGTGCTAATCATCGAGCAGGACCGAATGGAGGTCCGTCTCGACGCCAGAACGCCGAGTGGTTGGAACTCGCAAACACTCGGCGGGTCCGAGGAATTAAAGCTGCCTGCATTCGGACTGCAATGCGCCGTCGCTGATCTCTATGAGGGGACGCCGTTGCAGCCACGTCGCCGGAAGCGCCCTGCTTGAAGGGCTGTCAGACTCGCCGCAACTGACCTTCATTCAATGACGACGAGAGATTACACGTGCTGACCGCCGTTGATGTGGATCTCGGCGCCGTTGACGTAGGACGAGGTGTCCGTGCACAGCACGTAGATGATCTTGGCGACCTCGTCGGGCGTGCCGAGGCGGTGCATCGGGATCTGCTGGTCGACGATCTTCTCGGTGCCCGGCGACAGGATCGAGGTGTCGATCTCGCCCGGCGCGATCGCGTTGACGCGAACGCCGACGCGGCCGAAGTCGGAGGCCATCTCGCGCGTCAGGGATGCGAGCGCGGCCTTCGAGGTTGCGTAGGCGGCGCCCGCGAAGGGATGTACGCGCGAGCCGGCGATCGAAGTGACGTTGACCACCGATCCCTTGGCCGCCTTCAACTCCTCGATCAGCCCCCGCGCCATCATGATCGGAGCGAAGAAGTTGACGTTGAACACGTGCGTCCAGGTCTCGAGGTCAGTGTCGACCGAGCCGAGCCTGGAGCCGCCGGCACCCTTCGGCGAGATCGCGGCGTTGTTGACCAGCGCATGCAGCATGCCGCCTTCGAGGCGGTCGCGGATGTCGGAGATCGCGCGCGTGGTATCGGCGGGGGTGGCGAGGTCGACCTGGATATGGTCCTCAGGGCCCGCATCCCAGGGACAATCCTCCGGGAACGGATGCCGCGAACAGGTGATGACGCGCCAGCCGGCCGAGGAAAATCGGATTACGGTCGCGTGGCCGATGCCGCGGCTGGCTCCGGTCAGGAGCAGCGTACGGCGTGGCGCGTTGGAAGACTGCGACATGAAGCTCTTTCAGGTTGGAGCATGATCCGGAAAATTGTGCAGCGGTTTTCCGAAAAGATCATGCTCAAACAAAATACTAAGGATACATCCGCGTCTTGGACCATGGTTGGCCGGCCGCGTCACGACGAAATTCGATGCGGTCGTGCAGGCGGAATGGGCGATCGTGCCAGAACTCGATACGCGACGGCGTGATGCGCCAGCCGCTCCAGCCCGGCGGTCGCGGCACCTCGCCGATCATGTGCTTGGCGGCGACCTTGGCGATCGCCTGCTCGAAGGCGAAGCGGCTCTCTAGCTCTTGCGACTGCTTGCTCGCCCACGCGCCGATCTGCGCCTGCTTCGGACGGGTGGCGAAATAGGCGTCGGCTTCGGCCTCGCTTACCGGCGTCACGTTGCCGCGGATGCGGACCTGCCGGCGCAGCGACTTCCAGTGAAAAAGTAACGCGGCCTTAGGATTTGCGGCGAGTTCGCGGCCCTTCTGGCTGGCGATGTGGCTGTAGAAGACGAAACCCTCGGTATCGAAGCCTTTCATCAGCACCATGCGCACGTCCGGCAGGCCGTCGGCGTCGACGGTCGAGAGCGCCATGGCGTTCGGATCGTTCGGCTCGCTCTTGATCGCCTCGTTCAGCCAAGCCTCGAACAGCGCAAAAGGTTCGTCGGCGGCGGTGAAATCACCGGATGTTAAGGGTGTCTGGTGTTTCATCGGGGTCGTGTCGGTCATGTCTGGAGTCCGAGTTGCGTCCTGCGGCCCAAAACGCGTTGTTGTCCGCTACCGCCCTATATAGGGCATGGGGACGCGTTGGCCTATCGGCGATCCGGCCGTCCGGCGTCGTCATGACGATCGTTCTGATCGGGCTTGGCACCGGCGGTTGCAGCTTTTCCCGCAATGACAAGAGTGCCTACGCCAAGGCCGACGACAGCGATCTCACCGGCTCGATCACGATGTCGGCGAAGGAGGCGGCTCCGACCGAGACCGATCTCGCCTTCGCCCGCAATGCCGCCTCGGACATCCTGAGCAAGGGCGACAAGGATTCCAGCCAACACTGGGAGAATCCCGAGACCGGCGCCCGCGGTTCGGTGACGCCGATCGCGCAATCCTATGCCGCCGAGGACGGCCGCAAGTGCCGCGACTTCCTCGCGAGCTATGTCAACGGCACCACCGAAAGCTGGCTCCAGGGCGCCGGCTGCCAAAGCAGCCGTGGCCGTTGGGAGATTCATACGCTAAAGCCGTGGCGGAGTTAGAAATCGGCTCCGCGAGCTAGTTGCAAAAATGCCACTCGCCCCCACATCAAGCCCAGGTGGGGCGGGGAGCCCTTTGAACATATCGATTTCCTGAAGGAGACGTGACGGATGCGCGACCCCTACGAGGTCTTGGGGGTGCCGCGGAGCGCCAACGCTGCCGCGATCAAGAGCGCCTATCGCAAGCTTGCCAAGAAGCACCATCCCGACAACAACCAGAACGATCCGCGGGCCGCCGAGCACTTCGCCGAGATCAACACGGCCAACGAGATCCTCGGCGACGAGGATAAGCGCAAGCAGTTTGATCGTGGCGAGATCGGCGCCGACGGCAAGCCGCGGTTCCAGGGCTTTCCCGGCGGCAGCGGCGGGCCGCGCGGTCGCGCCGGTCCCGGCGGGTTCGAAAGCTACACGTTCCGCAGTGGCGGCGCGGGCCCTGGTCAGGGCGGCGGCGCGTTCGAGGACATCCTCAACAGCATGTTCGGGGGCGGGGTGCGCGGGGCGCGGCCCGGGGCCGGCGGGCCCGGGCAGTTCGAATTCGACACCGGCGGGATCGGGGTCGATCTCGACCTGAACGTCGCCATGACCGTTTCGCTGGAGGAGTCGGTGCAGGGCGGGGAGAAGCGCGTCCGGCTGCCGACGGGCAAGGAACTCAACGTCAAAATTCCGGTCGGTGTGGTCAGCGGCCAGCAGATAAGGCTGAAGGGGCAGGGCGAGACCGCGCAGGGCCACCCGCCCGGCGATCTCCTGATCACGATTACCATTGCACCGCATTCGTTTTTCAAGGTCGAGGGTGCCGACCTCAGGATCGACCTACCGGTCACGCTCTATGAGGCGGTGCTTGGCGGTAAGGTCCGCGTGCCCACACTCGGCAATGCAGTGGAGCTGTCGGTCCCGAAAAACACGTCCAGCGGCCGGACCTTCCGCCTCAAGGGCAAAGGATTGCCAAAAGCAGGCGGAACCGGGGATCTCTTCGTCACCATCAGGATTATGCTACCGGACGGGAACGACGCCGAGCTTGAAGCATTGATGGAAAAGTGGCGGGACCAACACCCCTACAATCCACGTAGCGGGCTCGGTTAGGGCGAGATCGGCAGCTGAAGGGGTTCTCCTAAAGACTGAGAGCGTCGTCCATGGAGATGATGCTCATCATATGCCGAGGCGTGGTAGCCCCTGTTGGCTCACGTGCTCGACGTGTCGGCTGCCCGGCGGGGCAGCCGATAAAAAGGTGCGGCCTCGAGAGGGGGACCAGCGCGGTACCAAAAACCCCAATCGAGGCCGCCCGCGTCGATCGGCGGATCGAACGCTGCTCATTTTCGCGTGATCATCCGGTGCGATAATGAGACGCGCCGATGTCTTGATTCCAAATTTTCAATGTCGGAATCGAGGCACCGCGTTTGCGTGGTTGTCTAGGTGCCTTTTTTCTCTGCCTGGTCGTAGACCGCCTGCGCCACTTTGGTCAGCCGGTCCCGGTCGCCGCCACCGCTGACGACGTAGCCGACGCCGCGCTCGGCCCAGAACAGCGCCCCGTCCTTTTCCATTCTGGCGTAGCGCATCTGCGTCGCGCCGTTCTCGGTCTTGGCGGTGTAGATCGTGTACCGCTCGCCCGAGGCGCCCTCATACATCAGGAACGACGCCGGACCGTTCGGCCCAGGCAGGAGCCGGCCGCCGACGAGCTTCAGCCCGCTCGCCTCCAGGTTCGGTGCAAACACGGTCCAGCCGCAGCGCCGGGTCAGCCAGGCCTGGAGGTGGTCGCGCTCGTTGCCACCGACCTCGACGGGGTGGCGAACCTCGACGACGTAGAGGCGGTGTGCGTCGAGCGCGTCGGTCGTAAAGTTCTGGAAGGTCGAGGGGGCATTGGCGGCGCCATGCGCGACCCAGCCGGCGGTGCCGCCGGCGACGAAGGCAACAAGCACCGCCGCGGCGGCGCCATAGAGCCACTGGCGGGGCCGGCGCTCCAGCCGCTCGAGCTCCAGCCGCGCCGGCACCTGCTCCTGGGCGACGGAATCGTAGCGGGCGTGCAGCATCTCGGCCATGGCGCGCCAGGACTGCACGCGCTTGGCATCGTCAGGGTGGGCGACTAGCCAGGCCTCGACGTCGGTGCTGCGCTCGGCCGGCAGCTCGCCGTCGACATAAGCGTGCAGTTCGTCTTCTGTGAGGGGAATATTGCGGTCGTTCATATCGGTCGTCTCTGGCTCTGCGGCCCAAAATATCTTACGCGGTTCAACTGCGCTGCTTCCCACTCCACGCAGGGGAAGCGACATGCGCAATGCATCCACCCTGCCATTACTTCACCCGCTTGAGCGCCGGGCGCTCACCCTCCAGCGAGGCTTTAACGTGGGCACGGGCGCGGGCCAGGCGCGACATCACGGTGCCGATCGGCACGCCCTGGATGTCGGCGACCTCGCGATAGCTCATGCCCTCCAGCATCACCAGGAGCAGCACCGAACGTTGCTCCTCGACGAGCGTCGCCAGTGCCTTCTCGATATCGCGCCCTTCGGCTTCGGTCCCGCTGGCATCCGGGTTGTTCTCCGTCAGCTGCATGAATTGCGGGCGCCTTGCCAGCGAGCGCCGCCGGTTCTTGTTGAGGTTGGTCAGGATCGTGTAGAGCCAGCTCCTGACATCGCCCCCGAGGAACAGGCGCTCTGAACGCAGCGCCCGCACCAATGTATCCTGTACCAGATCGTCGGCCGTATCCGCCTCGCGCGTGAGCGCGCGGGCATAGCGGCGCAACGCCGGGATCATTGCTTCCACACTTTGTCGAAACGCACTCATTGCGGTCTTGACGTCCTGGTGTCCGGCGCGAGTGCCACAACGATCATAACACCCGAGCGGAACAGCTATTCCGGCGCTCGAAACAGCGTTAACGCCGCGTATTAGGACTGTACCGCAAAGGAGGGCTGGTGTACCTCCAGACCTCACCGAGAGCTCGACGGGACGTTAGCAAATGGCGCAGAATTCAGGTCTGATGCAGGGACTGATGCAAGGCAAGCGCGGGGTCATCCTCGGTGTTGCCAATAACCGTTCGATCGCCTGGGGCATCGCCAAGGCATGCCACGCGGCCGGCGCCGAGCTCGCCTTCACCTATCAGGGCGATGCGCTGAAGAAGCGCGTGGAGCCGCTCGCCGCCGAGATCGGCGGGCTCGTGCTCGGCCATTGCGACGTCACCGATGCCGCGACCATCGACGCGGCCTTCGCGGTGCTGAAGGAGAAGTGGGGCAAGATCGATTTCCTGGTGCACGCGATCGCCTATGGCGAGCAGCTGGATGGTCGCTACGTCGACACCACGCAGGAGAATTTTTCGAAGTCCATGCTGATCTCCTGCTATTCGTTCACGGCCGTGGCGCAGCGCGCCGAGAAGCTGATGACCGACGGCGGCTCGCTGATCACGCTCAGCTATTACGGCGCCGAGAAGTGGATGCCGCATTACAACGTGATGGGCGTGGCGAAGGCGGCGCTCGAAGCGAGCGTGCGCTATCTCGCGGCCGATCTCGGCGAGAAGAACATCCGCGTCAACGCGATCTCGGCGGGTCCGATCAAGACGCTCGCGGCGTCCGGCATTGGCGATTTCCGCTATATCCTGAAGTGGAACGAGGCCAACGCACCGATGCGGCGCAACGTGACCACTGAAGATGTCGGCGGCAGCGCGCTGTATTTCCTCTCCGACCTGTCGCGAGGCGTCACTGGCGAGGTGCACCACGTCGATTCCGGCTATCACGTGCTCGGCATGAAGCGCCCCGACGCACCTGACATTTCGTTCGGTAGCAAGGACTAACCTTTACCTGGAATGCCCGTGCCCACGATCTATTACCTTCGCCACGGCGAGACCGAGTGGAATGCGCTCGGCAGGCTTCAGGGCACCAAGGACATTCCGCTGAACGCGCGCGGCCGCGGTCAGGCTGTGCAGGCCGGGGGCATTCTCGCCGATCTGTTCAAGCGCGACGGCCGCGACAAGGCTGCATTTCCCTACGTGTCGAGCCCGCTTGGCCGCGCGCGGCAGACCATGGAACTGGCGCGGGGCAAGCTCGAACTGCCGCCTGCGGACTACACGCTCGACGATCGCCTGCGCGAGATCGGCTACGGCACCTGGGAGGGACTGACGCTGGCCGAGAGCGAGGCCTCCGATCCCGATGTCTACGCCCGGCGTCTCGCCGACAAATGGACGGTGGGCCCCGCGGACGGGGAGACCTACGCCGAAGTACAGGTCCGCGTGCGCGCCTGGTACGACCAGCTTCGGACCGACACCGTCGCGGTTGCCCATGGCGGCACCTGCCGGGCCCTGATGGTTTCACTCGGCCTGGAGACGCCGTCGAGCGCCGCCGAACTCTATATCGAGCAGGGCGCAGTCTATGTGTTCCGCGACGGGCGGCTGGAGAAGTTTAGTTAAGCCGGTTGGCCGTCTCCCGTGGCGGCTGCGGGTTTGACCCCCGGCCCCCCGCGCGTTACCACACGCGGGAACCAAGCCAGCGAGCCGCGATGTCCTTCAACACCTTCGGCCACATGTTCCGCGTCACCACCTTCGGCGAGAGCCACGGGGTAGCGATCGGCTGTGTGGTCGACGGCTGCCCGCCCATGATCCCGCTCGTCGAGGCAGACATCCAGGGCGATCTCGATCGCCGCCGGCCCGGCCAGTCGCGCTTCACGACCCAGCGCCAGGAGCCGGATCAGGTGAAGATCCTCTCCGGCGTGATGGCGCATCCGGAGACCGGCGTACAGGTGACGACGGGCACGCCGATCGGGCTGCTGATCGAGAACACCGACCAGCGCTCGAAGGATTATTCCGAGATCAAGGACAAGTTTCGCCCGGGTCATGCCGACTTCACCTACGAGGCCAAATACGGCCTGCGCGATTATCGCGGTGGCGGCCGTTCTTCGGCGCGCGAGACGGCGACGCGCGTTGCTGCCGGTGCGATCGCACGAAAAGTGCTGCCCGACGTCAGGGTGCGCGGCGCGCTGGTGCAGATCGGTCCGCACAAGATCGACCGCGACAAGTGGGACTGGGACGAGATTGCGAAAAACCCGTTCTTCTGTCCCGACAAGGACAAGGCCGCATTCTTCGAGACCTATCTCGACGGCATCCGCAAGAGCGGCTCCTCGATCGGCGCGGTGGTCGAGGTCGTCGCCGAAGGCGTGCCGGCCGGCCTTGGTGCGCCGATCTATGCGAAGCTCGATTCCGAGTTGGCAGCCGCGATGATGACCATCAACGCGGTGAAGGGCGTCGAGATCGGCGCCGGCTTTGGCGCGGCGGAATTGACCGGCGAAGAGAACGCCGACGAGATGCGTACCGGCAATGACGGCACGCGCTTTCTGTCCAACCACGCCGGCGGCGTGCTGGGCGGCATCTCCACGGGACAGCCGGTGGTGGTGCGCTTTGCGGTGAAGCCGACCTCGTCGATCCTGCAGCCGCGTTTGACCGTCGATCGCAACGGCACCGACACCGAGATATTCACCAAGGGCCGCCACGACCCCTGCGTTGGCATCCGCGCCGTCCCCGTCGGCGAAGCCATGATGGCCTGCGTCCTGGCCGATCATTTCCTGCGCGACCGCGGGCAGGTGGGACGCTAGCGCTAGGTGGGTCGCTAGTGTCGCGCCACCAGCCCACCGCGCAGCTTGACGATCCCACAACTTCGTCCGCAAATGCGGACATGCAAAACGCCCAACTCCAGCGCATCACCAACTGGTTGATCGACGGCGCCAGGTCATCGGGGACCCCGTCGGAGATGATCGCCGACGTCTGCGAACATCTGGTCGTAGCCGGCTTGCCGCTGTGGCGGTTCGGCATCTTCATTCGTACGCTGCATCCGGAAATCTTCGGCCGCAATTTCATCTGGCGGGAAGGTCAGAAGGTCGAGATCGGGACCGTCGATTTCGATATCCTGGACACGCCCGAATTCGCCAGGAGCCCGCTTCGTATCGTGTTCGAAGAGGGGATCGAGGTCAGGGGCCGCATGGACGACCCCGACAGCAAGCGCTTTCCGTTCCTCGATGACATGCGCGCCGAAGGGGTGACCGACTATATCGCGGTGCCGATGCCGTATCTCGATGGCTCTATCCACGCAACGAGCTGGGTCACGCGGGATCCCGGCGGCTTCAGCGATGACGACATCGCGGCGATCCGCACCCTCATGGCACCGCTTGCGCGCGTCAGCGAGATCATCAGCCTGCGCCGCACCGCCGAGATGCTGCTCGATACTTATGTCGGCAACCGCGCCGGCGCGCGTATCCTCGGCGGCCAGATCCGCCGCGGCCACAACGACACCATGCAGGCTGCGATCTGGCTCTCCGACCTGCGCGGCTTCACCGCGCTGTCGGACCGGCTGCCGGCCGAGACCGTGGTCGAGATCCTCAACCATTATTTCGACTGCCAGGTCACAGCGATCCGCGGCCATGGCGGCGAGGTCCTGAAATTCATGGGCGACGGCTTGCTCGCGGTGTTTCCGATCGACGAATATGTCGGCGATGCCGCCCATGTCTGCTCGCGCGTGCTGGAGGCGGCGCGCGAATCCCGCGCCAGCGTCGAGGCGCTCGCCTTTCCGGTCGGCGACGTCGTCGAGCGCTTCCGCTTCGGCGTCGCGCTCCATGTCGGCAACATCCTCTACGGCAATATTGGCGGCGGCAACCGCCTCGACTTCACCTGCATCGGCCCCGCCGTCAACCTTGCCGCCAGGCTCGAGAAGATCACGGGTCGGCTAGGGCGGACCATCGTGGCCTCGGCAGGCTTTGCCAATGTCTGCCAACACGACTGGCACGAGCTCGGAGAATTCCCGATCGCGGGATTTTCCAAGGCGCAGCGCGTGTACGGGCTCGCGGATGAAGCGCCGGCGCTGGTCGACTGAGTGCTATTCCTCCGGCTCCGTCGTGAACAGCAGCGGATAGCCCTTGGTGCGGGCGGCATCCGTTGCGCGGGTGGCCTTGGTCTCGGCGACGTCCCTGGTGAACACCGCGACCACGCAAGCGCCGAGCTTGTGGGCGGTGATCATCACCTTGTAGGCCTGATCCTCGGTCATCCGGAATTCGGCCTTGAGGATCATGGTGACGAATTCGCGCGGCGTAAAGTCGTCGTTGATCAGGATGACCTTATGCAGCTTCGGCCGCTCGACCTTGGTCTTCGTCCTGGTTTTCGGCTTGATGACGGTGTCGTTCATTCCGCCTCCCGGATACGGCGGGCTCGGGTTCCTGCCGGCGCGCTCAGCGCGCGGCCTTCTCACCATATTGCAGGACGTGCACCTTCTCCAAGGTGATCAGGCCGCTCGACATCATGCCATCCAGGAAGGGCAGGAATGCGTTGATGTTGTCCTCGCTGTCGACGATCTCGATCAGCAGCGGCAGGTCTTCCGACAGCCGCAGGATTTTCGAAGTGTGCAGCCGGCTCGACTTTCCGAAGCCCATCGGACCGCGCAGCACGGTGGCGCCGGCCAGATGCCGCTCGCGCGCCGTCATCACGATCGCTTCATAGAGCGGCTTGCCGTCGAAATGGTCGTTCTCGCCAATGAAGATCCGGAGCGAAACTGCCTGATTGGGAATTTGCATGGTCAGCTCCTTGTCAAGCGGTTGGTGCGGCTGGCCATCATATGGCCTGCCCATGCCGATACCAGCCAGCAGATGACGGACGCCGCGATATAGGCGAGCGCCGTATATTTCATGCCGTCGTGGAACAGGCGGAAGGTCTCCAGGCTGAAGGTCGAAAAGGTCGTGTAGCCGCCGCAGAACCCGGTCATGACGAACTGCCGGTGCTCGGGCCGCGCCAGCACGCGGCCGTCGGGCCCGGTCAGCGTCGCGTAGAAGCCGATGATCAGCGAGCCGGTGGCGTTGATGAACAGCGTCGCGACGGGGAAGCCGGGGCCGGTGTCGAGCGCGAGCCCGACGAGGTAGCGCGTGAGCCCGCCGACGATGCTGCCGGCGGCAACCCAGGCATAGAGCATCGCGGTGCGCCGGCGATCGGCGGAGGAGGGGGACTTCATCTGCCTCTAGACTCCCAGAGTGTCCGCGAGGAGGAAGCCGCAACTGACGGCCGCAAGGCACAGCCCGACCGAGCACACGACATTGCCAAACGCGTGCATCGGCTCGCCGTTCCGCGCCAGCGTCAGCGTTTGCAGGCTGAACGAGGACACCGTGGTGTAGCAGCCGAGAAAGCCGGTCACCGCGAACAGCCATGGATTGGGCGTGGCGAAGGCCGAGCCGGGATGGGTCGCCAGTGCGCCAAAAATCCCGATCAGGAAGGCGCCGGTGACGTTGATGGTCATGGTGCCCCATGGAAACGTCTCGCCCATCCGTCGCGCGATCGCGCCGGAGACGAAATAGCGCGCACAGCCGCCCAGCACGCTGCCGATGATGATCGCAAGCACTCCGCTCAGCACGACAAACAGCCCCCCGTCATCATTTTTGCTCCGTTGCCAGCCCGTTGCCGACGGCGAACAGCCCCATAAGCGCGACCAGCGCGAAGCCGAGCCCGGCCAGGAACGTGCCGGCCGGACCATAAGTATCCCACAGCGCGCCGGCGATCACGCTTGCGGCCAGCAAGGCAAGGCCGGTGAACAGGTTGAAATAGCCGAACGCGGTGCCGCGCAAGCTCGGTGGCGCGGCGTCGGCGACGAGGGCCGAGAGCAGGCCTTGCGTCAATCCCATATGCAGCCCCCATAGCACGATGCCGAGTGCGAGGCCCCCAAGGCTTGGCAGCAGGGCGAGCGCGAGATCGGCGCCGGCGAGCAAGACGAGGCCGAGCGCGAGCAAGCCGGTGCGGTTGATCCGGTCCGAGAGCACGCCGGCCGGATAGGCCGACAACGCATAGGCGATGTTCATCAGCACCAGCACGGCCGGCACCCACATCACATTGAGCCCGATGTGCTGCGCGCGCAGGATCAAAAAAGCCTCGCTGAAACGCGCGAGCGTGAAGACCACGCCGACCGCCACAACGCGCCAGTACACGGATCCGAGCTGCCGCATCGCGGCGCGATTGAGCGGGTTTTTTGCAAGCTCCCGGCTCGGATCTGGCTCCGGTTCACTCACCGCGAACGCGATCAGTCCGAACGACAGGAAAGCCGGCAGCACCGCCACCCAGAACACCGCCGTAAAATTGTCCGCCGTCCACCACATCAAGGCGATCGCCACGAGCGGCCCGACGAACGCGCCGACGGTGTCGAGCGACTGCCGCAGGCCGAAGCTCGCGCCGCGCAGGCCGACGGGTGCGATATCGGCGATCAGCGCATCGCGCGGCGCGCCGCGAATGCCCTTGCCGACGCGGTCGATGAAGCGCGCGGCAACCAGCCATCCGACGCTGGGGGCAAGCGGGAATAGCGGTTTTGTCAGCGCTGCTAGCCCGTAGCCGAGCGCTGCAAGGAGCTTGCGCCGGCCGAGCCAGTCGGACAATGCGCCGGAGAAGATTTTGGTGATCGAGGCGGTCGCCTCCGCAATGCCCTCGATGAAGCCGACGGTGAGCGTGGAGGCGCCGAGCACGGTGACGAGATAGACCGGCAGCAGCGCGTGGATCATCTCGGAGGAGACGTCCATCAGCATCGACACGAAGCCGAGCATCCAGATTCCCCTGGGCAGCCCCGCACGCGCAGCAATCGGTGTCGTCGTCGTCACGTCCAGGACTTCTCCTTGCCTTCTCCTTGGCCTCCCCTTGGGCCTGCTCCTTGGCCTTCGCGTCCAGCCAACAAAAAACCCGCCAGCGGCGGGTTTGTCCATGCTCCCGCAAAAGGCAGAGGCTTCATGTTGCCCCTCCTCAAGCAGGAGTCATCAGCCCACTACGGTCACAGGCCGCCGGGCGGTTGTCGGGGGACTCCATCCCCATCTGTGCGGCCAGCCTAGCATGGAAATCGCGCCGGACAAATGGGCGGGGCGCTCTGTCCAGTGGCCCGTCATTCCGGGAGCGCACCGCGAGCGACGGCATGACGGTGCCAGCGATCGCGCAGTTCCAGCGGCGCGAGCGCGGCAACATGGCGGCAGCTTTGCGTAAAGCGACGCAAATCCCAACTCGCAAATCCCTAACTGGAATGTGAAGCGCAAGCGATCTTCGGACTTTGCGGCAAGGCGTTTGCATGTCACCATCGCGTCATACGACGGGAGGCTGCGATGCGCTTGCTGTTCTCGATCGGGGTTGTGCTGGTGACCGGCATGTTTGCCGGAGGGGACGTCGCGGGGATCGCGGCACCAGGACCCAAATTCGAGTCGCCTAAAAATCAGCCGCAGCGGCAAGCAGCCGACAAGGACGCGCAGACGGTCGATGTCGAGCTGATCCTCGCGGTCGACGTATCCTACTCCATGGACATGGACGAACTCGCGATCCAGCGCGAAGGCTATGCCCAGGCGATCCAGTCGAAGGAATTCTTGCAGGCGCTGAAGCTGGGTCCGAACGGCCGGATCGCCGTGACCTATTTCGAGTGGGCCGCCTCGACCGACCAGAAGATCATCATTCCCTGGCGGCTGATCGACGGACCGGAGACCGCCGATGCCGTCGCCGCCGAAATCCTGAAGACGCCGATCCGTCGTGCCTCGCGCACCTCGATCTCCGGCGCGATCACTTTCGCGATGCCGCTGTTCGATGAGGATCCCTATCGGGGCTTGCGGCGCGTGATCGACATTTCCGGCGACGGTCCCAACAACAATGGCACTCCGGTCACGGTGGCGCGCGATGCAGCGATCGAGAAGGGCATCGTCATCAACGGCCTGCCGATCATGGTCAAGGAGCCGTCCTATTCGACCATGGATATCGACAATCTCGACTTCTACTATGAGGACTGCGTAATCGGCGGCCCCGGTTCCTTCGTGATTACGATCAAGGACCGCGACAAGTTCAAGGAAGCCATCCGTACAAAGCTCTTGATGGAGGTTGCGGGCCGTATGCCGGAGCGTCCGGTGATGCGCGTTGCGGGCAAGGACAAGGAGCCGCGTGTGAACTGCATGATCGGCGAAAAGATCTGGTCGGACCGCTGGGGGCGCTAAACGCGCTACCGCCGAATGAGACGTTTTGCCCTATTTGCTTCTGATAGAATTTTAACCATGCGTTAACCGTCGCGTGGCCCTAATTGGCTGTCTCCAATTGTTTCCGGGTAAAGTCCTGACCTTGTTGTCGGGGCGCGAACGAAGCGGACCTGTCAGACAAATCCGCCGAGCAATCAAATGGCCATCGTCACGTCGAGCACCAGCCAGATTTCGCCCGCCAACGAGCGGGTTTATCACCAGAGCGCGCTGCTCGGTGACTGGAAGGGCAGTTGGGCGGGCAACAACCAGCCCGTCGGCTTCAAGGTCGTGAACATCCGCGGTGCCCGGGCGCAGGTCGAGTACACCCATAACGGACACACCGAGCGCGGTTTTGGCGAGGTCAGTGGCGCGCTTCTCACCTTCGGTAACATCACGGTCGGCACCAAGGACGGCAAGAGTTTGGTGCTGTTGTCCTCCGCGGGCGCTGGCAAGCAGACCGCGACGCTGGATAAGCAGGCGCCGCCGGCCTCGGACAGCCGTCTGATGGGAAGCTGGGGCGGCTATTCCAGTGACAATGGCAAGAGCGCGAGCTTCCGTGTGCTCGGGGTCAACGGCAACGAGGCCCAGGTCAGCGTCACCACTGACGGCGTCACCCGGCAGGGCACCGGCACCGTCTACAAGAACGTCATCATGTTCGGGCAAGCGCAGATTGCGACCGATGACGGGCAGAACGGCAAGATCATCTACCAGGTCGGCAACAAGTCGTTCATGGTGCCGGTGACGAAATATCCACCGGCGGATACATCGTCCTCAGTGGACAAGACCGCTTAACGCCTCACCGTCGTTTGCTGCGGCATGATGTCAGCGCCGCCACGGTACTGCAATCGAACGCTCCGGCTACTTGGCGGCGAGCGGTCGCAGTGGCAGCACGCTGTTGTTCGGCGCTTCCGCCTGCATGGTGATCAGCGTCATCGAGACCGGGTCGTAATAGCCAATCAGGCCGATGATATCCATGATGCCGCGCTCGTCGAATTTCTGTTGCGCAGCGCGGTAGATTCGTCGGAGCCCTTCTTGGCGCGGTGCGAACCGTGCAAGAGCTCGGGAACGCATGCGAGAGTTGAATGGAACGACGCCCGGGCGTGTCAGCTCCACTGGCATTCGCGGCAACCGTCGCGTATAATTTCCGCACTTCCTTGACGGTCACCTGAATGCTCAGTCTCGCAGCTCCACGCGCCCTCGCAACTGTCTTCGCCGTGCTTTGCCTCGGCGGAGCAACGGCTCATGCACAAGTGGCGCCTCTGAGGTATTGGATACCGGGCGGTGCTTTCGGCTTTGGCGGAACTAGCAGCCAAAGCGCCGCTGCCTACGGTAACTTTCCAAGCTTCAAGGCCGGCGATGCAGACGGAAGCTACGATTTTCGTCCCGGGTTCTTTGTCGGGAGCGAACGCGGCAGTCTCGGTTTGAACGGTCTCAGCCAGAGCGCCTCCGTCGGCAATTTCAGCGCGCTCTCTTATGACGGCACGCAGTTCGGTTACAACACCAAGACCGCGGGCGGCATGCCCGTCACGTTCTTTGCCGGTTTCGACACGCTGAAATACAGTGGCGGCATTGGCAGCTCGCTTGCGCCGCTCACCTCCAGCGCCTCGCCCGGCTACGGCGCATTTGCAGGTGTCGAGTTCAAGCCGACCTCCAACCTGAGTCTGTCGTTCGGCGCCGGTTTCATTCAGCAGCAATCGGGAAACATGGACAGCGACATCAACTCGTCGATGCTGCCCGGCGAGTCGCCGGCATTGGGCGTCCTTCGGCGGTAGAGCATGACCCGGGAAGGTGTGCCGCGGTTTCCCGAAAAGGTCACCCTCAAACATAAAAACTAGCGCGTAAAGCGGGCCACCAATTCCACATGCGGCGTATGCCGGAACTGGTCCACCGGCACAACGCTCTCGATCCTGTAACCACCGTCAATGAGCAGCCGCGCGTCGCGGGCAAAGGTCGCGACGTTGCAGGAGACCGCGACCACCACAGGCACCTTGCTCGCGGCGAGCTTCAACGCCTGGGCCTGCGCGCCCTGGCGCGGCGGGTCGAACACGACGGCATCGAAGTCGCGCAGCTCCGGCGGCACCAGGGGGCGGCGGAACAGGTCGCGCGGCTCGGCCTTGATCGGCTTGAGCCCCGGCGTACGCGCGGCTTTTTCGAGCGCTGCAATGGCGCCGGCGTCGTTGTCATGGGCGGTGACGCGGGCCTTTTCGGCGAGCCGCAACGCAAACGGGCCGACGCCGCAGAAGAGGTCGAGCACGTTCTTGGCCTTGCCGATGCGTTCCGCGACGAGAGACGCCAGCGTCTCTTCGCCCGCAACGGTTGCTTGCAGGAACGAGCCCGGCGGCAGCGTCACCTCGGCGCGGCCCATCTGCAGGGTCGGCGCCAGGCGTTGCAGCACCAGCTCGCCATGCCGCGTCAGCCGCGCTAGGCGGTGCTGCTCGGCGACGCGCGACAGCGCCGTCACAAGTGGCGTTGGCAGTGGGCCGGAGCCGCGCAAATCGACATCGAGACCGTTGGCAGTGGCAGTGACCTGGATGTCCAGCGGCTTTGTCACCGACATCTTCGACGTCAGCAGCTCGGAGAGTGCCCAACCCGCATCGAGCGCACCCTCGAGCCCGGGATCGAGGATCGGGCAGCGATGGATCGGGATGACATCGTGTGAGCTAGCAGCAGAAAAACCCACCTTGAGGATGTCATGCGTGCCGAACCGGCCGTGCAGCGTGACGCGCCTGCGGCCCGCGCCGTGGGCGTCGACCAGTGGCGCCACCTCGCAGTCGATGCCGGCTTGCGCCAGCGTCTCGACCACGATGCCGCGCTTCCAGACCTGATACGGTTCAGTCGCCCAGTGCTGGATCGCGCAGCCGCCACAGACGCCGAAATGCGGACAGAACGGTGTGATGCGCTCCGGGCTTGCGACATCCACCGCCAGCAGCATGCGGCGGTCAGGATGGTTGCCGGCGACGTGGCCGACCTCGACGGTCTCGCCGCCGAGCGTGTAGGGTACATAGACCGCATCGCCCGCAGCCAGCGAGACGCCGTCGCCACGATGGCCGACGTGATCAATCTTCACGCGCTCAACCACGTCGCGCGCCCAGGAAGAATTCGATATTGCCGTCGCCGCCGGTGATTGCCGACGGGAACACTTCGATATCGGTACAGCCGAGCGAGGCGGCAAAGGCGGCGATGTCGTTGCAGATATCCTGACGCACGGCGGCGTCGCGGATGATGCCCTTCTTGTTGTGCTTCCGGTCCGCCTCGAATTGCGGCTTGATCAGCGCCAGCAGGCTCATCGGTGCGGCCGCCAGGGATAGCGCCACGGGCAGCACCGTCTTGAGCGAGATGAAGCTGACGTCGATAACGACGACATCGGGCCGCGCCGGCAAGCGCTTGCCATCATAGGCGCGGATGTCGGTCTCTTCCATCGACACGATTTTGGAGTGACCGCGCAGCGAGGGATGCAACTGGTTGGTGCCGACATCGACGGCAAAGACGAGGCTCGCGCCGTTCGCCAGCAGCACCTCGGTGAATCCGCCAGTGGAAGCGCCGACGTCGAGGCAGACATGGTCCTCGATCTCGATCCTGTAGCGCTCAAGCGCGCCGGCGAGCTTGACGCCGCCGCGGGAGACATAGGGGTGTGCGGGCTCGGCCCGGATCACCGCATCCTCGGCGATGGTCTCCGACGGTTTTGCGACCTGCTTGTCATCGGCAGTGACGAGCCCAGCCTCGATCGCCGCGCGCGCCCGCGCCCGGCTCTCGAACAGGCCACGCTCGACCAGCAATACATCCGCGCGCTTGCGGGCAGGGGACATCGGTTCTCCGAAAGAGAATTTGCGCTTATATAGCGATCAATCTCGCGGCTGCCATCCGGACGCAAGCCTCGAAGGCGGCCAGATCGTGCCAGACGTCGATCGGCATCTGCGCAGGCGTCACCAGCGGGCAGCCATGCAGCTCCAACGCGTGGATCATCATAAGATTATCGACGAGTCCAAAGTCTTCGACCGTCAGCCCCTGCGCGTCGACCAGCCGCCCCTCTTCGGACGTCACATCCACGAAGCGCCCGACACGGTCGGCATAGGCAGCGCCGTCGTTGGAATAGGCGAGGCAGAACTTGCGGCGGCCGGCCATGTAGCCGAGCTCGTAGACGGTGCCGGGATCGGCGCCGGCGCCGCGGAACGGCGTGAGGTTTGCGATGATGGCATCGGCCGCGTCCATCATCGCCTCGTTCCCGCAAAAGATCTGCCGCGACGCATCAGGCGCGGCGAGGTCGATCTCGTTGTCGAGGGGATAGAGGCCGGTGAGGCCGTGAGCGGCGCAGATCGCGGCTTTCTGCCGACCGATCTCGACCGCATCTGGCAGGAACACGTCGGGGCCTGCCAGATAGATTTTCATGAGAGCTGCTTCGCAGAAGGTCGAAGCTCGCTGTTAGGCGAGCTTGACCGTCTCGGCCTTGACGTCCTTGCCGAGCGCCTCGAATACCTTGGCGACGATGCCCTTGGCATCGAGACCGGCACGGCCATACATCGCGGCCGGCGTATCGTGGTCCAGGAACACGTCGGGCAGCACCAGGGAGCGGAAACGCACCATGCCACTATCGAGCGCGCCCTGATCGGTCAGGAATTGGGCGACATGCGAACCGAAACCGCCGACCGAGCCTTCCTCGATCGTGATCAGGATCTCGTGGTCGCGGGCGAGCTTGAGCACCAGCTCGGTGTCGAGCGGCTTCATGAAGCGCGCGTCGGCGATCGTGGTGGAGAGGCCGTGAGCTACGAGCTCGTCGGCCGCCTTCTCGCATTCGGCGAGGCGCGTGCCGAAGGAGAGCAGGGCGATCTTGCTGCCCTCGCGGACCACACGGCCCTTGCCGATTTCGAGGGGAACGCCGACGTCGGGCATTTCGACGCCGCGGCCTTCGCCGCGCGGATAGCGCAGCGCGCTCGGGTGGTCGTTGATCGCGACCTGGGTTGCAACCATGTGGACCATTTCGGCTTCGTCGGACGGCGCCATGATAACCATGTTCGGCAGACAGCCGAGATAGGCGTTGTCAAACGAGCCGGCATGCGTCGCGCCGTCGGCGCCGACGAGGCCGGCGCGGTCGATGGCGAAGCGGACGGGCAGGTTCTGGATCGCGACGTCATGCACGATCTGGTCGTAGCCGCGCTGCAGGAAGGTCGAGTAGATCGCGCAGAACGGCTTGTAGCCTTCGGTGGCAAGACCTGCGGCGAAGGTCACCGCGTGCTGCTCGGCGATACCGACGTCGAAGGTGCGGTCCGGAAACGCCTTGTTGAAGATGTCGACGCCGGTGCCGGACGGCATCGCCGCGGTGATGGCGACGATCTTGTCGTCCTTTTCGGCTTCCTTGACGAGGCTCGCGCCGAATACGTTCTGATAGGCCGGCGCATTCGGCTTGGACTTGGCCTGGGTGCCGGTCGCGACGTCGAACTTGACGACGGCGTGGTACTTGTCGGCGGAAGCTTCGGCCGGGCCGTAGCCCTTGCCCTTCTGGGTCACGACGTGGACCAGGATCGGGCCGGTCTCCATGTCGCGGACGTTCTTCAGCACGGGCAGGAGATGATCGAGGTTATGGCCGTCGATCGGGCCGACGTAATAGAAGCCGAGCTCCTCGAACAGAGTGCCGCCGTCCATCATGAAGCCGCGGGAGTATTCCTCGACGCGGTTGGCGCGGTTGGCGAGGATCTTCGGCAGGCGCTTGTTGATCTGCTTGGCCGCATCGCGCAGCGTGCGATAGGTCTTGCCCGAGTAAAGTCGCGACAGATAGGCGCTCATCGCGCCGACCGGCGGCGCGATCGACATGTCGTTGTCGTTGAGGATGACGATCAGGCGCGAATTCATCGCGCCCGCATTGTTCATGGCTTCGTAAGCCATGCCGGCTGACATCGCGCCGTCACCGATCACGGCGATCACGTTGTTCGTGCCACCGGAGAGGTCGCGCGCGACCGCCATGCCGAGCCCGGCAGAGATCGAGGTCGAGGAATGGGCCGCGCCGAACGGATCGTAATCGCTCTCGCTGCGCTTGGTGAAGCCGGACAGGCCGCCACCGGTGCGCAGCGTGCGGATGCGGTCACGCCGGCCGGTGAGAATCTTGTGCGGATAGGCCTGGTGGCCGACGTCCCAGATCAGCCGGTCGCGCGGCGTGTCGAAGACGTAATGGATCGCGGTGGTGAGTTCGACCACGCCGAGGCCCGCGCCGAAGTGACCGCCGGTGACCGAAACAGCATCGATGGTCTCCTGCCGCAGCTCGTCGGCGACCTGACGAACCTGCTCGATCTTGAGCTTGCGCAAATCATCCGGCGTCCGGATGGTGTCGAGAAGCGGCGTCTTACTGTATGCGTTCACGGCGATTTCCAATTTGTCAGCGCCGGAAGATCGTTCCGGCGCGCGATGGGTTTGCACAATATCGGCGCAGCGCGAGTCCTTAACCGTCGGAGCCACCTGCATGGGGCAACGCCCCGTCTTCAAGCTTAGGTGAGCCTAAGTGCGCTCCGGTTCAGTCTCTGTGATCCATGTCACGTAGGTCGGCTTCGTCCGGTCCCAACCAATTTCATCAGCAGTTTGAAGCCCTTGTTGTCGGTAATCGGTGCCCACACAAGGCTTACAAAAAGCCACACTGCGCGCAGCTTTACACCAAAGCTTGGGCCAAAGCCAACCCGCTGGCCTGCTTACGGGGCATGCCGGTGCAACTGGCGGGCCAGAGTGGTTAATCGTGGCGGGAGCGGAAGAGTTCCAGTTTTGCCCAGTTCCTCGGCAGGATTTCAGCCGAGAGGGAGGTCGTTTCGACCGGATTTAGGGAACCGGAGCGCTTCCGCGCAGGCAAATTCTTGGGGTTCCCGCCTGGCTGCCAGGCCTCATGATCGGGAGATCGGCGTGCGATCGTGAAAAATTGCGGGGCGGCGGATGCTTGAGACGGGCGGCTTTGAAGTGCGGCGCCCTTACTGGACGTCGAGCGGCGCGGTGCCGGTGGCCTGGCCGCTGGCATCGGTGGTGATCTTGTCGACGCGCGCCTCGGCCTGGCGCAGCAACTCCTCGCAGCGGCGCTTCAGGGCCTCGCCGCGCTCGTAGATCGTCACGGATTCCTCGAGCGGCACCTTGCCGTCCTCGAGCCGCTTCACGATCGTTTCGAGCTCCTCGATGGCGCGTTCGAAGGTCAGCCTGGAGATGTCCATTTGGGTATTTTCGGCCATATAAGTTTCCGATTGCCCGATTCGCTTCAGATCAGAAAAAGCAGAGTTTTGCGGGCGCAATGTGGCGAGTCGTCAGGCGCCCATCAGGGCGCCGACATGCGCCGTAACAGATTCTTTCAATCCTTGCAGATCGTAGCCGCCTTCG
Source organism: Bradyrhizobium sp. 197 (assembly GCF_023073375.1). Lineage (NCBI taxonomy): Bacteria > Pseudomonadati > Pseudomonadota > Alphaproteobacteria > Hyphomicrobiales > Nitrobacteraceae > Bradyrhizobium > Bradyrhizobium sp. 197. The sequence continues at coordinate 31,273 of NZ_JADPJJ010000017.1, read as the reverse complement.
AGCACAGAAACAACGCGGCCCCCGGCGCTCTTGTCGGCGAGGTCCATCAGCTTGCGCGTCACCCATGCATAATCCTCGGCGCGCAAATTCAGCGACGCCAATGGATCGCGATAATGCGCGTCGAAGCCGGCGGAGATGACGAGCAACTCCGGGCTGAATTTTTCGAGCTGCGGCAGGATCAAATTCTCGAACGCAATGCGGAATTCCGGCCCGCCATCCTCGGAGGCGAGCGGCGCGTTGACGATGGTGTCGTGGTCACCGCGCTCGCCTTTCGCGCCGGTGCCCGGAAACAGCGGCATCTGGTGCGTCGAGCAGTACATCACGGTCGGGTCCGACCAGAAAATGTCCTGCGTGCCGTTGCCGTGATGCACGTCGAAATCGACGATGGCCGCGCGTTTGATGCCGTATTTGCGCTGCGCGTGGCGCGCGGCGATTGCGACGTTGTCGAAGAAGCAAAAGCCCATCGGCTTGCCGATCTCTGCGTGGTGGCCGGGCGGGCGTACCGCGACGAAGGCGTTGCGATGCTCGCCCGCCATCACCGCATCGGTCGCCGCGACCGCGCCGCCGACGCCGCGCATTACCGCTTCCCACGTGCCCGGCGACATCGAGGTGTCGCCGTCGATATAGACCTGGCCGCTGGTCGGCGCGATGTGGCGCAGCTCCGTGACGTAGTCCTCGTTGTGGCAGAGCGTAACGAGATCGAGATCGCCCTCCGGCGCCTGGTCGCGCACCAGGAACTGGAAGCGCTCATGCGACAGCGCTTCCTCCACGGCGCGCAGGCGGTCCGGCCTTTCAGGGTGTCCCGGCGGCGTGACGTGGTCGAGGCAGGCCTTGTGGGAGAGGAGAAGCGTACTCATCAGGTCGGCCTCATGGAAATGCGGGCTCTCGACGTCGCTTGGCGCATCCGGCGCCAAAACGCAAATGCAAAACCCAATCTATGCGTTCCCCCGGGAATGGCAAAGGGTGGTCCTGGACCGATCCGTTTAATCCGGATCAATTCACGCGCAGGATGCGGCTCAGCGGCAACGGCCCGATCGGTCCGTGCGCCCTGAAGAACGCGAACAGCGCGTCAGCGTCGTAGCCGCCATATTGCGGCTCCGTGCCCTGTTTGGCGGTTGTAAAGCCGTCGCCACCGAGTGCGAGGTAATCGTTGAGAGTGACGCGGTAGCCGCTTGCAGCTTCGATCAGCCTGCCATTGAGCGTCATCTTGTCGGCGAGGACGCGCTCGCCGAACGGCTTCGCCGCATCCCAGGCATAGTTGAACCCGTTCGAGACCTGGAGAATCCGCGGCCGCTTCGGATCGAGCCATTGCTGCTCCAGCATGTCCTTGAGCTGGCCGCCCGTGAGCGTCATGGTGACGAGCCGGTTGCGGAACGGCTGGCTCGCGAAAACGTCGCCGAAGGATATCGCGCCGTTCTCCTTTGGCACGATGTCGGTGCGGATGCCGCCGGGATTGGTGAGCGCGATGACAGCGCTGCCGTCCTTGGCGTCCCTGGTCGCGGCGAGCTGCGCGTCCGCGATGGCGTCGCCGAGCGCGCTTTCGCCCGCCTCGTTCGGAATCCGTGACAGCGTCTGCGTCACCGATCCGGCCGGCCGGTTGGCGATCGGCGCCGAAAGCCTGTCGTATGCGTCGATCAACGCGGTCTGCTCGGGATCCTTTGGCAACGAGGCATTGGCGACGATGACGTTCTCGGCCCTGGCGCCGACGATGTCGCGCGTCGCCGGATCGAGCTTGAGGTCGATCGCAGTGACCAGCGTGCCGTATTTGTCGCCGCTGGTGACGAGCCGCCCGTCGACCTGGCAAACATAAGCTCGATGAGTGTGGCCGCTGACGACGACATCGACGGCGCGATCGAATTTTTTGACGATGTCGACGATCGGTCCCGTAATAGCAGGGCATTCATTGTAGTCGCCGGCCGGCTCGCCGCCCTGGTGGATCAGCACCACGATCGCCTCGACCCCACGCGCCTTCAGCTGCGCGACCTGCGCATTCACCGTCTCGGCCTCGTCGCGGAATTCAAGGCCGGTGATGCCTGATGGCGAGACGATGCCCGCGGTCTCTTTCAAGGTCAGCCCGATGAAGGCGACGGGGATGCCCTCGAACTCCCTGATCTCGTAAGGCGGCAGCACGCTCTTGCCGGTCGCCGTCTCGATGGTGGACGCCGCGAGATAGTGGAATTTGGCGCCGAGGAAGGGATGCGGCCCCTGACAGCCGTCGACTGGATGACAACCGCCGTTCTGCATCCGCAACAGCTCGGTCTTGCCCTCGTCGAATTCGTGATTGCCGACCGAAGTGATCGCGAGCCCCATCATCGAGAGCGCCTCGATCGAAGGCTCGTCGTGGAACATCGCCGACAGGAACGGGCTCGCGCCAATCAGATCGCCGGCGGCGACGAAGATCGTGTTCTTGTGTCCCTCGCGCAGCTGCTTCACCAGCGTCGCCATGTATTCCGCACCGCCGGCCGCCACCATCACCTTCCTGGACCCATCCTCGGGATCACTGATCCGAATGCCGCCCGGCGGCGGGCGCAGATTGCCGTGGAAATCGTTGAGGGCGAGAATGCGCAGCTCAACGGGTGGGGCAGTTTGCGCGGACGCGGGCAGGGTGGCGAGCGTGAGCGAGAAGGCGGTCAGGCGGAGAACGTGTCGCATGGAACCAGACTAGTCGTTGCGCACGAAGATTTCACCAAAGTTCTCGGTACCCTATTTTTTCTTCCTGTCCGCAAACGTGTTGAACGCGGCGGTGGCTTCTTCCGACTTCAGCCGCTCGCCGAACAGATGGGCTTCCTGGTCGATACGGCGGGTGAGCTCTTCCGGCGCGGCGCGCAGCAATTTGCGGGAGATTGCGACCGCCTCGGCCGGAAGCTTGCAAATCTCGCGCGCCACTTTGCGGGCTTCGACCTCGGTGTGTCCCGATGACACCACAGCGTTGACGAAGCCTGCGGTATGGGCCTCCGCGGCGGTGAAAGTCCGCCCCATCACCAACATCGCAAAAGCGCGCTGGTACCCCATCGTGTTCGGCATCAGCAGGCTGGAAGCCCCGACCGGGACCAGCCCGAGACGGATGTAAGGTGCGGAAAAAGTAGCTGCCGTGGATGCGAGCACGTAGTCGCAGTGAAACAACATCACCGTGCCAATGCCGATCGACGCGCCATCCACGGCAGCGATGATTGGCTTGACGTTCAGGGCGAGTGAATAGAGGAATCTCGCTCCGTCCGTCAGCGTCTCGGGGCGAGACGTGTCGGCGTGCATGAAATCGTCGATATCGTCGCCCGCGGTGAACACGCCGGAGCCGCCGGTGATGATCATGCAGCGAATGTCGGGATTGTTCTGCGCCGTGTCGATGGCGCGGCTCATCTCGCGATACATGTCCTGCGTGATGGCGTTCTTCTTGCTCGGCCGGCGCAGGGTGATCACGCGCGTTCCACGCTCTTCGGTGACGACGATATTGCCATTCGGCATAAGGGGCCCCTGCGGTCGCCGCGACGCTGACGAGTCTTGTAGTCTTCAGCCTACATCATCTCGCAGGCGTGCCAATCCGCTCGTGCCAGCTTTTCGACGATCCCCCTGTGCCGGGATGCCTGGCGTCCAGCCTTGGCTCGCGTTCCCTGCGTGGCACCGCATCACATCGGATCACATGCGCCGTTTTACGCTTTATCCACCATTGCGCGTTGCAACAATTAGCTACAATGTTTCATTTGAAAAACCGGTGGTTGTGCGGCACGATGGTCCGTCGCGTTCCATTTGGCCAATTGCTCGATTGATGACTGCCGCCACTGGTGTTGACGAATCCTCGTTCCACTACCGCGGCTGGCGCGTCGTGCTGGCCTGCTTCCTGATGGCCTTCTTCATGTTCGGCTTCGGCCTGTACGGCCAGGGCGTCTATCTCGCTGAGCTCCAACGCGCCCATGGCTGGCCGGGTACACTGGTCTCCGCGGCCAGCACCTTCTCCTTTCTCCTGACCTCCGTCCTCGTCATCTTCACCGACGATCTGCTCGCCCGTATCGGGCTGCGGTCGCTGATCCTGTGCGGCCTGTCGGCGCTCGGCGCGTCGACGGTGCTGCTGGCGCTGCTGCAGACGCCCTGGCAGCTCTATCTCGCCTATGCGTTGATGTCGGTCGGCTGGACCGGCATGGGCACCGTGGTGATCGCGACCGTGCTGAACTCCTGGTTCGAACGGCGCCGCGGGCTGGCGCTCAGTCTCGCCTACAACGGCGCGACCTGCGGCGGCATCGTCCTCGTTCCGCTGCTGCTGACGCTAAGCGGCAGTATCGGCTTCCGTTCCGCCATGCTGGCGGCCACGATCGCGATGGTGGTGCTGGTGCTGCCGGTGGTCGTGATCTTCATCGGCTGGCCTGACCGGACATCGCGGGCATCGGGTGGAACTGCGTCTGGTGGTGGCACGGCCGCGCCGACGCAGTCCCGCAAGGCGCTGCTCGCCAACGCGGCGTTCTGGACCATGGTGCTGCCGATCGCGATCGCGCTGCTGGCGCAGATGGGATTCATTATCCACCAGGTGACGTTTCTCGAACCGCTGATCGGCCGGGCCAGTGCGGGACTTGCCGTCACCCTCATGGCGGCGATGGCGGTGGTCGGGCGCCTGTCGCTCGGTCTGTTCGTGGACCGGCTCGATCCGCGGCTCGCCTGCGCGGCCTCGATGACGAGCCAGGCGGCGGCACTGTTCGTTCTGGTGCAGAGCACGAGCCCGACCGTGCTGCTCGTGTGCTGCGCCGTCTACGGCTTCTCGATCGGCAACATGATCACGTTCCCGCCCCTGATCATCCAGCGCGAGATCGGCGCCAGCGCCTTCGCCGCCGCGATGGGACTGGGCACGTCGATCAGCGGCATCGTCAGCGCCTTCGGCCCCGGCATCGTCGGTCTCGTGCGCAGCGTAACCGGCGATTACACGACGGCGTTTGCGATGTGCGTCCTGCTGGACCTTGTGGCGGCGGGGATTGTGCTGTGGCGGCCGGGGAGGCGCGCAAAGCTCGCAGCCTCGTAGCCCTACGCGTCCCAGCTACCCCAGCAGCACCGCATCCGCCGCCGCGACCGACTCCGCGCTCTCCGTCACCGTGCGCTCGAGCGCGCCGGCCTGCACGGTGATGTTCTCGGCGAAGAAGCGCGCCAGCGAGACGTAGCGCGCGGCGTCCGTGTTGCCGTCGGCTTTCGCGGCGAGCGCTTCGGAGGCGAGCATGCATCCCCCGAGCGTGGCGCCGAATTGCTGCAGATATGGCGTCGCGCCCGCCAGCGCCTCGTTCGGCGCGGACCCGACGCGCTCCAGGAGCCATTTGCTGGTGCGCGTCAGCGCCTCCAGTGCCTCGCGCAGTTTCACGCCCGTGGTGCCGAAGGCAGGATCGTTGGAGGCTTCGACCTGCTTCACGGTTGCGGAGAGCTCGTCGAGCAGCGCCCACACCGACGCGCCGCCGTTGGCTGCGAGCTTTCGCGTGACGAGGTCAATGGCCTGGATGCCGTTGGTGCCCTCGTAAATCGCGGTGATGCGGGCATCGCGATAGTGCTGGGCCGCGCCGGTCTCCTCGATGAAGCCCATGCCGCCATGCACCTGCACGCCGAGATAGGCGACCTCGTTGCCGACATCGGTCGAATAGCCCTTGGCCATCGGCGTCAGCAGCGCCGCGCGCGCGGCAGCGTCCGCGCGGACGTTCGGATCCCTGGCGCGCGTCGAGACGTCAATCGCGACCGCGGTCGCATAGCAGATGGTGCGTGCCGCCGCGGTCTGCGCCCGCATCCGCATCAACATGCGCTTGACGTCCGGATGCACGAAGATCGCATCGGAGCCGTCACCCTTTTTGCCGATGGCGCGGCCCTGCCTGCGTTCCTGTGCGTAGGCCAGGGCCTGCTGGTAGGCGCGGTCGGCAACGCCGACGCCTTCGAGGCCGACGCCGAGGCGGGCCTGGTTCATCATCGTGAACATGCACCGCATGCCCTGGTTTTCCTCGCCGACCAGGAAGCCGATCGCGCCGCCATGATCACCCATGGTCATGGTGCAGGTCGGGGAGGCATGCATGCCGAGCTTGTGCTCGACGCCTGAAGCAAAAATGTCGTTGCGCTGCCCCAGCGAGCCGTCTTCGTTGACCATGAACTTCGGCACGAGAAACAGCGAGATCCCCTTGGTGCCGGCAGGCGCGTCCGGGAGACGCGCCAGCACGAAATGCACGATGTTGTCGGTCATGTCGTGTTCGCCATAGGTGATGAAGATCTTCGTCCCCTTGATGCGATAGGTGCCGTCGGCCGTCTTCTCGGCGCGGGTGCGCAGCGCACCGACGTCGGAGCCGGCCTGCGGCTCGGTCAGCTGCATCGTGCCGGTCCATTCGCCGGAAACGAGCTTTTCGAGATAGATTTTTTTCAGCTCGTCGCTGCCATGCGCGTCCAGCGCCTCCATCGCCGACGCCGTCAGCAGCGGACAGAGGCCGAAGGCGACGTTCGAGGCGCTCCAGATCTCGGTGCAGGCCGCGTTGATCGCGATCGGCAGGCCCTGGCCGCCAAAATCCTCGGGGCCGGAGACTGCGTTCCAGCCGCCCTCGGTCCAGCGCTTGTAGGCATCCGGCCAGCCCGGCGCGGTCGTGACCTTGCCGGCATCGAGCTTGATGCCGTGCTCGTCGCCGACCTTGTTGAGCGGCGCCAGCACGTCGGTTGCGAATTTGCCGGCTTCCTCCAGAACGGCGCTCACGATGTCGCTGTCGAAATCGCCGTAATGGCCGGCCTCCACGGCAGCCTTCAGGCCGGCGCCGTGGTTGAGCGACAGCAGCATGTCAGAGATCGGCGCGCGGTAGGTCATGGCTCACTCCCGTGGACAGGTCTTGCCGCCGTATTCCCATGAAACGGGGGAGGTCTCAACTGTCGGGATCCAGGGAACGCGCTGGGCCGGAACGGGCGGTTGCCAAGCCTATAATAATAACAAGGCCTATAATAAGGTGTGGCACGTCCGCAGCCGGCGGCTGTGGTATTTTGCCCCTCCAGGCGGTTGAAATGCCGCTTCGCTCCCTATAGACCGGCTGCGACCAACGGGAATCTGCGGTAGCCAGTTCTTCCGCCCCGTTCTTGGTCATCCTGTTGGGGCGTAGCCAAGTGGTAAGGCAGCGGATTTTGATTCCGCCATTCGGAGGTTCGATCCCTCCCGCCCCAGCCACGCAGTCCGGCCTCCGGTGAGACCTCCCAAGAGACGCACGAATGGGCCGGAATTCCGGGCTTTTCGCGCATTTGAATTTGTCTCCAGAGCCTGCGTGTGCCGAACTCAAGGGGGAAACCGAGGAAAGTCTCCAGTCCTGTCCGCGAATATTCCCGTTTTGCGGAGACTATCGGCGGAGACGGGTTCGATCTGGACTGCTGCCCGACCGTACTAGAAGTTCGAAGTACCCCTCCGGAGCCGATTCCTTTTCGAACGAGGCGAAATTGCGAAAGCGCCTAAGATCCGATGTATAACTCGAGAAATTCCCGCGCATTTTGGGCTCTTGCGACATCATTTCCATAAAGGTGGAAAACAGTCCCCAACGGCGCATTTTTCCTAGCAAAGAAAGCAACTTGCCGTTGCTATACTCGGGATACGACAGCCGATTCTTGATGCTCAAACTATTCCGACTAGATAAGAAAGCCCCGTTAACTCGCCTCCACTTGATCAGGGAGGGCGAGCAACCTGTGATTGATGTCGTCTTTATGCATGGGCTTGACGGAGATGCTTACGGGACCTGGGGGTTTAATAGCGAGCCATCCTGGTCCACTTGGATCGGAGAGAAGTTCCCGAACACTCGCATCTGGTCTCTGGAATATCGCATCCGATCCAGTTGGTGGTTTGGTGGCGCTATGCCGCTCTACGATCGCGCAGTGAATGTTCTCGCTACCGTCAGCTCCGAACTTATCTCAAACACGAAAATCATAGTTGTCTGCCACAGCTATGGCGGGCTCGTTGCCAAGGAAATGGTCAGGGCCGCCCTCGACACGGCACCCGAGTATCGGTTGTTCGCCGATCGCATCGCTGGTTTCGTGTTTCTTGGCACGCCTCAGAATGGATCTGCCATTGCTCAATACGTCGCGGCCTTAAATATCGTCTACAGGGGCAGTCGAGCGCTATCTGAACTTCGCCAAAATCAACCTACTGCAAGACAGTTGGGCCAGTGGTTTCGCCAATCGGCAGGAAAATTCGGCTGGAGGTTGCGCGTATTCTTCGAAACACTGAAAACGAGTGGAATTCGGGTCGTCGACGAGAGTTCTTCCGACCCAGCAATCGTGGGCGTTACCGCTATTGGGATCGACGCTAATCACATCGATCTGTCAAAACCAACAGAACCAGATGTGCGAGTTAAACGTACCCTCAGCTTGATCCAGGAGGTTCTTGATGCGTTATCGCCACTGAGCGCATGGCAGATAATCAGTTCGATCCAACAACCGTCGATCAGTGTAAGTTTCAATTTTCACTCTCCTAACATCCAGCTTCAGGTTCATCAGTCCAAACGAGAAACTTTTGATCCCGCTATAGATCGCACTGAGGCCAAACTTGGTCTTGATGAGGCGTTCACGCGTCATCAAGGGGCGCCCGAGAACGCTGCATTGCCTCAAGCAGCCGTCGCCGACGCGCTGGAGCGAGACTTTACGAGCCGCTATCAGCGTGCCCTCCAACGCTCGATTTTTCCCGAGCTACACAAGATGGATGAATTCGCGCCGCTCGCGATCGAAGTCATGGTTCCCGCTGGCGCGTCCTTGTCGGCCGATTTGCGCCAGGCAATCTTGTTCCGAGCCACGCGGTCCGCCGCGATCCGTGGCCACCTCCAGGAGGCCCAGCGCTTCCTCGCTGCTGGTCAAGGGCTCTCCGGCTCCATTTCGGATGCACCGGCACGCGCACGGATAGCGGTCGCGGAAGGTCGAACGGATGATGCCATTCAGATATTGCGCGACGCGCCGAGCGATGATGCTCGCTCGGTCCTTCTTAATATTCTTGCGGTCAAGCGCAGCGACGACGAAGCCTTAGGATGGTTCACCGAGAACGGACTTTTGCCTGCACAGCTTACGGCATTCGGCGTCCTCAGTCTGTGCCAGCTCTATCTGCGACGCAGCGATCTCGAGGCTGTGAGCCACGTACTCTTGCAGGCGACATCCGATCAATTGGCGCAAGCGCCGTATCTTTATTTTCTACGTGGCGCGATGAGATTTGCGCGCTTGCTGCCAGTGCCAGAGCAAGCAACCGCGTTAAGCGGCTTGCCGATGGATGTGCGTAATGCCAGACCCATCGTTGGTGATTCAGAACTTTCGGCCGCCCTCAATGACGCGATCAATGATCTACGGCAGGCCCTGCCGTTGGCGTGGACACTCGGCTTACGTCACGCGCCGCGCATCATTGAGTCCTACATCATCTGGTGTGAATTGTTGCACCCCACACGCAGGCAAGCCGCCCTTGCGCAGCTTCGCCGCGACATGGAGAATAATGCGCTGGCGGTATCGCTGGTACAATATGCACTCGCCTACCTCCGAGACTACAACCCCACCAGTCTCGAAGCCTATTTGCAGCGACGAGAATCGTTCGGCGGACTTTCTGATGAGGAGCTGCGCGCAGAGCTCACCATTCGCTTGCATAAAGACGATGCGGCAGGTCTTGCATCTTTTATCGCTACCAAGCGCCAACAAGCTGAGGCATCGTTTGGAAAGAGCGGCATTCTCTCGCTTGAAATTCAGGCGTTAGCAAAAAGCGGCGACGCCACCTCGGCCAAGATCATCTTCGAGAATAACCTCAGCCTGTTCGATGCGGGCCAACTCGCTGGTCTTCGTACGGAGATTGCGAAAGCGGAAGGAGCGGATCCCGTCGCCGAGCATTTGCGCTTATATGAAAGCGAGAAGACAGCTGAAGCCTTGCGTGCGCTTGTAAACGCGCTGGTGCGAAAGCAGGATCACATCGGTATTGCCAAATACGCTGAACTGCTCTTCGTAGAAACCAAGGACCCGCAGGACATGGCACTTGCCGCCCAAGCATCAATCCGCGCAGGGGATGGCGATAATCTCGTTCGGCTCATTGATGCTCATCCCGCGTTGCAAGATTACGATGTCAGCTTTCTGCGCAACTACGGCTGGCAGCTATTCAGGCTCGGCCGCCTGCGCGACGCCAAGGAAATCGCCGAACAGGTTGAAAGAAAATATCCGGCCCACCGCGACCTTCAGTTCGAGTCGGCCGTTGCACTTGAAACAGGCGAGTGGGAAACGCTGGCAGCACCGCTCGCGGCCGCACTCGAACCGGCGCGGAACCTCGACGGCCTTAGCCTGATTCGTGCAGCCCACCTTTCGCAGGCGTCCGGACAAGGCCCGCTTATGGACCTAATTGCTGCCGCGCTCGCAAAGGGCGAGAGCGATCCCAACGTTCTGTTGGGTGCTTATTCTCTTTTCGTCGAAGAAGGTCTCGAAGAAGAGCGGCCTGAAGCACATGAATGGTTCCGGAAAGCGCTCGCCCTCTCAGGGCCCGACGGCCCCGTCCAGACTTTCGAGATCAAGGAGCTTCTATCGCAGCAAACCGAATGGAACGAGCATACACGAAACGTTACCGAAAACATGACACGTGGCGATCTTCCGCTGGCCTTGGTGGGCCCCGGCCTTCGCACCACAATTGTGGACATTATCCTTCGGAATCTCATTCGTAATTCAAAGCTTGTCGATGGCCGACGACGCGCGGCAATCCCGCTGTTCACTGGCAGGCGATTGCCTGCACCGGTTGGGACGCCCGCGTCCCTGGCGCTGGATATCACGGCCTTCCTTGTCTTGGGCTGGCTCGGCCTTCTACCCAAGGTCTTCGAAGCCTTTCCAATGATTATTGTGCCAGCCGGTGTGCTGACTGAGCTTTTTGAGGGCCGCAGGCGCATCCGCCAAGCGCAGCGGACGCGACTTCGCAAGGCGATTGAAATTCGCGACGCCATCGCGAAGGGCCAGTTGAACGTGTTGCGGACGCCAAGCCTTGCCCGTGATCCGCTGTCGACCGAGGTTGGCGTTGAACTGAGCGCCTTGCTACGCGAAGCCAAAACAGCCAATGGGGTTGTTGTCCGCTCCGCCCCGGTAAATCGGATCGGGCTGGACGAACGCGGCGAGGCCGACATGACCGGCTATAGTGATCGCCTCTGCGACATGCACGGGCTCCTCAAAGCGCTTGTCGATCTGAACGCGGTTGACGAGGAAACTGAAAAATCAGCCAAACGGTACTTCGACGTGCAAGATAGGGGATGGCCCGCATCCGCCGCGCCAGAGCCCGGCCGCCCGGTCTTGGTGGACGGCCTTTCGCTTACTTATTTGCAGCACACCGGCCTCTTGCAACCTCTCCTCCGGACGTTTCCGACGGTTTACATTCACATTTCCACCGAAGAAGAGGCGAACGTTCTCATCGAGCATGACCAAAACGTAAGCGAAGTTTTGCGAGTCATCGACGACATTCGCGTTGTGGTGCGGCGAGCCAACGCCGCGGGCCATGTCATATTCGGCCCCAGGCGCGCGGATACCGGCGAGAATGACCCGGACGGGATGCAGTCAACCTTGAATCTTCTCACCAATCTCACAGGTGCCGAGGCTGTGGTCTTTGACGACCGTGCTCTGAACAAGGAACCGTTTGCGGCCGATGAATCCGGCCACCGTGCCCGCATGCTGACCACCCTCGATATTCTTGAAGAGCTTCTCGCGCGCGGCGCGCTAGTGCAGGATCAATATCGCGCACTACGTTATCGCCTCAGGATGGGCGGAGCCATGCTTGTTCCGGCCGACGCAAGCGAACTCTCCGCAGCGGCCAAGCGCAATCGACAAAATGAGGCGCCCGAATTTCGTGCGATCCGCGACGGCCTCGATCTCGCGCGGTTGTCCGAGATGCCCCAGTTCCCCAGCGAAATGCGCTGGTTCATGAGCTACGTGCAGGCGGTTAAGGGCGCCATCATGCAGATTTGGAACGACGAGCCTGACGAAGAACGAGCGCGGGCGATGGCTTCGACAATCTTCGAAATTCGACCCATGCCAGATGATTGGTATGGTCGCTGGAACGGAAATCCGCCGCCGAATTGGACCGCTGCAGTTCGCCGCGCTCTAATTGGCGGGTTTGCATTGCCAGTCGAAATATCAGACCGTGCCAAGCTTCGCGCCTATCAGAAATGGATTGATGACGTCATCATGTCTGAAGTCCGTTCCTTGTCGCCAGAAACCTACCAGCAGGTGGTGGAATACTTGCGAAACTTCGCGTTAATGCCGTGGGATGAAGATGGCGAAGACTGAACCAGAAATCGCACCTGAGGAACTTGCGCGGCTCAAGATCGTCTTCGCTCTTCGCCGCATGGCGCCCGAACTCCAGAGTGACGTCCTCTCGGACGGCATCGTGGCAGCGCGGGCCGGAATTGCCCTTTCCCATCCGATTAAGCTGCCGAACGATATTACGATTGAGCGCGGCATTCTGTTTTCTGCGTTCCAAAAAGCGGCCGACGGTCAGTCGATATCAGAGATCGTTGATATAAATGGCGCAAAGCGTGAAATGCAGGTGGAGATCGAAGAGGAAAGTGCGTTTTTGACGTATGGGAAGCATCGCATCCGGTTTCCTCAAGGTGCCCTTCATTCAGCCTCCGTCGAAAAGCGACGGATGGCTGCAGAAATTATCCTGAAGAACAACACGCTTACGGTACAGGCTCGCAATGAGTTCAAGGCGATCATAAGCAAGCGAGGATTTTCTCACAGCGATTTCTTTGCAGCCACCACCATCCTGTTAGGTTCACCAGAGAGCTTTGCAGATACCTTGCGCGAAGTCGCCAATAAAGGAACGCTTTCCAAAGCTGATTTCATTCCCTCGGAAATTGCGCATTGGGAAAACATTACGGCAAAGTGCCGCACCTCCAAAACGTTGCCAGAATTTATTGAGCAAGAACTCGCTGCTGAACGCGCGGCGCGGATCGCCCTTGACGCGGGCGTTGCCATCGATGTGCTTTCGCTAACCTTTGGTGGGCCGGAACTTGTTCCGCTAGAGCTCATGGGCCAAATTGATCCTGAGATCATGATGGCGTCCCTACGACGTCTCCTGGACTACGCAGATCCTTTTGCTCTCTCGGGCGCATTCGATCTTTGTGCAGATCGCATTGTGGCCGATGAGCGTTTCGTTGATTTGGGCGACGCGATCCTCGCTAGACTCTTGAGTGATCCCCAACGCCTTCGCAGCGAACTCACGGTCTTCGCAACCGCGTTTGTTATCGCGGGCGCCCATCTAGCCGAGCATGAGACGCTCCGAAAACAGCCAGTCTTTTGGCGTAGGCTCGCAGCCGCATCCCACGCGTCGCTTGTTACGCGAATCCTGGGGCCTGGCAGTGACGACGGGTCCTCGCTCTTGACCTGGGCGATGCGCATAGCGGGAAAAACCTTCTACCTCTCGGTTCTCAACGATGCGTATGTCGAACCTCGCTGGCGACCGGATTGGATAAGCCCAAATTTTCTTGTGGCGGATATTTACGGGCGTCTTTTCGGGTCTTTCCAGCGGCTTGGCGACGCCGCCCCGCCGAGCTGGCGCAAGAAACTCGACGACGCCCAGCCTTGGGTTGCCGCCAGTGCGCCGCCGATTGCCCATGCCTTTCCAGCGATGCTTCAAGGAGGGTTGGCGACGCCAATTGAGAGGCCGGCCGCAGATACCCCCGTCGGTGAAATGTATGAAAACTTAAGACGTGAACCAACAGTCGAAAATTTTCTGACCTTCATGCAGATTGTCTATGCCTTTGGATTTCTCCCCGATGCGCGCGAATCTGCATTGAAGGTTGTGCAATCGCTGCGCTCGGAGGTCACAGCTACTCCTGCGGACTATGCTCAAGCTGCATTAGATCTCGCAGCTTTCATTGCCGCACGCAGTCGCGACGCTGAACTGGCCGATATGGTGGCAATTGTTTCCATTGAACGGCTCGTTGCCACCCAAGATATTGATCACTTGTTGCCAACGGCTTCGGTGATCGTCGAGTGTGCCGCCGCCATGGCCGATCGCCAAGAAGCAATCGCGACGCTTGCACGTCGTTTAGAAAATCTTGCGTTCGTTGCACCTGCGAGGTCGTTGCCGGAAGCGCTGGATATTTTCCGGGTCTTGCAATCCATTGATGAAGACCTCAGCCCACTTTTGGGCCGCGCTATCGCAACCGCGCGAGTTGGCATTCCGGCAATCTCGGCATCTTAAGGGCTTTGTCAGATGCCTTTTTGGTTAATGTTGGCAGTAGCACCAACAAGAGCTCCCCGCACCTAGCGGGTTGATCGCTCCTCGCTCCTAAGGCCTAAAGTTCCATAACATTCGATAGCCGAATTCAGCGGATCGAGCCGTGCTGCTCTCGCCAAGCGAGAGGCAGGGATTTTGGGATATGTTTCAGCTCGACAGTGGTTTCTCCGTCCAGGACTGCTCTGGTCAGATCCGGTGACAGAAACGCCAGCCGCAATCCTTGCCGGATGACTTTCGGATGTAGATCCGCTGCTGCGGCAAGAGCTTCGATAGAAGGATGGCGTCCGCTCGACAAGTCGTCGAGCCAGGCATGGGCTCGGACAATGGACTTAACGAGCTTATGATCCACCATCGCGTCTGCCGCGGCGATTACGCGCACGCTGCCCTTAGGCTTTACTAACCAGGGGATCTCAATCGAACTGCTACGTTTTCCCTTCGCGGGTGCTAGCGTCAATCGAAGCCGTCCGTCCGACACGGTGATTGTTTGGACGTGAGCAAGAGCTTTGACGTTAGGCAGCTGAAACTTTTCGACAAGCGCGGCCTCAACCAGACTTTCGATCTCCGGGGCTGAGATTCGCGTGACAGATCCAGCTGAGCGCTTTCGCCCACGCAGCGCTGCGCTCACGTAGAAGCGATAGCGAACGCCATTCTTGCTGGAAAAGCTTGGCCCCATACGGTTGCCCTTGTCGTCGAATAGTTTGCCTTGCAGCAGGGCACCGCTTTCCGAGAATTTGACTTTGCGTTTCACGGTGTTGGATTTGAGCAGTTCCTGCACGCGGTCGAATGTTGGACGGTCCAGGATTGCTGGATGCTCTCCCTTGAACCATTTGCCGGCGTAATGAGTTTCCCCAAGGTAGATACGGTTCTTGAGGAAGTATGCGAGTGGACCATAGGTGAACGGAATCCCGCCTCGAAACTTCGGGACTTTGGTATTGCGACGCTTGGTTACAATTTTTCGACGGTCAAGTTCGTCGACGAGCTTGCTGAACGATCCTAGCTCTAGGTAGAGACGAAAAATCGTCCGAACGGTCTCAGCCTCCGATTTGCTGATGACCAGCTTCTTGTCCCTGGCCTCGTAGCCCAACGGAACGCTGCCACCGGTCCATTTACCCTTGCGTCGGCTGGCGGCGACTTTGTCCCGGACCCGCTCGGCTGACAGCTCCCTCTCAAACTGAGCAAAGGACAGCAGCACGTTCAATGTCAGCCGGCCCATGGATGTCGTGGTATTAAACTGCTGGGTGACAGCGACGAATGAGACGGATCGGGCGTCAAAGGCTTCAACCAGCTTTGCGAAGTCGGTAAGCGAGCGGGTGAGGCGGTCGATCTTGTAGACCACGATCACATCGACCTTGCCGGATTCAATGTCCGCCAGAAGCCTCTTCAAGGCAGGACGGTCGAGGTTACCCCCGGAAAAAGCCGGGTCGTTATATTGCTGAGGGAGGGCCTTCCAACCCTGAAAAGCCTGGCTCTTGATGTAGGCCTCACAGGCCTCCCGCTGGGCATCCAGCGAGTTGAATTCCTGGTCGAGACCATGTTCGGTGGACTTGCGGGTATAGATGGCACACCGAAGCATTTTGGAGGATTCAGTTGCCAACGTTGCCTCCATCTTCGGAGGTCGATGCTCTCAGACCGAAGAACCGGGGCCCATTCCATCGCGTTCCGGTGATTTTGGTTGCGATCTCCGAGAGAGTATCAAAGGTCTTGCCGTCGTAGCCGAAACCGGTCTGGAGGACCGTCACCCGGTAGGTCTTTCGATTCCAGGTTCGGACCAATTCGGAGCCCGGCTTTATGCGCCGAGGCAGTTCCAGGCGCCCGTTGGGTTTGGCGGCCGCAGCCTTCACAAGCTGGTCCAAAAGCCGCTGGGTGGCAGCCGGAAGGCCGCCATAGGCTTTTTCCTGGATGCGCTGGGCAATGCTGCGGCGAAGTAAGTCCGGGCCGAAGGCTTTGGGTGGGTCAGTCCGCAATAGCTCCCTGTAACGCGTGCGGAGCTGTGCGACCGGGAGTGCTGCGAGCCGATCCAGTTCGGCCTCAACGGCTGGATGGGTCTTCAACGCCTGCGAACCGGACGTCACGCCGTGGCCCCCGGCCTGGCAATCCGGTAGACGCGGGCGCCGTCGGTCTTCTCGGACACCAAGGGTAGCTTCAGCTTCTTCTTGACGACGCCGGCAAAGAATCCTCGCACGGATTGCTGCTGCCAGGCCGTCGCCTTCATGATCGCCGCGATCGTCGTACCTTTGGGCTGGCGGAGCATGCCCAGCACCGTTTCCTGTTTGGAAGACCGGGCCGGGGCCGGGGTAGCCTTCGAGACAGCCCTCTTCGCCGGATTCGGCTTCGCGGGCTGGGTCTTCTTTGCAGTGCCCGATCGGTTCGTAGGGCGCTTTGCGGATTTCGATTTCGACTTGGACTTGCGGGTGGCCATCAGTCTCTCCATCGTTGCAACGACAGCATCCTGTGCTGCCACTGATACGAGCCCGGCTTTGGGCCGGGCGAGACTGACCGAATGGAGACCTTTTAGTGTTGCGAGAGCCTGTTCAGCAGCGAAGCGGCATCGTGAAGGCGGCCGGCTTCGTAGATCAATTGCTCAATGTCCATCGAAATCGTAACAGCCTCCGACACGCTGCCGGCCTCCGCGCAGGCTTGGGCGGCTTTCGCGATCCGGGTGACTTCGGACAGCCGCGTATGGATTTCGTCTAGGCAGGCGACAACAGCATCATTGAAAACCGGCTTGGCCATCACGTCCTCCAAAGTAACGAGGACAGTGACGCTCTGGTGGCTGCTGAAGTCGAGCGCATTCGGAGCAATCTTGTTGCTCGTTTTGCGGACTAACTTGACGAACGAAGATTAGCTGGCCGACTTCTTTCGGCCTGTTCGTGCCGGGCGTCCGGTCAGGAACGCCTTAAATTGCTTAAGCGGATCGGCGCCAAGCGCCTCGACGATAGCCACGAACTCGATAAGGTCGATGCGGCGCTCGCCACCCTCGTACTTTGCTACAAACGACTGTGGCTTCCCAATCTTTTTTGCCAAGGCTTGCTGGCGGACGCCTGCTTCCTTCCGCACTGCGACAAGAGTCGCAATGAGCCGGGCATATTCGGCCGATTTCAGGGACTTTTGCATGCATCGCCAGCCAGAGATTAAGGCGGCGGGCAATTTGATCCCGGAAAAGGATTATCCCAAAACTGGATACTTTTGGAGTTGTGAGCTATTTTCCCACCACCTTAGCAGGCGGGGGATCCGGGAAATGGATAAGCAAAGCCGATACTCTAAAATCTTTGATAGATCTCAGCTCGGAGACCCGTGGCTCACTAAGCGGACTTTACGTTCGGGACCCGCAAGACCGCCTGTCTCTCCGGCATTACTCACATGTATCTTGACCATAGTTACAATCTTCTCGCCCACGGTCGGGAGATGTGGCGACGATCGAGCACTTCACCAGATGGACGCTGCGCAATCCGAGGCATTTCTCAATTGCGACAGGAGAGCGGAGGCAGAAGCTGCTGAAGCTTCCAAACTGACGCCGGTCGCGCCGGTGTCGGTATTGAATCCAGTACTGCTTCTAAACGACCTGCACCGACGTAAGCAGGAGGAAGAGAACCAGCCAAGAATTCTCGAACAGATCGAGTTGAAGAGACAGCAGTGCCGGAGAGACGTCGTAGCAGCGGTTACGTATCGAGCGCAGGAAGCGCTTGATCAAAAAGCGGATGCGGCGCGAGGTTATCGGCCTATCACAGTTGAAGCGTTTGCGCTCGACGCCAAAAGCTGGGCAGCGGCAGAGACCCGAGTTTCTGTGAGGGGCGCCTATCTGCCGGACGGCAATCTTGAATGGCTCTTTCCCGGTCAGACCGAAGCAATCCAAGCGAGAAGTGGAGCACGCAACATCTCGAGGATTCCACTAGTCACCGAGGATGCATCCCGTGAATTTAGAAAAGCCCTTCTGCGGTGCAAATCGATGCCTAGTTCGGACCATATCGGCTGCCGAACGTTAGTCACAGGTCACGTAAGCCTCTGCTCCATCACAACGCTCCTTGGAGCAAACAACGACATTCCATGCATCGTCGTCGACAATGGTCGGGAAATCAGGTGAACTATGGCTAGTCGATCGTTGAGCTTACTGGTGGCCGCTTCACTTCCGATGCTCGGCGCGGTGGCCGCCCACGCAGATGATGCGCGCTGTGCCGTCCCACCTTACGGAGCTTCGGTCCATTCATTTCAGGCCTTCGCGAAGAACTTCGGACATCTCGTCACGCCGTCGAAATTCTTGCCGAGCATTTGCCAGATTAAATATGGCGGAGCTGACCGGACATCCATGTACAACTTGGGCTTCACCGACCAGGACATCGATGGGAAGCCACTGGAAGACCTTTGGGTCGAAGTATTGACTGAGCTGCATCGCCTGGCACGCCAAACGAAATAGCGATGAGCCGTTCCCGCCTCGGTCGGTTAGAAGCCTTCACTATTTCCGAGTGCGATCGAAATCCCATAGCAAAAAGTATCCAGGAGATCGTCTTCGCGGTCGCTGTCCTTGTCTCCGATGCGAAAGCTCTCGACTTGGTCGACCAAATGGTTGCGCGAGTTTCGCTTGTAGATCGAAATTTTATTGAAGGCATGCTCGGAGTATTTCACCTGTTCCTTGTAAACGTAGCCAGACACCGAGAGAGCGCGCTCGTCTTTACCCATCGCTGTAAGCTTGGTGTCGATGGCGTGGACTGGCATATTTCGTCGCAGGGCCTGTTGTATGAGGACGGTCCCTGAATTCTTGTCTTCGATAAAAGCACCGACCGCGCCATTCCTAGCTCGGGAGACCCGGGCCAGTTCCTCAAGTCTGGTAAAGACGGATGGCAGCCATGTTTCCAAGGTCGCGCCCTCGATCTGAGCGATGTCCCAATCGAGGATCGTCAGAGGGGCGTTGCCTGTATGGTGGCCGATAGCAAAATATGTAACGGCCGTTGCGTCGTGCTCCGTACCCGTCTTTGACGCGGTATCGATTACTGCGAATACGCCGTCACAGAAAGCAGGGTAGGGCACTGGCTGGCCCTGATTGAGCAGCTTCTCACGACTAAAGAACGCAACGCCAGACCAATCCACGAACTCCGCAAGATACTCCTGGGCATAGACGAGTGGATCGTTGCTCTTAATGAGATCAGCTTGGAACATCTCCTTGCGAGTTAGCCACTCGTCGATGCTTTCATCCTGCAGGCGCTTCGGCAGCAGGGGGTTATCCATCGTCCGGGCATGGAATTCGCTGAAGCCATACTGGGCGTCGGTACAGATATTGTAGAAGAAGTTATCGGGGTTCTTCCCGGCCGAATTTGAACAGACCAACGCCTCTCCGCCATAGTCGTAAAGGGTCGGCTTCACGGACTTTTCCCAAATCTCCATGGCGGAGCCATCGGTCTTATTGTCACCGCTCTTCCCGAATGCGGCCTCATCGATCACGATCCGATGATATCGGCGTCCACGGCCTGCGATCGAATTCTCTAGCGACCAAAAGTCTAACCGGCCACCGGTCTTCAGTCTCATCACACCGGCAGTTTTGGAGGTGTGTTCAATCAGGCCAGCCAGCGCCGACGCCGTTTCTGAGTAGACCTCTGCCCAGGTCTTATGTTGTGGCGCGAACCAAGCGCACTCGAACCCTTGCACAAGACCTTCCTTGATCCAGGTTTTGGCAAAGTCGGTCTTTCCAAAGCGTCTGCCACAGCGAAGCGCTTTGAAACGGTGCCCGCGCAGCGCCAGAAATGCTTTGACTTGCCCGGCATGAAGGGTTCCGAGCGAAAGGTTTTGAGAAGGGGACACAATCCGTCGTGTCATGTTGAGCCTTAGTCGTTCTTAAAAGGAGTCGTTCCAGCCTGCGACCACCATTCGATCGCGGCGGCGCTCCGTTTTCGTGCGAAGTCGCGGGTTTTCTGCTCGGCGGTCTGGCCTGGATAGTCGGGAAGCCAGTCTTCGACGACCACGCGCTGCTTCCCAGATTTGGTGCGCTGGGCCTGGGCCAAGAACTTTAGTACCGCCATCGCAGCGTCAACGTCACCACGGACAGCGCTACGAACAAGCAGTTTTAGATTGAGTTCCCACGCGGGGGTTATCTGTTCTTGACCGTCTTCACGATGGCGAACAGAAGAGTGCATGACGCGATGAATTACGCTCGCTAAATCAGATTTTTGACGCTTCGGACGCCCCTTCCGGTTTCCGGAGACTCCGGGTTTGAACTGTGAAGCTCTGGGGGGCTTACCGTATCCAACCTCGTACTCAGGCATCTTTCGGCTCCGGGGAGGCTGCGAAGGCTCGGGTGTAGTCATTGTCGACGAACACGAGCTGCAACTCGGAAACACTGTTCCGATCAGCAAAATCTGTGAACTTCTGCAGCGCGCGATCGGCCCTTTTGTCGCCGGCTAACGATTTTTGGAGGAGTTGAAATACAATTGCCTCCAGTGCAGACATCTTCGTGGGCTGTCCGTCCTTCACAGTGTCGACCGGCTTGTGCAATAGGCGCTCGATCACCTCAAGCGGGCTGTCAATCTGTTTAGTTCGTGCCTTGGGGCGTCTATTGGGCTTCAGTTTCCGTGGGAGTACGGCGCCGCTGTCCTTTGGGTCAGTCATTGGCCCTGCGCCTAGACTTAAGGAAATCGAAGCTCTCACCCAAATGGTTATGAGCCTTGCGGCCGGTCATCTGCTGCCAGCGTTCAATGGTGGTGTCGACGTACAAGGGGTCCAGTTCGACGCCATAGCAGCGCCGTCGCACACGCTCCGCCGCAAGAAGCGTCGTTCCGCTTCCTAGAAACGGATCGAGGACGATATCGCCGCGGTTAGTCGAATCCTGAATAGCATCTGCCACCAACAAGAGCGGCTTGACGGTCGGATGCAGCTCGAGATTGCGCTTCGAGCCTTTCCGCGCAAATGCATTGCTGCCGGCATAATTCCAGACGTTCTGGCGGTTGCGCCCAAACTTTCCAAGCTGGATATTGTTGAGATGTGGTTCCGGTCCGTTCCTAAAGACGAAGACGAGTTCATGGCGGGACCGATAGAGCGAACCCATCCCGGCGTTGCTCTTGACCCAAACGCAGAGGTTCATATGCTCGCAGCCGGCCGAACGACCTGCGGCAAGCGTTTCCGACATATGCCGCCAGTCCATGAATGTGTAAATGAGGGCGCCGAGGACAGTGTTCTGGCAAATGCATGACAGGGCCGAAGTCAGGAACGCCGTGAATTCAGCCTCCGACATCTCACCCGAGCCCATCGGAAACTCGCGATGGTGCACGGCTCCTTTGCCGCTCACGTGCCCGTCAATCTTGACGTTGTACGGAGGATCGGTGAACGCCGCTGCGGCCTTTTGGCCGCCGAAGAGTTTGGAAACAGCGACTTGATCGAGAGCGTTACCGCAAAGGAGTTTATGCTCTCCGAGATGCCAAATATCGCCCAAAGCTGACACGGGTTGGCCACCGGCAACTTGGAAGTCGTCGGCCCGGTCGATCGATTCAACGTCATCAAGAGATTGAATGCGGAAATCGATCTCGGGTAGGTCGAAACCAGTGGCTTCGATTTCGAAGTTGAGGGCCATCTCAGACATGTCTTTGAGCTGAATGGCAAGTTTGTTGTCATCCCAGCTCGACAAGTCGGTGAGCTTATTGTCTGCCAGCATATAAGCTTTGGCTTGTTCCTCGGTCAGGTGCTGCAAACAGACCACCGGGACCTGAGTCATTCCCAGCTCTTGTGCGGCCAAAAGTCGCCCGTGGCCGGCCAGGATGTTCCCACCTTTGTCTGCGAGCACCGGAGCATTGAAGCCGAAGGTTTCAATGCTTGCCTTCAGCTTCCTTATTTGCGCGCGGCTGTGCTTACGAGCATTATGCGGGGATGGATGCAGATCGGTCACGTTCACAAGTCCAAAATGACTTGTAACATCAAGATGGGTCTCAGAAGGGGGACTCAAGTCGCGCATAGGGATCTCGCCTTTAGCTCCCCACCGAATTCCGGCTAAGGGGCAGACGAATCCTAAGGACTTCTATTGCTAGCGAG
Source organism: Bradyrhizobium sp. 197 (assembly GCF_023073375.1). Taxonomy (NCBI): domain Bacteria; kingdom Pseudomonadati; phylum Pseudomonadota; class Alphaproteobacteria; order Hyphomicrobiales; family Nitrobacteraceae; genus Bradyrhizobium; species Bradyrhizobium sp. 197. The sequence goes on along the minus strand of NZ_JADPJJ010000017.1, from coordinate 9,072 downwards.
CAGAGCGCCTTTTCTGCAGCTTTGGCTCCGTTAAGGCGGATCGTGATGTGCGTGGGGTCGTTTCGACATCCAACGCCACGCTCGTCAAGGTCGCTGCCGTCCCGTCGAGGCGCTCCCCAAACTGTTCCGCAAGCTTAACGCCGATCATAATCTGGACACCCCGCACGATCGGGTCGCCGCGATGTCTGTCGACCATCAGTGGATCGTCGGGACGACGAAGTCCCGACTTGAGATGCTCAAGCCATTTGGCGACTCGTAGAAGTGCCAACAAATCGCGTGAAGACAGGGCCGGAGTCGCGGGATCGTCAAGTTCGAGCATTCCCAATTCGGCTTCCACCGCCATATCGTGGGCAATAATCCGAAGCTGTGCGGCGTGGTCGCTGCATCGCTGGCCGGCTTCGTCAATCTGTTCGGTCTTTGAAACTGAAATGCGATCGCTGGCGGCGCTGATCGTCAGCTGGAGTACTTCCCGAATTGCTGCAACCTGAGCATCTTCCGATGACTGGTTACCGTTCCGAAACTTCGCCGGGTACAGGAAGTCGCCCGTCTCGCGATCTCGTCGAAGAAATTCATTAAAGACCGGTTGCATCCTTGGGTCTTCTAGCAGTCGATCAAAAACAGGGCGTCGTCGTCCAGTACAAGCCGGATTAGCGCTCATCAGCTCTAGGATGGGTCTTACAAGTTCGGGAATCCAGCTAGGGACGTTCATCTTTGGAAGCGCCTAAGTGAAGGACGAGTTCGGTGAGCTCGAAAATCTAAAGCAACCCTGTGCCCACGGCCATCTGTGAGCAAGGGCTTCCCGGCAAATTCACACAATTAGTTCTGAAGGGTAACAAGCCGGGAAGGGTAACAAGCGAGTCCGAGCCGATTTCGCGTAATTATGGAACGCTCACTTCAGTCAGTCGCACGACATCCAGAGATCCGTTTCAGCTATTGCCAGCGCCCGGCAGAATCAAAGCGTGAAGCCAAGAATAGGCAGCTGGTGTCCACAGTTGTCGGAAGCGCGCCCAGCCATGGCACGTCCAACGAGACGGTTCGCGTGCGCGCAGTGACGGAAGCTCAGTCGCGAGCGGCGGCGAACCCATACCGAAGGTCACCATGGAGAGGCTGTTCGAGCCATTCTTTCGAGGCGAGATGCGAGCCAGTCGGCAAGGTCTTGCCCTGAGTCTTCAGATTGCGCGCAGATAGCTAAGCCCATGACGGTACGCTCGACCGTAAGCTCAACAAGCGAGGAGACTCGCTTCACCTTTTGATTCCGCTTCGATAATCTACAGATAAGGGGCTTTACGGTGACCCTTGGCGATCACGCAGATGGGATGGCTTCGGATATGATGACCGCCCTTAGCGGATTCCACTAGGCCTGTTCTGCGCCGGTTGGGGGACTCAGGGTCGTGAGCGTCTGGCGATGGAGCCCACCAAATGCTGTCAGGCCCCGGAACCGAACCGTGTGTTCGGAGTTAATGTTTTGCCATGGAGCCCGTCTCATTCCCCAGTCCAGATTCGACGAACTCGACGATACTCGCCGCCTCCAGCTGCTTATAGACGCAATCGTCGATTACGCGATCTACATGATCGACGTGGACGGCACGGTACGCAGCTGGAACTCCGGTGCGAAGCGCTTGAAGGGCTACTCGCCTGAGGAAATCATCGGCAAATCGTTTGCATCGTTCTACACGCCCGAGGATACAGCCAAAGGACTGCCAGAACAGGCCTTGAACGTCGCTGGGCGGACCGGTCGGTTCAGCGCGGAGGGATGGCGCGTCCGCAAAGACGGAAGTCGGTTTTGGGCATCGGTCGTCATCGATGCGGTCCGGGACGAAAGCGGTCGCTTGGTCGGCTTTGCCAAGGTTACGCGAGATATCACCGAGCGACAGCAGGCTCACGAAGAGCTCCTTGCTAGTGAAGGGCGTTACCGCCAATTGATCGAGGCGGTGGTCGATTACGCCATCTTTCAACTGGACCCGCTCGGTCTCGTAACGACCTGGAATCCCGGCGCGCAGCGGATCAAAGGCTATACTCCGCCAGAGATCATCGGACGACATTTCAGCGCATTCTACACGCCCGAGGATGTGGAGCTTGGCGTTCCGAAAAGTGCGCTTTCGGAGGCGAAGGAGCATGGACGCTTCGAAGCCGAAGGATGGCGCATGCGGAAAGACGGGAGCCGCTTTTGGGCGTCGGTCGTCATCGATCGCATCAACGACGACGCTGGCAACCTTGTGGGATTTGCCAAGGTCACTCGTGACGTCACGGACCGGAAGAGAGCTCAGGACGAGCTCAAGCAGGTTCAGCAGCAACTGGCCGCATCTCAGAAGCTAGAAGCCGTGGGGCAACTCAGCGGCGGAATCGCGCATGACTTCAACAATCTGCTCATGATCGTCATCGGCAATCTGGAGACAGCTGATCGGCACGCCCCCAAGGCGGCCCCAAATTTGACTCGTGCATTGGCGAATGCGAAGCGCGGGGCTCAAAGAGCCGCGGCGCTCACCAGCCGCTTGCTCGCGTTCTCTCGACGACAGGCCCTCGACCCGAAACCTATCGACCTGAACAATTATATCAACGGACTGCAGGAGTTCCTCCAGCGCACGCTTGGGGAACGCATCGAAGTTCAGACCGTCGGAAGTGCCGGGTTATGGCATATCGAAGCCGATCCGAACCATCTTGAGTCGGCAATCGTCAATCTTGCAATCAATGCACGTGACGCGATGCCCAATGGCGGAAAGCTTACCCTGGAGGCCGCCAACATCTCCGCAGACGAGGAGTATTGCCGGCTCAATCCTGAACTGATCCCAGGCCAATACGTCGCAATTTGCGTCACGGACACCGGCAGCGGGATGGCGTCAGACGTTCTAAGTCACGTTTTTGAGCCGTTCTTTACCACGAAGGAGCCGGGGCAAGGCACCGGCCTTGGTCTGAGCCAAGTCTATGGATTCGTCAAACAGTCAGGAGGGCACGCAAAGATCTACAGCGAAGTGGGCCAGGGCACCAGCATCAAGATGTACTTCCCACGCTTCGCCGGGAATGCGCAATTGTTGGAGAACACAGCGGAAGACCTTTCTCCTGAGGGTGATAAGTTCGAAACCGTTCTCGTCGTCGAGGACGATGCAGACCTTCGCACCTATATTTCCGACGTTCTGCGAGATCTCAACTATCGCGTCCTCTCTGCCCGCAGCGCTCAAGCGGCTTTGACCATTTTGCTGCAAGAGGATTCGAAGGTCGACCTTCTGCTGACGGATGTTGTCATGCCAGGCATCAATGGGCGCGAGTTAGGCAAGCGTGCGCAGCAAATGAGACCTGAGTTGAAGATCCTGTACATGACAGGTTATTCGCGCAACGCCGTGGTTCACCAGGGAAGGCTCGACGAGGGGGTCAATTTGCTGGAAAAGCCGATATCTCAGGCAAAACTCGCGTTACGCGTGCGAGAAATTCTAGACCAGAACAGTTGAATTCGGCCTCTGCCCACCTAGCGGACTCGAGCATTTCGGCGGCTCGCCGCAGACGAACCTGCACCCAGAGAATTGGGCGAACTGACATCAGCGGCGGCTGCGGAATGACTGCAATGGACCAGCTGTGCTCGCACGCCTGACCCATAGCTGACGCCCCCATCAAAGTTGGATCAGCAGCCGCTGTTAAATGTAGCCCGATACTCTTTTGGCGTCGAACGACTTTCAGTTTGGCGTCGAACGACTTACAGCGCTTCTCCGGTGCATGAGTCCGGATGGCCCTTCTTGGACCTGATCTGACGCTGCATAGCATCCGCAGCATAACCAAAAGCGACTTCCGCTGGCGTATTCGCTCCGAGTGTTGGCGATCGCGCTCATTACTGGACTCAGCCGCATCGGCATTGCCTTGCGCTGCTGCGTTCTCTGTGTTTTTGAACGGGCTCTCGACAGGGGGCCGCCGCAAGTAATCCCTCGAGTAGGGGACCAAAATGGCCACGCTACCCTTTGGGACGGGATGGTCCGACCGTACGCATTCCCGCAATTCAGAGTCATTTTAGAAAACGAGGTTAGGACGTTTCTTAGGATAGCCCAAATTTCCGCCATCAATTGCGTGAGGTCCACCAGTTTCAATCGACAGCCGCAGACGTCTCCAAAAAGTACAAGGAGAAGCCAGAGGCTCTCTTCACCGGAGACAATCCGTTTGAAGAACAGGAGATAAGCAGGTCCGCGGCCACATCGGCAACGCCGCAAGTTTCTAACGAAAGAAAAAGCCATCTTAACCAGGCGGCTTTTTGGATACATCGGCGCGATCCGTCCGAACCGGTGGTACTTCCCCATCCAGCCATTCCTGCTCTTCGGCCAAAGACCGCCACGCCTGTTCCATGCGCCGGTACCGCTTGTAAGCCGGGCTATCCCTGGAGGGCTCTCCTTCTGCGAGCATGGCGCAGTTATCGGCGTTCTCCTGGTAGATCTCTGATGGCTTCATGACTAGCTCCTCCGCCGGGAAAGTAGTCAAGGGCCGTAAAAATTAGACAACCGGGCGGTTCTGGAAGTTTGCCGAAATGGTAACAATTCAGAAAGAAGACTAACGCAGTCCACCCCCGGCGAATTGGCGCTCAAAGAAGATACCGGTACGGCTTACGCCCTACTGCAACTAATCAACTTGGTCGTTGAGCGCCGTATCGCTACTCCCGAATTCTGGGCCGCGTGCGGATGGCGATGCAAAGTGCCTCCCGTTGACATTGTGAGGCCGCTCGGTCCGGAACCGCCGCCGCTTCATAGAAAGCCGATTTGAGCGTGGCTGGACAGCGGACGTTAGCCATAGCTGGGACCCGGAATATGGACGAGGGTTCTCTGTAGCCAAGCGAGGATGCGGCGGAAGTTGTAGCCGACGGCTGAGAGGACGATTTGGCGGCAGTTAGCAGCGGCCGAGGTGCCCTTCGGCCTTGGGGTTCGTGCGGCTGATCCGATTGCATCAAGCCGTTGTATGAAAACGGGGTAACTGCAGGCAATTGAGGTCTAGTGTATCTACCGCCGTATGAACCCATGCGTAACCTCAGGAGTTCGTATGCAGTATCTGTTTCGCTGCCAACCCGGAGACGCGGCATGGCAAAAACACGTCACGGAATTGCTCTGGACAAAAAACATCAAGAACAGCTAGTCGATAAGTATCGCGCGCAAGATCCCAGCTCAAACAAAATACCCGGATCCGGCCCCGAAAGTGACGAAGTCGGCAAAGTCCCAGAGCCCGAGGGCAAACAACGCGATCCTGCTGAAAAGAAATAGCGCGCTGCCAATCCGGCGCTGCTCTGCCGGAGATGCGGTCGTGCAATTCCGTGCAGCCCATGTCGACGCGGAGGGCCAGGTTCTCGCGGGAGAATACGTTCGCGAAGCTTAATCTTCGGGTTGAAGGACCAAAGAAAGAGGCCGCCAACTGAGGCGGCCCTACTTATCTGCTTCCGGATGGAGCGCCAGCTTCTGAGTTTGATGTTCCAGAGCCAGAACGTCGAGGGCCTCATTCGTTAGTCTGTCATTTACCCGCGCGGCGATCCTCCTGAAATGCCGGAGCTTCTCATCCAGTTGAAGGCATCTGTTGCACATAAGCGTCGAGGCCTGCTACCGGCCATAACTAACAAATGTTAATTTTGTTCCACTGACTTGGGAAGAGGCGAGCACTGGTTACTGGGGTATTGGCCTGTTGCGACCTCATTGACCTGGAGAGTGCCGAGCAAATCCGACGTACCGCCGAAGCTCGCCTAGCAGTCGGGGAATGCTCGGGGTCAACGGCAGCTACGGCAGAAGCTCCGCAGCCGGATGAATTAAGGCCGCCTCAGCTTGGCGGGCTCTGCGCTCTTGGCCCGTTGCCGCCTTCGCTTACAGAGCCGCCATGTCCGCGTTCAGGAGATAAGCCGACCCAAGTCAAGTTGCTGTGGAAATCAGCCTGGGACCCGAAGAGGTGATGTTCGCGCAGCCGCGGTTCGTGATCCGCTCTGGATCTGTCGCCGAGTTGTTCTTGTGCGCCCGGTGCTGGCCTGCCGAACTCAGTCCTCGCTTTGATTTGAGCTCGGACCTAATTCAGCCCTGCAAAAATTGGTTGCACTGGATGGAACAGTGGGTAAATTATTGTGCATCAGAGTAGCGCCCATGAGTGCTGGCTATGGCGCAGTATCGCCTCTATCGCTTTGATAAAGAAGGCCACATTCAGGGCCCCCCCGTGATCGTCGAGTGCGAAGATGATGACGCTGCCATTGTCCAAGCCAAGCAATATGTGGACGGCGTCGCAATACAAGTATGGGACCGCGCCCGTCGAGTAGCCGTATTGCCGTCCGTAGATTGAGGCCGCCTCAGTTTGCAGGCCGCTTTTTCTCAGATGTGGCGGTGACTTGCCGCCCGTACTGCGGAACCAAATGGCGCGCCATACGTTAGGGTGGGTTCGGCGGACCGCAGGGGCGTCCGCCCATGTTCATTTCAAATAAGCGAGGCCCGTATCGGGCCGTCGCTCCTCTCGCCCCGAGAGCCGAGCGCCTCATGTCAAACGTCGAAGAATTCCCGCTGTCCGCCCGCCAAAGGCCCACGGAGTTCGAAGCGCTGGTCGCGGCCGGCCACGCCGCGCTCGATGCCATTCCCGGCGCTGCCTATCTTTGTGACGCGGAAGGACTGCTCGTCGCCTACAACACCGAGGCCGTGGAATCGTGGGGGCGAACACCTGACCCTGCCAAGAAGGAGCGCTTCTGCGGTTCGCATCAGCTCTACCTGCCCGATGGAACTCCGCTTGCCCATGCCGACTGTCCCGTGGCCGCCGCGGTTCGTCTGGGAACGCCTACGCGCAATGCCGAAGTCATAATGGCCCGGCCGGATGGCTCCCGCTTCTCGGCCCTGGTCAACATCCGGGCGTTGCGCGATCATTCTGGCTGCATCCAAGGTGCCATCAATTGCTTCCAGGACATCACGGGACGCAAGCAGGTAGAGGAGGAAGTCCGCCGGAAGACGCAGGAGTTGGAGGACTTTTTCGACAACAGCGCGGTTGGTCTTCATATTGTCAGCGGAGAAGGGATTATCCTTCGCGCCAATAAAGCCGAATTGGATCTGCTTGGTTACGAGCCGGAGGAGTACATCGGCCGCCACGTTGCCGAGTTTCATGCCGACGCTCCGGTCATTGGCCATATCCTTCAGCGCCTTTCATGCGGCGAGCCGCTCGATCGTTTTCCTGCGCGGCTGCGGGCAAGTGACGGCTCCATCAGGCATGTGCTGATTACGTCGAACAGCCGCATCGTGGATGGCAAGTTCGTCAACACACGCTGCTTCACCACAAATGTCACCGAACTCCGTGTTGCCGAAGAGGCACGGAACGCCAGTGAAGCCAGGCTCGCGGCAACTTATGAGGCCGCCAGCGTCGGCATCTCCGAAACCGACGAGAACGGGCGCTTCTTGCGGGTGAATGATTCCCTCTGCCGCATCTCTGCGCGCTCGCGCGACGAGCTGTTGCGGATGACCTTCTTCGACTACACCCATCCCGACGACCAGACCGAGGACGCTGAGTTCTACGCGCGGCAGGTCCGTGGCGACATCGACAACTACACGATTCGCAAGCGCGCACTGCGGCCTGACGGGTCCGTGCGCCATCTCGACATTTTCAGCTCGTCGGTGCGGGATTCGGCAGGGCGCTTCCTTTATGGCGTGCGCGTCGCCCAGGATGTCACCGCCACCAAGCAGCTGGAGGACCGCCTGCGCGACGGCGAGCAGCGCATGCGCGATCTCCTCGAGGCGCTGCCGGCAGCCATTTACACGACGGATGCCGAGGGCCGCATCAATTTCTTCAATCGGGCGGCGGTCGAGATGGCGGGCAGAACGCCGCAGCCGGGCGACGAGTGGTGTGTGACCTGGAAGCTCTATTGGCCCGATGGCACGCCGTTGCCACACAGCGAATGCCCGATGGCCGTCGCGCTGCGCGAAAACCGGCCGGTTCGCGGTGCCGAAGCCGTGGCCGAACGCCCGGACGGCAGACGCGTGCCGTTCATTCCTTATCCGACGCCGCTGCGTGACGCGGCAGGCAATTTGATCGGCGCCATCAACATGCTGGTCGATATCAGCGAGCGCAAGCGCGCGGAGAACGCCCAAAAGGTCTTAATTGACGAACTCAACCATCGTGTGAAGAACACTCTGGCCACCGTGCAGTCGCTCGCGAACCAGACAGCCCGCCACGCGGCCGACCTGCCGGAATTCCTGCCGACGTTCACTGGACGGTTGCTTGCGCTGGCCCGCGCGCACGACCTGCTCACCAGGCGAAGCTGGCAGGACGCACCTTTCGGACAGCTGGTCCACGATATCGTGGCTCCGGTGTCAGCCGGACGGGTTTTGGCAGAAGGGCCTCACGTCGATCTGGACGCGCGCACCGCACTGAGCATCACCATGGTGCTGAACGAGCTTCTGACCAACGCCGCGAAGTACGGCGCACTCTCGGTGCCCGATGGGACTGTGTCCTTCACTTGGCGGCTTGGCCCCAACAAACTGTCGCAAAGCGCGGTGGAATGCGAGTGGCGCGAACGCGGCGGGCCACTGGTTTCGCCACCTAAGCGGCGTGGCTTCGGCACGCGACTGATGGAGCGTTGCTTAGAGCATGACCTCGCTGGGGAGTTCGATTTGGTGTTCGAGCCGGAGGGCACCCGCTGCCGCATCGTGTTTCCCATTACGCTTGCAGCGTCCAATGGTTGAGCTGTCCGGCGCCAGGGTTCTCCTGGTCGAAGATGAGGGCTTGGTGGCCCTCATGATCGAAGACATGCTTGAAGAATTGGGATTAAAGGTGGTCGCCTCGGCTGCCCACGTGCCAAGGGCGTGCGAACTTGCCACAAGGGCATCGTTCGATCTGGCGCTCCTTGACGTGAACCTGGCAGGTGAACGTGTCTTCCCGGTAGCGCGCATCTTGCGAGGCCGGAAAATTCCGTTCCTGTTCAGCACCGGTTATGGCGGACCGCCGCTTGAGGAGGAGTTCAGCGATGCGCCCGCAATCGGCAAGCCGTTCTCCATCGATCAATTGAAGGAGCAATTGCGGACGATTCTGGCGCTCCCGTAGAAGCGCGGCTATGCGCGCCCGCGTATGTCGCTCACGCATTCGATCTGAAATCTACCTTCGATT